>JBGSLR010000085.1:0-10292 GCA_041740615.1 Desulfobacterales bacterium
CCATCTCAAAAAAGTCTTTTGCCCCCATCTCTTTGTTGGATTCGGGTTTCAAATCCTCGACATACAAGCGTATGCCTCCGGTTTGAAACTCGAATCCGCCTCGATCTTGAGCCAAAATCCTTTTTTTGAGATGGCTTGTAAGAACGCAACCTCGCCTTTCAGCGAACGCAAGGGGAGCGCTGCTGAAGGCTCCTCGTTAAATTCACTAAAAATATTGACAATGTGTAGCCTTTGGGAAACAGTTCGGTCATGATTGAAATTCGCAAAACAGAAACTTTCGCCAAATGGATTGATGAATTAAATGATATTCGTGCACGTGCTCGCATACTTGTTCGAATAGAGCGACTGGCTGCCGGTAACCCTGGTGATGTTAAGCCAGTTGGCGAAGGTATTTCAGAATTACGTGTTGATTATGGTCCCGGATATCGTGTGTAATATAAAAAACATGGACGTAAGTTGATAATTATTTTAGCAGGTGGTGATAAGCGCACGCAGGCAAAAGATATAAAAACCGCTTTACGGCTGGCAAAGAATTTATAGGAGACAATTATGGCTAAAACCATTACAACCCGATACGATGTTGCAGAACATCTTCGAACTCCAGAGGAGATGGCTGCTTATCTAGAAGCTTGCATTGAGGAGGCAAATGGCGATGCTGCCTTTATTGCCAAAGCTTTGGGAGATATAGCACGGGCCAAAGGCATGTCTCAAGTGGCACGTGATGCCGGTTTGTCTCGTGAAAGTCTTTACAAGGCCCTCTCAGGAGAAAGAAGTCCAAATTTTGATACAATTCTTAAGGTTATAGGTGCGCTTGGCCTAAAACTACACGCGGAAGCAGTTCATTAAGATAGATCAACAGCCCAACAACCGCTTTGAGAGTGACTTTTGCTACGCTGCCGCTCCGCAAAAGCCCGCTCAAGCGGAGCGTGTTCGTAGGCCTACTGGGTTTAATTCTAATTGGACTTTACAATGAAATGTCAAAGAGGGGAATATTTCATGCTCAACATTGAAAATGTCACCTTATTGATTGTTGATATTCAAGGCAGCTTAGCAAACTTGATGCATGGGAAAGAACTTCTGTTCAAGAACGTGCAGAAGATAATCAAAGGGATTCAGGTTTTAGGAATTCCGATTCTCTGGGTAGAGCAAAATCCTCGAGGCCTGGGACCGACCATCCCTGAAATTGCAGACATCCTATCCAATATTCAACCTATCAGCAAGATGAGCTTTAGTAGTTGTCGGAATGACCGCTTTGTGCGAGCGCTGAAAGCTTTGAATCGTAAACAGGTCTTAGTTGCAGGTATTGAAGCACACGTCTGCGTTTATCAAACAGCAGCAGATCTTGTGGATCTAGGGTATGAGGTTCAAGTTGCGACTGACGCTGTATCCTCACGAAATTTGGAAAACAAGGAAATCGGTTTCCAGAAAATGAGAGATTGTGGTGTCCGCTTGACGAGTGTCGAAACCGCTCTATTTGAGCTACTTAAGGTGGCAGAGGGTGAGCAGTTTAAAGAAATCCTCAAGATTGTGAAGTAAACGGGAACTTGAGCGCAAGAAAATTTCCACCAAACTCATCGCAGAGACCATCTGCCTCTCGGAAATCCGCCAGATTCATTTGTTCAAAGAGCAGGTCGGCATTCCCACATCAGGCGCTACCTGTTGTGGCTGCGACTGATCGAGGCGGTCAAGAGCGTCCTTGACGGATATTCGCTGCTCGATGCCGCACCGCCCACAGCGCCGGTTTTGCCGACTATGAGCCGGACGTTTAAAAAAATGTTCGGCACCCCCCCCTTTTTGTCATTTTTGTTGCAAGGCCATTTCTGCTTCCCGAACGCCTTTTTTAAACACAATCAGCGGGCAATTCTTGCATATGTCCGCACCCGGGAAACCATCACCGGGTCTGGTTACGGAGCTGCTGCCGAGGGTGTTGATCCGTTCCAGAAGGCGCAGGCAGACAGCATCGATTTTGGAACCTGGAATGATGACGTTGATCTCGCCGCGTTCTGTTTTGCCGGCGTTGTAACTGCCGGAACAGGCCGGCAGCATGTTAAATTCCTGGTGCTGATAACTCCAGACATTGCCGCCGCACGTCGAGGAGTTCATGGCGATGCTTGGTCGCAGGGGATGAGTGTCCGTTCCAGCCATGTAATCCACGGCCAGATGGTAGGCCTGCAAGTTGTCGCAATAAAAATGGACCGTGTCCGGCCCTCCGAAAACGTCTGCTTTGGCCAGAGGAGCCACGGCGATCCCGATCAGTCCTGTCTGCGTCATCCGCTCCTTGGATTTCACAAAGCGTTCGGCCTGTTCCAGATTTCGGGTATACTTGGCGTGCCCCTTGATCTCGGCTTCATCCAACTCCTTCCAGCCGAAGGTGTAGCGGGCATTTCCGCAACCCAGTCCTTCCGGGCCGCTGTAAACCACCTGGCCTTTCATCCGGGCGGCGATCTCCCATTGACAGAACGTCATGGGTTTGGCTGGTTGATGATAGATGTCGGCGGATGCCGTAAAGGACTTCACGGCGGTTTGATCAAAGAAAAATTTCACCGCGATGGGATAATGGTAAAGGCGCAATTCCTGCATCAACATCTGCTGCATTTCAGGATAGTTCATTTCGGTGTCCTTCAGAGAAAACGGTTTTCAACCCTTATCCGGCGCACGCACTGTCAAGACCGGTTTTCGGCTTCTCCGGATGACGCGTTGGGAGGTGCTGCCAAGCATGGCCTCGGTCAGGGTGCCATGACCGTGGGAGCCCATGACGATTAAATCAAAGGAATGCTTTTCGGCCCGGGTTATGATCTGGTCCACCGGATGACCGGCCAGAACGATGATATCTTCTATGATAAAAGGGCACTCGGGCTGGTCGCGGCTGATTTCGTCGCAAAAGTCTGTCAACCGTTTTTCAACGGCGGCCATTACCCGCCCTTCGTTTTCCCTTTTGAGTTCCGACCACCGCTGGTCCCCGACGATTTCCTTGACAATGGTCAGGGTACTGGGCGACAGTTCTTCCAGGACATGCATCACGGTTATTTTGGCGTTATATGCATGAGCCAGACTGATGGCGTATTGAAACGCATGACGTGCGTTTTCCGAAAGATCCGTCGGAAACAGGATTTTTTGGATGTGTGGGATCATAGGCTCTCCCAAGGGGTTTTCAAAAGCGATGCCGGCCGGCGTTTGGTCACCGGCCGGCATCGGGATGAGGTTATGCTTTTAACGAATACTTTTCGGCGATGGTGTCATAGTAGGCTTTTTCCGATATGGAGCCCCAAGCGCCTATCTGGTTTTTAAATTTTTTGAAGGCCTCATGAACTTTCCGGGAAGCGGCGTCTTTGGCGGCTTCTTCCTCCAGGGTTTCCTGGGCCATTTTGTTCAAGGCATCCAGCATTTCGTCCGGGAAGCGGACCAGATTGACTTTATGCTGGGTGATCAGCTCCTGCAGCGCCGCGCCGTTGCGGGCCTCGAATTCCGATAGACTCCACAGATTGGTTTCCATGGCGACGGCGTCGATGATCGCCTGGAGATCTTTGGGCAGTGCGTCGTAAGCTTTTTTATTGAAAATGACCTCCAGACAGGTCCCGGGTTCATGCCAGCCGGGATAGTAATAGTATTTGGCCGCCTTATAGAAGCCCATCCGCAGATCATGCAGGGGACCGACCCACTCGGTGGCGTCGATGACGCCCCGTTCCAATGAGGTAAAAATCTCGGAGCCGGGAAGCAGAACAACGGTTCCGCCCGCTTTGGCCACGACCTTCCCACCCAGGCCGGGAATCCTCATTTTCAACCCCTTGAAGTCTTCGATGCTTTTCATTTCCTTGCGGAACCAACCGCCCATCTGGACACCAGTATTCCCCTGCGGACGGGGGACGAGATTGAAGGGGGCGTAAACTTCCTCCCACAGTTTCAAGCCTCCCCCGCTGTAAAACCAGGCATTGATGCCCTGAGCGTTGAAGCCGAAGGGAACGGCGGAGAACCATTGCGCGGCCGGAACTTTTCCGGCCCAGTAGTATGAGGCCCCGCTGCCGACTTGCACGGTGCCATCGGAAACCGCATCGAAAACTCCCAACGGGGGCACCAGCTCGCCACCGGCGAACACCTGGATTTTGATCTTTCCGCCGCTTGCCTCCTCCACCCGTTTGGCAAATCGCTCCGCGCCGATTTGCAGCACCGGGAAATTCGGTGGCCAGGTGGTCACCATTTTCCACTGGATGGTACCGCCCTTTGCCCAAACAGCGGGCGCCGCAATCGCCGAAGCAACCGCGGTGGCCGCCGCTGTCTTCCCTGCCGTTTTCAGGAAATCACGTCTCTTCATACACATCGGCTCCTTTCAACTGGTTCGGGTTGATGTTGTAAAGACCATCGGAATAAATACCTGCTCCTATTGACTGAATACGATTTTCGGTAACCAGGTGACCAGCACCGGGAAGAATATGACAATCAACAGCCCGATGAGCTGAAACACGACAAATGGCACGATTCCTCGATATATGTGACCGGTCTTGATTTCCGGAGGTGTCACCGCTTTCAGGTAGAACAGGGAAAACCCGAAGGGGGGGGTCATGAAGGAAGTTTGGAGATTGACGGCGATCAGAATGCAGAACCAGAGCGGATCGAATCCGAACTCGATCATGATGGGCGCCAGCAATGGAACGTGAATGAACGTAATTTCGATGAAATCGAGGAAAAAGCCGATAACGAAAATAAGGCCCATGACAATCGACAGCACCACCCACTTGCCGTGGGTAGCGGCGATGCCACCGAGAAACTCCCGGACAAGCCCATCACCGCCCATGCCCCGAAATACCAAACCGAACGCCGCGGCGCCCACCAGGATGATAAACACCATGCACGTCAGTTGCATGGTGGAGTTCATGACATCCTGCAGGATTTTTAAACTGAACTTGCGATTGATGATGGTCAGGGCCGTTGATCCAACCGCCCCGACGGCAGCGGCTTCCGTGGGTGACGCAATCCCCGCGAATATGGAGCCGAGCACCGCGACCATCAGAAACAGAGGAGGGAAAAGCGCCCGACCCATTTTTTTCACCAATAACGCGGGGGTAAGGGCGTCGCGTTCTTCGGCGGAAATGGCGGGAGCGATATCGGGCCGGAGAAACGCCGCGACAAGAATGTAGAGAATATAGAGTCCAACCAAGACGAGTCCGGGTAAAATGGCGCCGATAAAGAGATCGCCAATGGGAACCCCCACGATATCGCCGATGAGAACCAACACGATGCTCGGCGGGATGATCTGTCCCAGGGTTCCGGAGGCGGAAACGGTTCCGGTGACCAGTTCCTTTTGGTATCCGCGTTTGAGCATGGCGGGTACCGCCAGCAGCCCCATGGTGACCACCGTCGCGCCGACGATTCCCGTGGAAGCACCCAGCAGGGCGCCGACCACCACCACCGATATGGCCAATCCGCCGCGGATTCGGCCGAATAGGAGGCCCATGGTGTCGAGGAGTTCTTCGGCGAGCCCGGAGCGTTCCAGCATAACGCCCATGAACACAAAAAGCGGTACCGCCATCAGGGTGACATTGCTCATGACGCCCCAGATGCGGAGCGGCAGCAGGTTGAAGAAATTCCAGCCGAAACCGATGAGGCCGAAACAAAGGGCCGTTCCCATCAATGTAAACGTTACCGGAAAACCGGCCATCAGTAAAATCGTCAAGGCCAAAAACATCCAGGCGGGTAGATATTCCATCAGGATTCTCGTTCCGTCGTCAGATCAATTCCGATGATTGTGAAGAAACTTTTCATTCCCAAAGAAATCCCTTGCAACAGGATGAGGATGAAGCCCGCCGGGATGGCGGATTTGATGATAAACCGGTATGGGATGCCGCCGGGGTCGGGCGAACCTTCCATCACGGACCAGGCGCTCATGACGAATTTCATCGAGGTGGCGATAATCATACAGCAGCCCGGTATCAGGAAAAGGAGCACGCCGAGAACATTCACCCAGGCTTGCCTCTTGGCATCCATCCGCTGGTATAAAATATCCACGCGGACATGTCCGTCTTTCAGAAGGGTGGCGCCGCCGCCCATCAAAAAAACAAAGGCGAATAAATGCCATTCCAGTTCTTGGGTAAAGACGAAGCTGATGCTTAAAAGATAGCGCATCAGTACATCGATGAAGACAATGACGACGAGGAATAACGTCACCCAGGCCACCAAGCGCCCGGTCCACTCATTCAGCAAATCGATCCATCGGCAAACGTTCTTGAGGATATTCATCGGTCCATCCGAAAAAAAATAGCCGTATCGGTTACCCGGTTCGATATCAATGTTGTTTTTCGGATACTATACGGGAAGGCACATTGTGCCGTCAAGGCCAAAGGGTTGGCATGAAAGGAAGATGCGCCGCCTCGTGTTGACAGCTACCCCGGTTTTGGATATTGAATCAATGACGGCCGCCTGGCACGCGGAGGCCATCGCCCTGTCGGCGAACTGCGGCCATAATGGAGGGCAAGAATCATGGATATGACCCGGCATGAACGCAATATCATGATGTCCACCTGCTTCGGTCACTTCATGGCCCATTTCAACATGTTGGTGTTTCCCGCCCTTGTGTTGCCCCTGGTCGGCCGTCTGCATCTCGAGATGGCGGCGGTGCTCGGCATCTCCTTCTGGATGTATCTTTTTTTCGGCCTGACAGCGTTGCCTTGGGGTCTTGCGGCGGACCGGTGGGGCGGAGGCATCTTTTTTCCCATTTTTTATATCGGCGCAAGCCTGGGCGCTTTTTCCGCCGCTGTCTTTATCGATTCGCCTTCGATGCTGACCATCTCCCTTGCCGTTATCGGACTGTTCTCCGGAATTTATCATCCGGTGGGTCTGGGACTCATTTCCAAGGAGGTTCAACGCGTCAGTATCGCAATGGGCTATAATGGCATATTCGGGAATCTCGGTCTGGCCACGGCCCCGCTGGTCACCGGTTTTGTCAACTGGCTGTGGGGAGCCCGGGCAGCGTATGTCGTTCTCGGATTTCTGAATGCCGGGGGCCTGCTGCTGATGCTCTTTTTCCCCCTGAAGCCCGCGCATACCGGCGAGGGAAAGGAGTTCGCCGACAAGAACGGGGATCTGCGCGCCTTTCTGATTCTGCTGGTGGCCATGATGTTGGGCGGAGTGGTCTATCGGGGCGGAACGTTGATTCTGCCCACCTACTTCGAGTTGCGAGCCGGGGACCTGTTTCAATGCCTGAATGCCCTGATAACGGCGTCGCTGTCCAAAAACCTGATGGCCACCGCCGCCACAACCCTGATTTTCATTATCGGCATGCTCGGACAATACGCGGGCGGACACGCGGCGGAACGATACGATCTCCGGTACGGTTACCTGCTTTTTCACGCCATGACGATCCCGGCCGCCTGTTTGATGGCCCTGGCATGGGATCTGCCGCTCTTGGCTCTGGCCATTGTCTTCTTCTTTTTCCTGCTCGGCATGCAGCCCATCGAAAATACGCTGGTGGCGAATTTCACGCCGAAACGCTATCATCACTCCGCATTCGGTAGTAAATTTGTACTGACCTTCGGCGTCGGCGCTGTCGCGGTCAAGATGGTGGAAGCCATCGAAGTCCGCTTGGGATTGCCCGCGGTCTTCCCGGCTTTGGGCGTCACTTCATTGTTGTTGGTGGGGACAATTATTGTCTTGATCGTGAAAACAAAAAGCAACATTTTTCCGACATTCGCCTCCGGCAATCCCAAGGGGATCCAACCAAAGCGCAAATGACAATGCATCATCACATAAAATGATCACTATTCGGTGCCTGAACGGAAAGTTTGTATCCTCCCTCTCCCTTGACGGGAGAGGAGTGGGGTGAGGGTGATCCAATCCATTGTTTTCCCCCTCCCCTTTAGGGTTCAAGGAAGAAACGATTTGTCCGGTTATTTCGCGTCAATCATTTTGGACGGCAATGATAAGGTTCTTTTTAGAAAATCCATCACATACCGTTTGTCAGCGTCCAAGTACCGCCCCATATAAATCGCCACATCCGGATGATCGAGGTCGCCTTTGATTTGAATGGGAATGAAAGCGACGCCTTTTTCTCTCCCCTCAAGCTTTTTGCCCACCAAAGGGATCTTTGCAATAAGCGAATCAATTGTTTTCAAAGGTTTTACATAAACAATGAGATCCAGGGTTCGATCGCTCAAGCCGGCCGAACCTGAAATAAAAAAATCCAGACCGTCTCCGATCACGTACGCGTTCTTGATGTGCAAACGATTGCCCGAAATGTCGCCGGCAAATTTCAATGTGGTGTATGGATAGCCCTTGGAAAAAATATGGGATAGTTTATCCACCGAGAAAAGTTCGCTCACATTGATGAGGGTCAGGACTTTCGACAGAACCGACATTTCTTTCATCACGCCTTTTTCCGCCTCCAGCATGATATGTCCGGTTTCCCAGTTGCCGGGTGTACCTCCGATCTGAGCATTCAGAAGGTAACGGCCGGTCAGATACTTTTTTTCAAGGCCGATGCATCCAAAAAAATCCGATAGATTCTGTTTGACCGGTTTGCCCGCTGCAACGGTAATCAAGACCGGTTCCGGTGCTTTCCTTAAAATACCGGTAGTCGTCACCCCGCAAATCCGGCCTTCGGTAACATTGACGGCAGCCTTGCCGTCCGGGCGGATGGTTATTTTTCCTCGAAGATTGTTCCATACCATAGGTTGACCGCCGAGCGATCGCCCTGGTTTTTCGGGAGTATACTCAAATTGTTTGCAATCAAAATCGATCGAACCGTCAATGGATACTCCGGACGATGGTGTTCGGCCCGTGCGGCCGTATGCCGATTGCGCCCTGTTTTCGGCTTGCGCTTCCGCTCCCGCTTTTTTATCCGTGAAGGAATGATACAGCTGCATCAGATTGCCGGTAGACAGATAATTCGAACGCATTCAGTTTTTCGATAAATGACAGGCGGCAAACGCTCTGAATATCCACCACACCGGGCGCGATGGAAACGGTGGCGTCCAGATCCAAAATCTCAAGGGGCGGCTCATGGCCAGCCAGATTTTTTAGAAAACCGTCGGACGGTAGACGGATATGGCCATTTTTGACAACAACGGCGACCGGTGGCAGCGTGACACGTTTCTGTTGGCCGATAGTTGCCCTTTCCTTCGAACTGTTCCATTGCAGGGTGTTGACTTGAATATCCGGAGACAGCAGCTCGACCGTGATGTCCGGTTTTCCCGGCAGCAACGCCGATAAATTGAGCCGCACCATCACGCCGGGCAAATCAGCTTTTCATGTTCTGGATGCGATCTACACGGTCGAAAAAATACGACACAGGCTATTTTGCGCTGGTTTGAGTAATTTCCGGAGATTATTTGTCAGAAGCATCGGCTGCGCTTTGTTTCGCTTATCAAACGATATGGTGATAGTCAAACAGACAATTCCCATAATAAACAGCAACAACAGGCTGATGATATAATTTGGAACTTGACGAGCAATTTATTTTGGTATGGGATGCAAGACTGGTGTTACGATCGGAGAATTACCGCTGGAATTTCATGGGCGACCATGCGCGGTAGAAGAATACGGGCGGTTTGCGTTTTTGGGATTTCAGTTTACGGAACATCGGCGTAATGGATAGTTTGCAAGACGGTTTATGCTTGCACCCATTTGTTTGCCGAGAACAAAAAATGACACGAAAGGATCGTCATGGAACTTCGCGAGTGATGCGGGAAGACACCTGTATGAGAAATTGGGTTTTACATCGTCACCGGAGACAATGAGAATGATCATCAACGGACAGGGCGCCGCCTGATTTCATGGGAAGGTGATTGTCAGGATGAATTCAATTCAAAAGAAAATGAGATAGGACGCCTTGTATCCGGAATCATCCGGATGTTCGTGCGATGGTTAGAAATGACAATGAAAAACGATATCGATACGACCGTCGCCAGTCTCTATTTCTGGAATGACCATGCGCTATTCGCCGGATTCACGCCCGATACCGTGATGCACAAACATCATGGCGTGGAACTATTTATCGGAATGAATGGGCCCATACATCTGGAAAGCGAAGGGCGGATCTTTCGCCATCGTACGATGATTCTGAACGCCAACGTTCCCCATCAAGTTTCCGGACACGATGGCCCGAAAATCGTCATCGTATATGATTCTGAAACCATCGTCGCCCGAAAATTGGTGGAAAAATATAGAGCGGTTCGGGAAAAACTGGACAGGTGCATAAGTGTGAAAACTGTTCTACAATGACCTCAAGGAGGATCGACGTATGAGCAAACGACCAAGAAGGAACCATGCACCGTCATTTAAGGCAAAAGTTGCCTTGGAAGCCC
>JBGSLR010000086.1:0-11964 GCA_041740615.1 Desulfobacterales bacterium
CCGCGCCCTATCTTTGTTGCATTTTTCCAAAATTCGTTCGCCGAACGATGAAAAACAGAGTACCATCCGTCAGTCCAAGGCTTCATCCCCTGCCTATCAGTCCCGCCTTAGGCCATTTGGCTGTTCAGTTAGAATTGCTGCCCCGGGATTTCTGCGCTTGAATTTTGCCTGTCGACATGCCACATTGAACGCATGTCTGAGAAAAATGAGTCGGGCCCTGGATGAACACAACTCGATAGCCGGCGCGACATGACAACCGTAATGGCTGAAATGGACCTGAACACAATGATTCATAACCGAAAATTCGTTTCCGCCGTGCTTTGCCTTTTCCTGATCCTCGGTTTGACGGGCGGGTGCGACAGGCGCCCCCAAGACGCCGGGGATGAATCACTGCCGGAATCTTTCCGTTTCATGGAAATCGGCGTCAACACGGTGGTTGATGCGGATGTCCTCTCAAAGCTGAACCGGACGCTGGGGTCTGAAGCCGTGGATCGCAGCAGTCCGATCAGCCTTGAGATCAAATACAAGGGGTTTTTGAAGCGGTACTACCCGGAGCTGGCGGCTCTGGATCAGCAGTTGAACCTCAATGACGTGGTCCGGAAAGAATACCCGGTCACCAAGCTGACCTTCCGGTATCCCCAGCAAGGGCAATCAATTTTTGATTATGTGGAGCTGATCCATATGAATCGCTCCGGTCATCCCCTGGTGATCAAGACGGTCGCCAAACGGGAGATACCGGATCTCATCCAGGAGGTGACGGAAAAATTCGGCACGCCGCAACAGATATCCCTGGCAGACGGCGAGGGGACCTCTCTGATCTGGCGGCAGCACCAGGACGCGTTTATCATCACCCGTTTCGCCGGCCGGTATGGAAAACCGGAGAATTATATCATGATCGTTTTCACGACCCGGCTCCGGCAGCTGCTGCAACAAGAAGCGGAAAAGTCGCAACAGCAAAAAAAACAGGGCGGCGGCAGCGTTTTTCAATAAATCCGATATCTCCCCTATCTTTTTTCTTGGCGTCCCATTGCGTTCCTGAGCGCAGCGGGCGGTTATTTTTTGGTTTAACCATTGGTAACGGTTCCTATGGCTGAGCAACCGCACCGGGCCAGATGTAATAAAAGCCCGCCTGCATGTGGGTGAACGAATTGAGCGCCCCGAGATCGATGAGCGCCGGTTTCCCCACCGGGTATTGATTCATCGTAGTATTATAGGCATTGTCATTGGGATAGCTGGAACGGCGATAGACGATCAGCTTGGGATCCTTGGTAAGACCGGCCATTTTCTGCGCCTGTGCGACAGCGTTGTCGATGTAGCCGATTTCATCGATAAGGCCCAGCTTCAAGGCGTCATCCGCCACGAAGACCCGGGCGGTGGCGACTTCTTCAAGCGCCGTCGGCGACAGCTTCCTGTGTTTTTCAACCAGATTGATAAAGCGCATGCCGAGTTTGCCGATCAGGTTCTGGAACAGTTCCGTTTCTTCTTCCGTTATTTCCCGAAAAGGTGATCCCATGTCCTTGTTTTGACCGGATTTATTAACGCTGACACCCACGCCGATTTTTTTCATCAACCCAAAGAACTCCGGCCGCAGATGGATCACCCCGACGGAGCCGGTAACGGTTGTGGGGTGGGCCATGATATAATCCGCCGGAAGGGAGATATAATAACCGCCGGAAGCGGCCAGGTCCATCATGGATACCACGATTTTTACGCCTGTTTTTTCTTTGTAGCGGAGCAATTCGTTATAAATGATATCGCTCGCCGTTGCGGTGCCGCCGGGGGAGTCGATTTTCAGTAGGATGGCTTTGATCTCCTTGTCTTTCTCCGCTTTCCGCAACTGCGAAATAAACTCCTGCAGCATGCTGGGGCCGGGTTTGAATATGCCGTCGCGAGCCTCATCGGAAATTTCCCCTTTGACGGGCAGCAGCAAAATCTTGCCGTCGTCTTTTCCCTGCAGGGTAAATTCCTGAAGCGGCTCGGTGTCGTCCGGAAAGAGGTTGATTTTGGTCGCTCCACAGCCGACGATCAGAACCAGTAGGGCAATGGCAGCAAAGAGTCGGCAATGGGTAACGAGAAACGGTATTCCGGACAGGTATGTTGGGGTTTTTTTTCGCATGGTGTACAAATCCTTTGTCAACGATGGTTATACGGAAAGAACACGATGGATGATCCGTTCAAATGGTTTGTCGCCGATTATGGATAAAGCAAAAAAAAAATACAAGTGCGAATCCGAGAAGGGGAACGGTCAGCGGGCGAGTCGCCGCTTGCTTCAATGACGGATATCTGATAAAAACAAAAAATTACGTATGGGCGGAGGTGATCCCCAGAGATGGATCGAACAACCTATCGCGGGATGCGGAAACAGAGAGCGGGATTCAACAATGGACAAACCGAAAACGACAGCTGAAATCATCGAAAAGCGCGGGCGGAAGAACAAGGGCGGTTTTTTTTCCAGGCTTCTCCGAATTGCCGTCCTCCTGTTTCTGGTTCTGCTCATCAGCGGTGGGGCGACCTTGGCGTTTTTGTATCATCAGTTACAGAAAGATCTGCCCCAGATCACCAGTCTGAAGGACTACCGGCCGCCGGTGATCACCACGGTATTTTCGGACGACGGGCGTAAGATCGCTGAATTTTACAAGGAACGCAGAATCGTGGTGCCCCTTTCACAAATTCCGGATAAATTGATCAAGGCGTTCATTGCCGCCGAGGACGCCAGGTTCTATGTCCATGAAGGGATCGATTTGATCAGTGTCGTAAGGGCCATGTTCAAGAACATCGAAGCGGGAGCCATCGTTCAGGGCGGCAGCACCATTACCCAGCAGGTCACCAAATCGTTTCTGCTGACTCCGGAGCGGAGCTATACCCGGAAAATCAAAGAGGCCATTCTTTCCTATCGAATCGACAAGCTTTTTTCAAAAGACGAAATTCTCTATCTGTACCTGAACCAGATATATCTGGGGCACGGCGCTTATGGCGTTCAGGCGGCGGCGGAAAATTATTTCGGCAAATCCGTGTCCGAATTGAGTCTTGCGGAATGCGCCATCCTGGCCGGATTGCCCCAGGCGCCCAGCAAATATTCTCCTTTCAAATACCCGGAAAGGGCTCAGAAAAGACAAATTTATGTGTTGAACCGAATGGTGGCGGAAGGATTTATCACCAATATCGAAGCGACCGAAGCCATCAATACCGGGCTCGACATCAAGCCGCGTCGAAATTGGTATATTGAAAAAGTACCGTTTTATACGGAATATGTCCGTCAGTATGTGGAAAAAAAATATGGCATGGACCAGTTGTATACCGCTGGGTTGAAAATTTACACAGCCGTCAATATCGATATGCAGCGGGCGGCACAGGAGGAAATTACAATCGGATTGCGGGAACTCGATAAACGCCAGGGATATCGGGGACCGCTGAAACATTTGACCACGTCGGAAATTGAAGGGTATGCGCAGACCATTGCCGCCCGGTTGAAAGAGAATCCACTCATGGTCAACGCCATCACCGAAGCGATCGTGATTGCCGTGGACGATGTGGAAAATCGGGTTTTGGTTCGCATCGGCGGCGACCAGGGCGCGATACCCCTCCAAGAAATGGCCTGGGCCAAGAAAGCCTATTCCCAAACGGGCGCCGAACCCTTGACGCGTCCCGGGAAAGCCCTGGGTTTCGGTGATGTCATTCTGGTAAAAATCAAGGGTCGATCGGAAGATAACCTCTGGGAGTGCGCGTTGGAGCAGCAACCGGAAGTTCAGTCCGCCTTGTTGTGCATCGAGACGGAAACCGGGCATGTCAAGGCCATGGTGGGCGGCAATGATTTCAAAAACAACCAGTTCAATCGCGCGGTCCAATCCCGGCGGCAACCGGGATCGGCGTTTAAACCGATTATTTATGCCGCGGCCTTGGATAAGGATTTTACACCGGCGACCATGATACTCGATACCCCCATCATTTTCCGGGACAAGGAGCGCGACACCACCTGGAAACCGAAAAATTACGAAGGTAAATTTTTCGGTCCCACCTTGTTCCGTGATGCGCTGGAGAAATCAAAGAATATCGTTACGATCAAGATCCTGAATGACATCGGAATCGACTATGCAATCCGGTATGCCCGCAAACTGGGTATTTCCTCGAATTTAAACCCGGATCTGTCCATCGCCCTGGGTTCTTCCGGTCTGTCCTTGTTGGAACTGGTCAATGCCTATTCCGTTTTCGCAAATCAGGGGTATCTGGTGGAGCCTGTCTTCGTTACCAAGGTAGCGAATCGGGATGGCAGCGTCATGGAGGAGATCATTCCCAAACGGGAAAAGGTCATTGACAAGAGCACCGCCTATATCATGACCAATTTGCTGGAGGGGGTTGTCAAACGCGGTACGGGTCGGCGGGTCCTTGCCCTGAACCGTCCGGTGGCGGGAAAAACGGGAACGACCAACAACCTGAATGATGCCTGGTTTGTCGGTTATACCCCCAGCTTCGTCACCGGGACCTGGGTGGGGTTCGACAACGAGCGATCCCTTGGAAAAGGCGAAACCGGTTCCCGGGCGGCAAGTCCCATCTGGCTTGGATTTATGAAACGGATTCTGGCGGACAAGCCCATGCAGGTATTTCAGGTTCCGGAAGGTGTGGTTTTTTCCAAGATAGACGCCGATACCGGCAAATTACCGATCCCGGAGTCCGAACACACCCGCTTTGAATGTTTCAAGGAGGGGACCGTGCCCACCGAATTTACCCAGACATCCAAAACGGTCACCGAAACCGATCAATTGTTCAAATCCGATATGTAGTCAATCGACGGAAGGGTGTTTGTCGTTCCTATCGCTTGATTTTTCCGGGCAGAATAAACTCATACCGGCGGCGCAACATCTTGGTTTTGAGCAGCCGGTCGATCCGTCGAAAGGCCAGGAAAATAGTCCAGATCAACTTGTCTTCCCGGTAGTATTTTTGAACCTCATCAACCGTCAGGGGTGGCTCTTCCCGGTCCAGAAATCGATTGATGACGGAAACGGTCTGGGGTAACAGATCCGGCCGTTGCTCCTTGAAAAGATTGGCGGCAAGATCCGTAAACACCAGCCGTGGATGATAATATCGGTTCATGACATCCTTCAGGAAAAACAAGCGGATGATCCATCGCAAGAAACCGGGAGCGCTCTGCAGTAACAGCTCGGGATCCTGCTGCTCCAGACCGTTTTTTCGAAACAGGGGCGTACTCGTATCGATATAGAAGAGTTTCGACTGACTGACCCAGTTGGAAAGCTGGCCGTCGATGGCCAGCTCCAGTCCGGGTCCGGCAGCGCGATTGAAAGACCAGACCTTGGCGATTTCCGCAATCACCTTCTCGATCAGATCCTCGGCCTGGGACGGGTCAAGGGTTTGCAGCAGTTGATGGCAAAGCCGATCCCCGGGAAACTTATGCTGGGCGATATAGAGCACGACCGGCCGCTTCGGAACGACAACGATGCGGGTATCGCTGTCGGGGAGATTCACGCCGGCCTGTTCCAGCAGGCCACAGTATTCGTGGTACATTTTTTCATAGGTTTCGGCCGCCGGGCGACTGCGGAAGAGGGGCATGCGCTTATATACCAGCGCATCGTCATCTTCAATTTGGAAAATGGCGGATATTTCACCATACCCGACAATATGCCCGGGAACGGCGGATGCTTTCAGATTCTGGGGGTCAAGACCGGCCTCGAAACACCGCAGGCGCTCTTCATCGATGATCATTGGCGTGTCTCCTTTCCCCGTTATAGTCCCAGCAGTCTTTTGGCATCGTTCAACCCCTTTCCCACTCGTTCAATGATCTCTTCCGCCAGCACCCGGTCGATGATGAGCGGCGGGAGCAACTGGCTGATGCGGGTGTCGTTGTTGGCATAGACACTGAGAATACCGTTATCGAAAAGGGTTTTGGATAGAATTGGCCCGCAATGTTCGTTCACCATTTCGATTCCCATCATGAGGCCTAATTGACGCAGCCCCACCAGGATTTCAGGGTGTTTCCGCCGCAGCTGTTCAAACCCCTCCCGGAACACCTGGGCCAGTTCGCGAACGCGTTCCAGAAAATGCGGTTGAGAAGAGATGTTGAGGACTTGCAGGGCCACGGGGCAGCCGACTTCGGCTCCGCCGAAAGTGGAAACATGAATGAAGGGATGGTCATGAAAAAAGGATTCCAGCCGGGGTCGAAAACAGGTGGCGGACATGGGATAGATTCCGCCGGAAAGTCCTTTGCCGATTACCACGATGTCGGGTACGACGTCGTAATGTTCCATGCCCCACAGGCGTCCGGTTCGTCCCAGGCCGGTTTGAATCTCGTCGAGGATGAAAAGGGCGCCCGCTCGATCGCACAGATCGCGGACAAACGGGAAATAATCCACTTGGGGGATCGGGATGCCGTATGTCGCCGGCACGGTCTCGAACAAAACGGCCGCGGTATTTGCGTCCACAACCGCCGCAAGGGCATCCTTGTCATTGAAGGGCACCTGGATATAACCGGACGGGTTGGGGCCGAAAGGGGCTCGGTATTGCTCGTCCCCGGTCGAAAGTGCCAGGCCGGTATGACCGTGATATCCGCCCCCGGCCGAGACGATTGTCGATCGTTTCGTGAATCCACGCGCCAGCTTGATGGCAAGGTCGATCGCTTCGCCGCCGCCGACACCGAAGACCGTATGGCAAATATCGCCGGGCATCAGTTCCGCCAGTTTTTCGGCGAGGGCGGCACGGCTTTCGCTGATCAAATGATGATTGCCGATATCGAGTTCTTCCAGGCTCTGCCGAAGGGTTTCGATGATGATCGGATTCCGGTGGCCGAGGTTGAATACACCGCCGTTGCAATGGCAATTGATCAGACGGGTGCCCGAGGTCGCATCCCAGACATAGGGGCCCTCTCGCCGGCCGAATACGAAATCGATGCCGACGCTTTCAAAAAAATCCGCCTTTCCGGACGATACGTGCTTCCGGAATCGTTCGATGATATTTTTTTTTGTATCCTGACCGATGTGCTGCATGATTCCACTTCTCCTCTCCGGGGTTGGAAAAAGCGGCGACCAGAAACCGCCGCTGCGGGTACTGGTTGGGCGGATATTCGTTGTGTTTCGATCCCGCGATGGGAGTCAGCATACCGATCCCCGCGACTCAATGCAAGCGGCGTTTTTGACTGCAGTGACCGAAGGCCTATCCCAGAAAAATCATATCCGCGTCATCCGAATTTTTTTAATCGCGGATGTTTGTCATCTATCTCGATAAATTTTGTACGCATTTCGCTTTTCGTCGTACTATAATAAGATCCGGATTCCAAGTCGGATCACATTTTCGGATCGAGCAGGAGCGGCGTTACAGGAAGATTCCGGGTGAACGCCGCCGTCGATGCAGAACGATGCAGGGAGGATGATTGAAATGGCAAGGCGTTTCGGTTCCCATTTCCAGACGATTCTGTTCTTTATCGTGGTTTTGGCCGGTTTCGGCTCCTGGCGCAGCCATGTTCCTTCGCCGATATGGTCCTTCACCGCGGAGTCATGGAAGGCGGCCGACGGCATATTTCGAACAGATTCCCGGTGGCTGGGAGGAGACGGCGCCGGCTCCGTCGATCTTGGAAATGGACGTGTGCTCTGGCTCTTCGGCGACAGCCTGATCGAACCTTCGGGCCGTCACGGGCGAGCCAAAGCCGTCATGGTGCGCAACAGCGTGGCCATTCAGCAGGGGTACGATCCGACCCGGGCGTCCCTTCACTTTTTCTGGGGACAACGGGATGGCAATCCGTTTGATTTTTTCGAGCACGACCATGATGGCAATTGGTTTTGGCCCGGACAGGGTATTCGGTTGGGAGAGCGTTTGCTGTTGTTCCTGATGGAAATCCGGTTGAGAAGTGATGGTTTTTTTGATGCTGCCGGCTGGAAAGCGGTATGGGTCGACAATCCGGATCAAGTTCCATCCGAGTGGC
Source organism: Desulfobacterales bacterium (assembly GCA_041740615.1). Lineage (GTDB taxonomy): Bacteria > Desulfobacterota > Desulfobacteria > Desulfobacterales > SURF-7 > DYJD01. Next base: position 7,925 of record JBGSLR010000086.1, read on the forward strand.
GTCTGTTCCGGCTGAACGGTCCCCGCGACCGGTTGGGAGTCATCGCCGGTTCCGCTGCCGTGTTACGGGACGGGGAGTATGTATATGCGTATGGGGCGAAATCGGCTGAAAACCACCCCGTTTATCTCGTGCGCTGGACGATACCGGCGCTGCAACGCGGGGATCTTTCCGCTCCCCAATGGTTCGACGGCGACCGTCGCGTTTGGGTGGGGCAGAAAGAATTCATGGAGAAACCCACGCCTGTGTTCTCCGGAGGACAAGTGGAATTCAGTGTCCATTTTGATTCGGTGAAACGACAATATCTGCAAATCCAGACCATGAGCTTCTGGGATGGGGACATCGTTGCGCGATGGGGGATGGGAAAGACGGGACCCTGGTCCCCGCCTGTCTCGCTTTTTCATCCGCCGGAGAGTGGCCGGAAAGGACTGGTCGTTTACGCCGGCAAGGCGCATCCCGAGCTTTCCGGCGCCGACCTGATCATGACGTATGCCGTGAACACCTTTGAAAGCGAAAAGGTTATTGAAAATGAAGATATTTACTATCCGAGATTCGTAAAACTCTCCTGGCGTGACAAATCGGATTGAAGACGTTGGAACGGCTTGCGTTGGGGAGGAAGATTTCCTTCTTCCACCGCATGTGTCTGCTGTTCGGAATACGGTTGGTCGAGAGACGCTTTGAGGGAAGGCCACATGCTTTTGAGGATCAGTACGGGCAATCCACTGGTAAATGCGTATTCGGATGCTTTTTCGCCGCTCACGTATGCGGTAATGACGCCAAAATGGCGGTCACCGATAAAAAAAACGAATGTCGCCGCTCGGCTGACGGTCTTGGAACCGATCAGTTGTCCGCCGGCGCCGAACCGCTTGTATTGGTGATCCCCCGTTCCGGTCTTGCCGCCGATCGCCACGATGCTTCCGTCGTCCATTACAAAAGAATTGCTGACGCTGCGGGCGGTGCCTTCGTTGACTACCCCCAGGAGCAACTGCTTGGTCATATCGGTGACCTCTTTGGATACCACCCGTTCCATTTTCGGATTTTCAATACTCAGGGTCGTTTCATATGGGGTGCCTTCGGCGAAATGAAGCTTCTGGAAACGGACGATCGGTTTGCGAATTCCGTCATTGACGATGATTCCCATGAGTTCGGCCAGAGCCGCCGGTTTATCGCCGGAGCTTCCGATGGAAGAAGCGTAGGATGGCACCAGAAAATCAAAGGGGAAACCGAGATTTACCCAAGCCTGATGAATATCCTGAAATGCTTCGAGTTCGAGAATAACACGGATTCGCTTCAGCTTCGCGGATTTGTGTCGCGTTCGAAAAAGCCAGGTATAGACAGACTGGCGTTCGGCGGCACTGGCCTTTATGATGTCGGAAAGGGAGGCGCCGGGAAATTTGATTTTATGTCCCACGACCCAGAGCTCCAACGGATGAACATGCGCGATGAATCCTCGATCTTCCAGGGTCATCCGATCCGGTTCATAGGTTTCGTATAGTTTTGTCAGGGTCTTTTCCGTGAGAAGGGAATCGGGAAACTGTGTGATCATCCATTGGGAAAAATCCTGGAAATTGACTTCCGGATTTGTATATCGAAAAACGGCGGCGAATCCGGCGGGTCTCGCGCGAAGGCTTTTCAGCAGAATTTGAAGCGCCTGGCCGGAGGACGCATCGCGGTATTTGCGATGGAAGCGGGTTAAAAACAGCAGTCCTTCCTGATCGGCGAACTTTGCCAGATAGTCTTTGATGTCCTGTTCGTTCAGTGTTTCAAGATGGGAAGGCGTGCAACCGATTCTCTGAAAAATATGGTAGTAGACGATATCTCGCATCAACCGGATAAATACCAGGTTGACGGAATGAAAGAGGGCTGTTTTGAGGGTATGGGATCGACTATCGTCATTTTTGCTGAAGTTTCCGAAGGTGTGCAATCCGCCGCCCGTGAAAAATTTTTCTTGTGGATTGGCGGAATAGACTCGTTCCATGGCGGCGGACAGCATCACGGACAGATTGCGGTCGGATGTTCCCAGCAGGTAGGAAACCGCCCATCTCGACAGGGGATCCAGGTTCGCTTTCAGGCTGGTATTCAGTTCAACCGCGGAGAGATTGAGATAGCGGTTGTATAACGCTTCGATGATTTCAAGATAATGTACGATCGTCCGCAGCTTTGCCGTGGAACCGAGGTCTACTTTGGCGCTTTCGTCGATATTGAACGGTGTGTTGGCGCTGTTCGTCCGAACGCGTAACAAGTTTCCCTGCGGGGCGCTTTCATACAGAGAAACGCTGTATGTAATTCCGGCAGGGTTTCCGCGTGCCAACAGATTCGGGGCTTTGAAACCGGCCGCGACTGCGTCGGACGAATCCTTGATTTTGTTGAAAAATTGTAAGAAATCGTCTTGCAGGCCCAGATTCAGCGTACTAAAGACCTCAAGGTCATAGCGGTCCAAATCATAGAACCGGTCAACTTTCAGATCCGAAAGCAGGCGCGTCCGCAATAAATTGGTCGTCTTCCACTTTTCGAAGGAGAACGGGTAGTTGAAATCCATTTCTTTTCGAAAATCCGGCACCGCCTTTACGGCGGCATCCCGCAACTCGGCGGAAATCACCCCGGCAGTCGCCAGCGCTTTCAAATACCGATCCGTCAACCGATGCAACCGCGGACGATCTTTGATGAGCAGGGCGGACGGCTGGCGATGGGCCAGAAACAAGGTCAATACTTTTCGGTACGCAGCCGCCGTTGTCTGAATATCATCCGTTGGGCCGGGTCGCGCCATGGCGAACAGGAGTTGATTCACCTCATCGACGTCGGTGTCGAACCAGGCCCACAACCCATCCCCAAGACCGTTGACTTCACCGAATTTGGGGATGGCCGCAAGCGGTATGGAATTGATATACTTTAAAAAAATATTTTTTCGCGTTTCATAGGTGTTCTCACCGTCCAGATAGGACCGCAGGGAAGCGGATACGACTTGGCGGAGTTTTTCCTTTGTGGATGCGGTAATTCCTTCCGGCGAATGCTGGTATTTTTCCAATTGGGTGGCGAGGGTGCTCCCGCCTCCCACGGAGTGATCGCTGTCGAATGTTCCGATGGATAAATCCAGAAAGGCCTTCGCCAGACGCTCCCATTCAATGGCGGGATTGAGTTTGGTTTGTTGGTTGTCCAACAGGTGCCGGTTTTCGATAAACAAAAGCGTCTGGATGATAATCGGCGGAATCGAATCGAATGCCGGATAGATCCGTTGGGGGTATTGGGTAGCGAAAATCTCTCGATCCCAACCATCCCGTATGCGGATGCCTGTCTGGATTTTTTCGTGGTAGATCGGAAAAAGACCCAGATCCACAAGCGCCAAAAAGGTTTCGGATACCCGTGCCTGACTTTCAATGCGATAGCCGTTCCGATCTAGCAGATCTGCCCAAAACGGTATACGGCTGTATCCCAACCGCAAATCGTAGGGTCCGGTGTGGGGAAAACGGATGGAGTGACTCGGACCAGGCTCCACCCAAAAAGATACGCCCCGGCAGACGCGCGAGAAGATGGTTGCCTGCAAGAAGGAAGTCTGCATTTCCATGTATACGAGACTGATGGTCAACGCAGACATAAGGAATAGGAAAATGATGGTTTTGAGACGCATATGTTTCAAGAATCTCGGTCTGTTTTTGAAATGGCTGCTTTGAAAATGCCGTTAAAAGTGTTTGGCTGATGCATATTGATCGTTACGATCCGGTCTGCTGGTCCAATTGCGGGTGTCGGGTGCCGATCCTTTCCCAAAATGGTCTGAAACTCCTGGAACATCCGCTTGTGAAAAGTCTCGGACTATTTCGATACTTCGCTCTTCTATTCCTTAATTGGTTTTTTTTCAATCAATTTTTTTCTTGCACAAACCAATTTGTAATGATTTAATATCCCCCACACTGCTGTCCAAAATAAACAGAAATTAAGAATCGCTCTTTGAAAATTCAGCCGTTTAGCTATTTTAAATTGCTAAATTCAAAATCAGGTTCCCATTTTCATTTTATGCTGTCCAAGACCTTTGAATGGAAGAAGATATT
>JBGSLR010000087.1:0-66149 GCA_041740615.1 Desulfobacterales bacterium
ATGTCTAGATTTATTTAATATTTTCAATAGGTTGTTTAATAATGATATTGTTTATAAAATTGAGTGGTTATGCGTATAGGTGCATGGGCACTCAATTCAATGCATCAAATTCTATGCCATCAAAGATATGCGATTGCCCTGGATGGGGACAGGCGAATTATTGACATTTCAATATCATTATGATACCAAACACTAAACCCGAGCAAAGGAGCCTCTACATATGCCCCGAATCGCCAGAATGATCGTGCCGGATCAAAAAACCGTGTATCATGTCATGTCCAGGTCCGCCCTGGACGGATATCCCTTCAGCGATGTGGACAAGGATGAACTGGTTTTCATTATCAAGCGATTATCCAAAATCTATTTCGCGGATATTCTGGGATACTGCATCATGGGAAATCATTTTCACCTGCTGGTGCGAACGCACCCTGCAGAAGAATTCAGCGATGAAGAGATAAAAAAACGGTATCGACTGTATTACGGTGACGACAAGTACCTTGTCGAAGACCATATCCCCCTACTCCGGGCCAAATGGTCCAGCCTCTCGGAATTCATCCGGGAGATCAAACAAACCTTTTCACGGTATTACAACAAACACCACGGACGCCGGGGAACCCTGTGGGGGGAGCGCTTTAAAAGCCTGATCGTGGAAAACGGCGAAACCCTGATCAACTGCCTGGCCTATATTGATTTGAACCCCATCCGTGCCGGAATAGCAGCCCGGCCGGAAGACTACCGCTGGAGTTCCATGGGATATCATTTCCAGACTGGCAACAAGGATGATTTTCTGTCCTGGGATTTCGGCTTGACCGAGTTCGGCGTATCAAACAAAGAAGAACGCCTCTTGCGATACCGGAAATATGTGTATGAAACCGGGGCTATAAAGAATGGTGAAGAGAGAAGTGTGAAGGGTGAAGGCAGGAAAGGAATAAAAAGAGAAACGATCGAAAAGGAACGCCGAAAAGGCTACCAGGTCACGCGCATGGATCGCTTCCTGTACCGGACCCGTTATTTTTCCGATTCCGGCATCATCGGCAGCAAAGCTTTTGTCTCCCGCCTCTATCACCGCTTCCAGGATCATTTCCAATCCGTGCATGAAAAAAAGCCCAAGCGCATCAGCGGTCTGGAAGGAATTTATTCCCTCAAACACCTGTCGGAGGCATAAATTGGTCCTGTGTATGGTATGCCTGGAACAAAGAGTAACATCTATTGCAAGGGAACCAAGAAAATTCCCGGAATGGCGGAAAAATGCCGGTCCTTTGAAAACAGGCGAAGTCCGTGCTGAAACGAAACGGAGGCAATCCATATGTCATTGGTGGGGATCGGCGTGCCCTTTTCCCGGAGTGCTTTCAGAATTTCGGCATAAAATTCCGCCGTATTTTCATCGATGGGATATAATCTTACGCGCGGGGCGTCGATAAATGCATTCAATTCCTTTCTGTTTTCCGCTTCCCGCCTTCCTCCAGTGAACCCGGAAAGCAATTCGCCGATACTGATGGAGCAAATCCCGATTTCATTCGCCTGTCGCAGAACGGAAACGACGTCGGCATCTCCTCTCATCGCGTGTGAATAAATATTGGTGTCAATGAGCACCCGCTTCATCGCCAAAGCTCCTGATCGATCTTCCGGTCCGCGTCTATCTTTCCTTGTATTGTCTCAAATTCCTGCTGCGTCCATTTACCGAAAAGATCATCCATATCATCATATTCGACGGTAAACCGTTTGGTCTTCTCACCTCCCAGGGATTTCTTGATGGAATCAATCACGAACTGATTGACGCTCTTGGCTTCTTTTTGCGCACGCTGTTTCAACTTTTCCGCGAGCTGATCATCCAACCCCCGAATGCTGATGGTTTTCATGAAATTCCCTCCTGTCCGGATAGACATCATTATTTGATGTCATTTTGATATCATCATATGAATGCTATCCGGAAATGTCAAATCAAATTCGTAAGACAGGTAAGCAATTGATATCTCTAACTCGGTATGATACCAGATACCGGATACCACCTTATACCTTCTTATACCTTTTTGGGAGGTCCCTGTTCATGAACATGGAAACGGAACCAGGAAAAGAGAGAATCGGGGTCATCGATCTGGCGCGGTTCTACGCCATGGCGTTGGTGTTTTACGGCCACTTCATCGAACGGGCCATGTTGCTGAAAAACCCGGCGGCGGCGATTCAGTATAAATTCATCTATTCCTTTCACATGCTGTTGTTTTTTATCCTGGCAGGATATGTGGTCCGGGAAACCGACACTGAACTCGGCTTCGGAACGTATCTGAAACACCGCTTCCTGTCCCGTCTCCTTCCCTTCCTCTTTTTTACCGTGCTGTTCATGATCCCGCCACTTTTCGTTTCCGGCGATTTCTATCAGTTGAATCTGCCCACTGTCCAGGGATATATGGATGGACTGATTTCGACGGCCTTTGGAATCCCCCTGTTCTGCGTTCCGTCGTGGTTCCTTCTTCTCATGTTTTCCGTGGAAATGGTGCATTATGGGGCATTCCGATTCCTGCGATCATCCAACCGGACCATCCTGATCGCCGCCGTCTTGTTTTACGTTTTCGGATACTGGTTCAACTTGAACTTCGATATCGTCAATCCGATGAAAGGAAGAATCATCGGATGGAACTACCTCTTTATCCAGGAAGCGATCCCGATGTATGCCTTCTACCTGTTGGGAATCTATCTGCGGCGCAAACGATTTCTCATGGACGATGTGTCACCGAAACGCATGGGCGCCGGCGCCCTCCTCTCCTTTCTGGCCGTTCTGTTCACCTTTTCCTTCAATACAGGGCCCTTCAATTTCAATTATTTCAATTCCGTCGTGATTATTTTTTCGTCCCACGGAAACGTTTTCTGGTTCCCCTTGACAGCGGTCATGGGGTCCCTCTTCATTCTCTTCCTGGCCAAACTCACCCCCTCCCGGAAAATCATCGCCTGGATGGGACAAAATACCCTTATTCTCATGTGCCTGAATGGAATTTTCTACCACTACGTCAATTTCAGGGTCGCCCAATGGATGTTGGACACCCTTCCCGGTTCCGGGCCGACCATCTTCGGGGTGGGCTGTGCGATGACCGTGATCAGTTTAGCGGCCTGCATTCCGCTGATATCCTTTTTCGATGGATGTATGCCCCAACTGGTGGGAAAGCCGAAAAGGAACGGTCCGTGGCTCGGCAATTTGATTTGAATCACCGCGCCCGGTCATGGTATGGAAGAAACCACAATAAAAAAGACGGATACAGATGGAACAAGACTTTGTCATCACAAACGACTATATTGAGCTCAACAAACTCCTGAAAGCCTCCGGCGTGTGCGATACCGGCGGCCAAACCAAAATCATCATTGAAGATGGGCTGGTGACCGTGGACGGCGTGACGGAGACACGCAAACGGCGAAAGGTTCGGGACGGTATGGTCGTGCAATATGGAACCCATCGTATCAAAGTTGTTTGGAAAAACGAATAGCCACACCAATACGCTGCAATAGGGAGCCATGAGGAAACACTTCGTGACAGGCGCCAGCGGTTTTTTGGGGAGCCACCTGGCGGAAGCATTGGCGGCGCGAGGAGAAAACGTGCGCGCCCTGGTGCGCCCCGGCAGCAAGACGGATTTCCTGGAAAGCATGGGAGTGGAACTGGTTCATGGGAATCTGAATGACCTTTCCTCCTTGAAGGCAGGCGTCCAAGGCGTGGATCGCGTGTACCACTGCGCCGCGCTCGCAGCGGACTGGGGCACCTGGGAGGATTTCCGGGCAGCCAACGTGACAGGCGTTCGCAATTTATTGGACGTGGCGTTGGAAGCGTGCGTGAGCAAGTTCGTTCACGTCAGCACAACCGATGTATACGGACACCCGGATACCCCTGTCGACGAGACCGCCCCCTACCGACTGCGGGGCTGGCCGTACGGCGACACCAAGATCGAAGGCGAACGACTGGTCTGGTCGTATCATGCCCGACAGAAACTGCCGGTTACGGTGGTACGCCCGGTCAACATTTACGGACCCCGTTCGACCACCTTTGTACTGGAGATTGCGGAACTGCTCAAAAACGGCGACATGATGCACATCGGAACGGGAGGCAAACCGGCCGGATTGGCCTATGTCACGAACGTCGTGGACATAATGCTCCGCGCCGGGGACAGCGAAAACAGCGTGGGACAGGCCTACAACGCCTCCGACGGCTCGGATATCTCCTGGCGGCGGTATGTGGACCGGCTGGCGGAGATCGTCGGGGCGTCCCGCCCGCGCGTCGTGATTCCACGCCGCCTGGCCTACCTGTCCGGCTGGCTGATGGAAAAGACATACGGCACGCTGGGGGTCAAGAAACGCCCCTTGGTGACCCGGATGGCGGCGGAACTCTTCGGCACCCACCAGGGCTTCTCCATCGACAAGGCGCGCCGGGAACTCGGCTATGAACCCGCGGTGGATTTCGACGAGGGGATACTCCGCGTCGCCGATTGGTTGCGTCAGATCGGCTTCGTTTGAAGGCGGCGGCCAGGGGAACGATTCCCGTTTCCGCCATTGGTTTCCCCGTTAAGGCGCGCCCTGCTCGGGAACCAGAACGCCGTCGAAACTTCCCTCGATGGTCCCCGTAATCACCTCCGAATCATCGCAGTCGCCACCGCTGCAAAGGGTTCGCTCCCCTTGAACCGTGACGTCGTATGTTCCCGAAATCCGCTCGCCGACTTTCGTACCGAAACGATCCACCACCACGCTTCCAGACGTAGCGTAAAAAATCACCATGGACGCCATGGCGTCCTGATCCTTGATGGTATCCGTGCTGAAGTCGACGCCTACCTGCACGCCGTCCAGCAGGTCGAACATGTCTCCCACGGACGTATAGGTCCCCGGGCCGGTCAGGGCCGGGTTCAACGAAATGATGAGACGTTCTTCCACGTTCAACGGGTCGTTGCCGGTATAACCGACGATGGCGGGGATATCGCCCAGGGCCACATGCCCTTCTCCATCCGTTATCCGGGACAACACGGCGCTGCACTTTTCCCCGCTCACGGTAAACGTTTTCGTGTAATAACCCGGGATGTCGATGCTTGCATAGAGAGACGACTCTCCCTGGGAGTCGCCGCAGGGGCTATCGTTGAGAAGGGTTTTTTCCACATACATCTTTACGGCCGTCCATGGAGACTTCATTTTCGTTCGTTGTTCAAGGGTCGCGTTTAATTTGATGCCGTAGTTGTTCTTTGATGGATCGTTCAGGCATCCCGGCGCACCGCACAGCTCATCCTCGAGGGCTTCATAGGGTTTTGCCTCCCGGAATTTTTTCAGCAATTCCACCGTCAGTTCGCCCTCTTTGGGATACCAGAACACGTTCCCGCCGTTTTTGGTTTGCAGCGCATTGATAATGTCATCGGAAGCGCTGACGCTGTTTCGTATCTTCACCTGGCCGTTATGCAACTCCAGAGAAGCCGTATGCTTGTATTGATTGTACAACCCATCGGATCGCATCTTCCAGTCGCCGTCGGTAAACGCAAGGACTACCTTCCGGCCGTTTTCCGCGTCACGCGTATACTCCAGAAGCTTGTTGATATCGTTGATTTCCTCCCCTTCGTTGTAACTATAGATTTCCTGAAAAAAAGTGCCGAGAAAGGCCTGAATCGCCTTTTCACTCCCGTCTATTTTCGTCAGGGAATAACCGGTCTTCTCATCGGGCAACGCCATTTTTTCAAAGGGCTGTTTGCCGGTTTCGTCCGTATACGCGCGGATGGCCTCGATCACTTTCTGGTTGGTGCAGCCGCGGGCGCGAAAACTCTCCAGCATGTACTGCCAGGTGCCGGTATGGCAGTTCCTTGCCAGAACGGCGCCGCTGAAGTGCGAAATCGTCGTTTCGGCGACATAGGCGCCGGGTTGGCCGGAAACGACGGCATACTGACCCGTGTAATAGAAATCGCCGGAATCATTGCCGTTGAATTCATACACCAGGGGCGCTTCATCGCCGTCCCAGGTCGACGGTAACGGAAATCGGCAGGTCGCCGGGGTACTCAGCTCCAGACCGTCGGGCGCAAAGCGCATGCCGACGACGAACTCTTCGCCAAGGTTTTGGGCTGAGACGGGCGTCACCGTAATGGTGGTATCGTCTGCCAGGGAATGGGGCGCGACCGTCACGGAGGCGCCGTTGTCCAAGGCGACCGTGCCGCCCTGGTCGGCTTTGATTGTCCCGGAAGCCGCGGTCGGCAAACCGCCCGTATCGTTGCTCTGAGATGTGGAATCGTCGTCGCTCCCGCCGCTGCAAGCGACGAATGCGAGAAAAAAGCACATGACCATGAATCGTGCGGTTATTGCCACGGACGATAGTTTCGCAGCTTTCATTTGTCAGCCCCCCTTTTCAGTAGGTGAACAGAATATAGATTCCTTTTATCAATATGAAAAATAAAAGCAATACCGGACAGATGGCGCTGTTTCCATTTTCTTGACACAACTTTCGGGGCGGTTTTCTTGTTTCTCACGGAACGCACAGAGACCAAAGGGTGAAGTCATTCCGTTTACAGATCGTTCCAAATGAAAGTCTTGGAGTAAGCGGGTGATTGCATATCTTTATTCGATTGTCCGCTCAAATGGTTTCGAATCAAAAATGCTTGAAATTCAGTGTGGGAGCGGCCAGAACAGCTCCCCCAGACCGGAAAAGCGCTCCACGCGCCTGGCTACGGCCGTTCGGAAGATTCCTTCGTCGGCCCAGACGGCCGCGTGCCGCCGGGCCCGGGTCAGACCCGTATACACCAGCTCGCGGGTCAGGACCGGCGCGTCGTAGGCCGGAAGGAGCAGCAGCACCTTGTCGAATTCGGACCCCTGGCTTTTGTGGACCGTGACGGCAAAGGCGGTTTCGTGGGGACCGATCCGGGCGGGATGGAATTTCCGGAGAAGACCGTCCGCCCGCTGAAAAAAAACCCGCAACCGGTTGCCGTCGTCCGGATCCGGCAGGGCCACGCCGATATCACCGTTGAAGAGCTGCAGGGCATAGTCGTTGGCCGTGATCATCACCGGTCTGCCCGCATACCACGTGACGCGGGAAGCGATCAACCCCGCATCGGCCAGAATTTTTTCCCCAAGACGGTTCAGGGACGATACGCCGTAGGGGCCTTCCCGGAGGGCGCACAGCAAGCGAAAACGATTCAGGAACGAAAGGGAGTCCCGGGGATTGCAAGCGGACAGAAAGGGGCCAAATTCCGCCAGGAGGGTCGCTTTCAAGGCCTGCTCCAAGGCCCCGGGGTCCGGCAAGGCATGATGGGAAACGGAACCGTCCCCGGCGAAGGAGAGCATCTCCATCGCCCCCCGACCGTCACCGATCCGCACGGCGGCGCTCACCGCTCCCAATGAAACCTCCCGGGGAAATCGATAATTATGCTGCAACCGGACGATGCAATCGCCGACGGAATCAGGGGTTTCTTCGATCGCCGAAACAGGCGGCCCGCAACCGGCGGCGTCCTTCAGAATCGCGGCGAATGCGTGGGAAATTCGGTTTTCATCCACCGGCCCGCATATATCTCCCAACACGGATCCGGCTTCCACGGAGGACAACTGGTTGTGGTCCCCCACCAGGATCAGACGGGCGTTGTCCGGCAGGGCCTGCACCAGCTTGGCCATCAACGCCAGGTCCACCATGGAGGCCTCGTCGATGATCACCAGCGAAACCGGCAGCAATTTTCCCGCATGATGACGGAAATACGGCGAACCGGCGATGCCTCCCAGTAGACGATGGATGGTGGTGGCATCCTCGGGAATCCGCTGCCGGATGTCTTCGGGGCAATTCATGTCCGCCTTGGCCAGTCGGATGGCCGAGCGCATGCGGTCGGCGGCTTTTCCCGTGGGCGCCGCCAAAACGATACCACCCGACAGGGAAAGGTCCAGTTCCAACAGCAGGGCCATGATCCGCGCAATTGTCGTTGTCTTGCCCGTACCGGGTCCACCGGAAATGATGCAAAACTGTTTGCATGCCGCAACGGCGGCGGCCGTTTTCTGCCAGTCGACGCCGTCCGTCGTTTCCCCAGGGGGAAACAGGCGATCCAAAAGTGGTCCCAGGCGCCCCTCCGCCACCGGCACAACCGCCGCCATTCGGCGTTTCAACGCCACGGCGAGGGAATTCTGGTACTCCCAGTACCGGTGCAGATACAAGCGATGGTCCGGATCAAGGATCAACGGTTTGAATTCACCGGGTCGCCCCACGACCGAACTCGTTTCCAACAATTCGCGCCAACGATCCAACGGCGGGCATACCAGCCCTTCCCGGCTGCGATCAGTCCCAACGGGACGACCGGCAAGGGCCGCCAGATCCGCGCATACATGCCCGGCGCGGTTGTATTGACTCACCAGAACAGCGGCCAGAAAGACCTCCGTCTCCTCCCGCCCATCCAATCGGCTCATCAACCGGGCAAAATGCAGATCCAGTTCACTGAAGCAGCCCGCATCCCGGAATCGACGCAGCAGCACATCATCCCGCAACCCTCCATCCCCTTTCCTCTTTGCGCTTTGGGTGTCCACTTTTTCTCTTCCCGTTTGACCGTTACCGCAATTTCAATAAATTGATCCCCATCCACGATTCATAATTCGTAATTCCTTTCACGATCCATCCAATAGATATTCCGTCAACTCCCGAATCAACCCCTCCTCCGGTTTATCCCGATACACTCCCAAGCGCGGGTCTTTGCGCGGCTCGACACCGCGTAAAAAGAGATAAAACACACCGCCGAAATGGGTGTTGTAGTCAAATCCCGGCAGGCGGGAATCCAGATAGCGCCGCAAGGCCACGGTATAAATGTGATGCTGCAGAAAATAGAGTTCATCCGCCATCACCCGGTCCAGACGCGCGGGGTGATAGTCTTCCGGACGGTTTCCCAGGTGATTGGATTTCCAGTCCACAATATAGTATCGCCCTCGGTAGCAAAAAACCAGGTCGACAAACCCCTTCATGTATCCCCGTATCTCGCCGGCGTCCAACTGCCCCAGACGATCCAGGGCGCTGGAGGACAACCGGCCGTTTGGGTGGCGCCGGAATATCTGTTGCAGTTTTTGGGGCCGGATGGGTTTCAGGGGAAAATAGAATTCCATTTCAGGAATGCGATCCCCGGCCCCGATCCGTTCCAGACAAAGGTCTGTCACGCCGGGTTCCAGGGGAACGGACAACACTTTTTGCACCATAGCGGTGACGCCGGGTTCCCAGGAAGAGTCAAACCGATAGTCCCGAAGTTTTTCAGCCACCACTTCCCCGATCCCGGCGGCGCCTTGGGTTGTAAAATCGATTTCCTCAAAAATGGCGTGCAGGCAGGTTCCGGGTTTGGCGCCCTTTGGAAAGGAAAAGATATCGGTCCTATCCGACGGTCCGACCGGAAAATCCCCTGGTTCCGACGGGAAGGTCGCGCCGACGGCGTCCCGATCGGCCATTTCTCCGGCGTGGGGATGACGATGGACAAAAGAAGAAAAACTGGCGATGCGGAAGGCCCGTTTGATCCGCCGGGTAAACGCCCGACAGGCCGTATCCGGCGGGTCGGTGTTCGGAAGAAACGGGATGAATTCGCCGTTCTCGGGCATTTCAGCCACTTGAATGACTTCCGGCGCTTCCCGGGCCAGGCCTATAAGCTCCCGATAGAGGTCGTCGGAGGTTCCGGATGCGACGCCGTCGGAATGCAGGAGATACGCCGGAGCCGAAGATTGGGCATCGCTGAAATGGCCCCAGAAAAGATAACAACGGTTTTTGGCCCGGGTCAGGGCCACGTAGAACAGTCGCAGGTTTTCCGCCAGAAGCTCCCTTTCCGCCGCCTGCCGATGGATATCCGCATCGTCAGACCCCAAATCCAGGACAAGATCGCCGCCGACGTCATGGCTGTGAAAAGTAAATGCCTCCCTGTTTTTCCCCAACTTCGAGCCGTCCCAGGTAAAGGGGCAGAACACGATGGGGAATTCGAGCCCCTTGCTTTTATGCATGGTAATCAGCTTGACCGCATGGGCGTCACTCTCCAGCCGAAGCTGGTGTTCCTCCTTGTCGGGCTGTTCGGGGTCGCGCCGGCGGGAAAGCCACTGCAACAGTCCTTCCATGCGGTTCTTTTCCAGTCGGCTTTCCTGGTGGAGGAGATCCGTCAATTGGGCCACATTGGTGCTGCGGCGTTCGCCGTCCGGAAACGCCATCAGTCGCAGCAGCATGTTTTCGGCCCGCATGAGCCGACGGAACATGCGGATAAACCCTTCCTGTCGCCACAGTTCATGATATTCCCTGAAAGCGGCCGCGCGCTCTTCCAGGAGGTCCTCCCGGTCTTCCATGCGGGCCAGTTCATCTCCGGAGACGCCGAAAAGATCGGTGGTCATGGCGGCCTTCACCGCGCCGATATTGTCGGGAAACAGGACACCGCGCAACAGCAGCTCCATTTCGAGGGCTTCGTTCGTTTGGAATATATTGCCGCTGCTATGCATCACGGCCGGAATATTCATCCGGGCGAGGGCCTCCCTCATCCGTTCGGCCTCCCGATTGCGGCGCACCAGAACCGCCATGTCACCGGGCGCCAGGGCCCGTTTATCGACGGTTACGAGCCCCTGTCGGGAAAGGGACAGCAGTCTTGCGATTTCCCCTGCCACCGCCCGGACGATGCGTTCCCGGGCGATGCGTTTGGACAAGGGTTTCGTCCCTTCCCCGGAGCCCAGGAACCAGAGACGGAAGGGGCATTGGGGTCCTCCGTCTTCCAGCAAGCCTTCGGATTCCGTTTTGTCCGCCGGCGCAACGGCCGGCTCATAGCGGATATCGCTGAAAACAAAGGGATGGGCGGGTCGTTGAAACAGGAGGTTCAGCGTCTGGATCAGGGTCGGATCGGAACGCCAGTTTTCCTTCAGGGTGAATCGGGCGTCGACCTTCGCGGCCGCTTCGAGATACGCGAAAATATCCGCCCCTCGGAACCCGTAAACCGCCTGTTTGGGATCACCGATCAGAAACAGGAGGCATTCCTCCTGATTGAAAACGCGGTTGAAAATACCGTACTGCAAGAGATCCGTATCCTGGAATTCGTCGATGAGCGCGGCGCCGTATGTCCGGCGGATGGCGGCTGCCAGGTCGAGTCCCGTATCCGAAACCAGCGCTTGATGAAGCTGGGTCAAGAGGTCGTCAAAACCCCGGACGTTCTGTTCGTGATTCCGGCGGGCCAGCTCCCGCTGCAGGTATTCGAAGAGGCCGATGGTAAGGGCCGTCAGGCGCTGATCGAACAGCCGCAGCAGGTTATCGCGGTGTTCCAGCAGCGTCTCGCACAGATCGAAAAATGGATGGGACGGCGGGGTCTGCTTTTTTTTCACACCGGCCTCGATGGCCGTCCGGGTCAGGCGTTCCAACTCCGGGAACAGATCCGGGTCGTTTCCCGGATGGGCGCCCAGGGCGTCCAGATGACGGATCGCCTGCTGCATGGCGGCCGGGCTGTAACGCTTTCGATTCAAAGCGGTATCCTGCAGCAGGATGCGCGTCAGGGTTTCGCGGTTCGCCTGCCAGGTGGACGCCGTCGCTTCACGGGCCGTCTCAAACGCTTTTTCCGCAGCGCTTGTATCCGGAAAGTCCATCCGGGGAATGATCCGCAGGCGGGGATGAATCAAATGACGCCCCACCTGTTTGAGCAGCGTTTCCGGGGAAATCCCGCGATGGAGCAGGTAATTGACGAACAAGCGCGAAGCCGGATAGACCTGACGGCGCCAGTGATCTTCGGCGATTTCCCGTTTTCGCGTTTCCTGCTCCGGCGTCAGTTCCGTATTGAACAAAAAGCCGCTCTCAAAGGCGTGCTCGCCAAGCATGCGCAGACAAAAGCCGTGGATGGTGAAAATGGCCGCCTGGTCAAAGGACCGGATGGCGTCCTCCAGGCGCTGCACGGCCAAGGGATTGCCCCCGAAGCGGTCTACCAGGGTCTTCAAGAACCGGTCCTGGGCCCGGCCGCTGCGAAACCCGGAAAGCGCCTCCCGTAAGCGCTCCCGGATGCGTCCCTTGAGTTCATCGGTGGCCGCCTCCGTAAAGGTCACCACCAGAATCCGCTCCACGGGCAGGCCCTTTTCCACTACCAACCGGATATACAAGCCGGTGATCGTATAGGTTTTGCCCGTCCCCGCGCCGGCTTCAATCAAGACCGTGCCCTGCAGCGGGCTATCGAATACGTCAAATGTCTTCATCGCACGGAATTTCCGTCATGTGTTCCAACAGCGGCCCCAGAATCCGTTCCGCCTTTGCGGTGAACTCCCCATCCAACACGTCGGCGTCGCCGAAGCAGCGCCGGTAATGGAGGTCGGTTCCCTCCCCTACCGCGTATTCGGTGCCGTCCCACTTGTTTCTCGCCTGGGAAAGGGCCTCTTCCCGGGATTTTCCGCGGAAATGCAGCGATTCCATATAGGCTTGGGAAGTGCGCGGAAAAAAACGGAGGGGACGCCTCATTCCTTCCCGGTAGATGGCCAGCATCTCCGCCAGAACGTCCCGACTGTTTTCAAGGGACAAAAAGCGCCACTGCCGGGGCCGGCTCTTGGATCGGCTTTCATCCCCGAGTCCCAACAGGATGGTTTCCCGTGGAAAACCGGAAGCACCGACACCGTTCAACACCAGGTGGTGGATCCAGGCGGCCAGGATGTCGCCGGGCCTGATCCGGGCATACCGGTATCGGAGCATGGCGCCTGCATAAATTCCTCCCAGCGCGCCGAACAAGCGGACGCCTCCCAGGTCGAGGTCGACGGGAACGGTCGGCAGGACTTTATCTCCCAAATGGGGGCGAATGGTTTGTGCGAACTCTTCCGCATCGGAAAAAAACGTCTCAAAGAGACAATCCCCCACGGCGGCATGGGGAAGCACTCCGGAAGCGCGAACCACGGCGCCTTCTTCCGCGACGCTGCGTCCTTCAAGGGTTACCGCCAGCAGGCGTTGGTCCAGGGAATAGCGATCCAGCCCTTTGATTTCAAATGGCTCGTGATCCTCCAGCGCGGCCGCCCCCGTTCCAAAAAGAATCCCGAGACGCCGCTCCATGAAGTAGCGGACCGGATGTGAAAAAAAACGGCACAGATCATCCAGTTCCAGGGAGCGATGGTCTTCTTCGGACTCCGGAAGTGCCTGGGTAAAAAAAGGCCGCGGCGCCGACCGTTGAGACAGCAGCAGGTTTGCCGCATCGCGGTTCTCCATGGAATAGCTGAACAAATTCCGGTCGGGGTCCCGATCTTCCGTTTCCGGGGAAGTCGTGAAATAGGCCGGACTGAAGGCCTGCAGTCGGTGGAAAGTATGCAGGTTTTCCAGGGGCGACGTTCCTCCCGGAAGGCGGAATCCGGTATCGATATAGTCCATGAGATCGCTCACCAGCACCGAAGGGGGCGCAAGGCTGTTGTCCCGGATGCTTTGTCCCACATAGCTGATATACAATCGACGGCGGGCCGATACCAGGGCTTCCAGGAACAAGTATTGATCGTCCAGACGGCGGGAACGGTCCCCCGGTCGCGGATTCCGGGCCATCAGATCGAATCCGATGCGCCGGCTTTCGCGCGGGTAAGCGCTGTTGTCCATCCCCAGAAGGCAGATGACCTGAAAGGGAATGCTGCGCATGGGCACCATGGCGCAGAAGGTCACGCCGCCGGTGATGAAACCGAATCCGAATCCTTTTTTTTCAAACTGCTCGTTCAGGTAATCCCGGATCACATCCAAGCCTACCGGGCGGTGGAATTCGGCCGACCGTGCGACCTCTTCCAGCCGGTTGAGATGATCCCGGATGGACTGGATTTCGCCCTCAGTGTCCTCATCGGATAGAAAAAGCCCGTCCAACAGTTCCAACAAGACCGCTGCCCAGCGGGAAAGCGGCCGCGGCGTGGAGGCATCCCGGGCCGCAGCGGTCAGCACCCGGATGAATTCGGCCAGTTTCCCCAGTACAAGGGCTGAATCGCCCTCGATGGGATCGTATGGCAGGCGGCCGACGAACAGATTCCGCTCGCCACCGGCCATGGCGTACCCCAACAGCATTCTCTCCAACCCGAATTGCCAGGTATTGTCCGCCGCGTCCGGCAGTCCGAAACCGGCCCGATGACGCCCGTCGATCCCCCAGCGAATGTTGGTTTCGGCGCACCATTTCAGGATCAGGTCCACATCCTTTTCCGCCAAGTCGAAACGCCTGCGGATGAGTGGGGATTCCAGAATCGCCAGGACTTCCCCCTGTCCGAAACGGCCTTTGAACAGATCCAGGATCGCGAGAAAAACGCCGATCGCCTGGCTTTCGGCCTGCAGGCTGCGATCGGCGATGCTGTAGGGAATGCGCCTTCCCTCCTCCTCGGGTGTATCCATGACCGTCTGAATATAGGGAGCATAGGTTTCGATGTCCGGCATCATGACCAGAATATCCCCGGGTTCCAGGTCGGGCTCCTTCTCGAACCAATCCAGCAAGTGATCCCGCAGGACTTCGACTTCCCGCATGGGACTGTGGCAGGCGTGCAGGCTCACCGAACGATCGTCCGCGCGGATCACCCGGCTGTTATCCGGCTCCTCCGGGGCGGGAGCGCGAAGATGCAACAAATCGGATTGAATGGCGTGCAACAGGGAGTCTTCCCCGGGTTCGGTGAAACTGGACTCCGACTCGATTTCGTGGGACTGAATTCCTTCGATGAAATCGCGTCCCAGGGTTCCCAGGCCGGAAAGCAGCCGATTGCCCTGTTCCAGATGCAGCAGTTCCCGGGGAATGTTTCCCGCGTCCGCCCTTGCGGCGCCGCGTTTGAATTCCAGGTCGCTGGGAAGATCCCCCCAGTATTCTGCGCACGGATTCATCACGTATAGATACACATCCGACACCCGCGCGATGGTCGCCAGCATCTCCACATGAAAGCGCGGCAACGCCGAAATTCCGAATACCGAGACCCGCGAAGGCAGGCGGTCGACCCCTACCGCGCCCTTTCGCAGGCGTTCCTGGAACTGTTTCAACAACGCCGGTCGATGGAGGTCCCGGGCGTCCCGTGCAAGGGACCGCCACAGCACCGCCTGCCAGTGATCTTCTTTCCCCTTCTCCCAGTCGAAAATCATCTCCGGCCGAAACAGGGTGTATTGATCGAACAGGTCCGCGATCCGCGAGGCCAGTTGAAAGGACTTCAATTCCCCGTCGCCGCCGTCGATATACCGATGAAGCGGCTCGAAACCGTCACCGACCGGCAGGTCGGGAAGCAGCGCCATGATCCGCCAAGTCATGACTTCCGGATCAAAGACCGTCCGACCCTCCCCTCTGGATACGACGCCGCCTAAATTTTCCGCTACGAATTCATTGGGGTAGTAAAAACGGGTATTGGCACAAATCCCCAGATGACGGGCGATTTCCATGGAAACCCAGCGGGCCATGCCCGAGCTTTGCACGACGAAGACTTCGGTCTGCAACGGCGATGGAAGAGGCGTTCGCAGCACGCCGGCAAGGGCCGCGGACAGGTTTTCCAATCGATTGCCGGTCAACAGATGAAACGAGGCCATGTCTCATCCTCCCGTCGATTTCAGATAGTTTCGGATAAAATTCGGATGGACGCGGGTGAAGCGATCCAGATCCCCGTTGATCTCCATGCCCGGAACAATGACCCGCACCACCGGGAATCCCAAATGGGGCCGTGTCAGATCCACATAGATGGGTGTAAAACCGTTTCGGATGAAAAGCGTCTCCAGAAGGGCCAGGTCTTCGGCTGCGCTGCCGCTGCCGTAATCCGGCAGATTTTCAAAGGGAACCCGGATCAGTCCGGTATAACCGGGTCCGGATGGGCCGCCGCTGGGAAACGGGAACGGGGTTTCCGTCAAGGCGGACACGATCGCCCGCCGGGCATTGAGGTGGGCGCCGGTACCCTTGGCGATGGTTCCGGAAAGGTGACGTACAAAACATTTGCAGCAGGGAACACCCATGGGGGTGGTGATATCCTGGAACTGGACCTGAATGCCTCGTTGTACATAGTCTTCCAGCAATCCGGAAAGCCCTTCATCCTGCGCCTCCAGCGTGAAACACTGCTTGAGTTCAAAGGGCATGACACCTTCACTGTAGCGCTCCACCATTTCCAGCAAAGCGGCGACCTTGGCTTCTTCCATGGTGTTGCCTGCCGCAAGGCCGGTGGAGCCTCTGCCGGAAAAGAGTTTGACCTCATCCAGATTGGAGAACAGCACCAGGGCCTGGACCGGCAGAAGGACGTTTCGCGTACCCCGATCGCTTTGCATTTCCCCCGGTATCCAATGGATGGACTCATTTTCATAGGGAGCTTCCAGGAGCAGGCGATTGGGAGAAAGTGGTTCCGCCTCCCCGCCTTTCAGTTCCGTATAACGGGCGCGGATCAGTGCATGGGGCTTTCGATATCCCACCAGCGCTCCCTTGGAAACGCCGGCAAAGGCGGAATGGCGTTCGACGATTTCCATGGCGTAGGAAGCCCGGGCGCTGTCCAGATCAAACCCCCGACCATAGGCGGTCTGGAGGCCGCCCAATCGGAAGTCATGGCGGCCGTTCGTCACGGAGATGTCCATGCGCCATCGACGCAACAGTCCTATGGGGCTCAGGGAAGCCACATGACGCTTTTCGACGTCCGCCAGAAGCCCCTGGGCTTCCAGTTTCCCAAGGGCCATTCGGGCGGTTTCGGCGGGGGGAATCGCCCGGTAGGGTGCGTCCGTCACTGACGGGGCACGGCTTTCGACAAGTGCCGCAAGGGAGACGGTTTCCTCGGGGACGGTTGCCATTTCCGAAGCGGAATAGGGAATCGCCGGGCCCGACGGTTCTTCCGACACCGGCATTTGCTGGTGGACCATATTCCGTTCCGCCAGTTGCGACCATTCCCGGTGGCGTCGATGATCCGGAGATGAAATGGCTTTCAGATAGAGCAGCGGGGTTTGGTCGGCAAGGAGTCGGAGGGAAAGATGTCCGAAAGCCGACAGCAGTGGATGGAATGTTTCGGTAAACAGGCAGGCCTCCTGGAGCAGCGCCAGCAGAAACAGATCCCGGTCCGGGGTTTTTCGAATCCGTTCTTCCATTTGTTCGCTGCTCCAGTCACTGATCCGCCGGATCAGGAAACGCCGCATGAATTCATCGTTGGGGTGGGATCGGATATACGCGATACCTTCGTCATCGGTCAGCTCCCGGAAGGGCACACAGGCGAAATAGCCGGTTGCGGCGGCCGTATCCATCAGCTTCAATTCGTATTGCAGCCCGGAGTTCACTTGTTGTTCGTTCACTTCATTCCTCATGGATGCCGCACAAGTGTTTGGCCAGTTTCTGTTTCTCCTGCATATTGACCTGGCGGGAAATCATGATCCGCTGGGCCTGGGGCGAACCGGCGCCGTGCATGGATTCGGTCAGATAGCCAACCGCCGCGGTTCCGAGGGTCAGATTTTCGATTAGACGCAGTATCCGGAACCGATTTTCAGTGGATATTCCCGCACGCCCCTTGTAATATTTATCCAGCCATTTCCCGATCTCGGGTGAGGTAAAGTCGGATGCCGCCGGCAGGGTGACCATCAGACCGCCGGCGATGTCCTGGGCCAGTCGGGCGATTTCGTAGGGGAACCGGGTGACGTTCTGCTTGGACACATTGGCCAGCAGGGTGTCGACGCAATAGGTTCCGGAGGGCTCCCGTCGACCTTCGGCGGCACAGGACAGGGAGCCGCAGAACAGGGTCTCGTTCAGATGATTCATCTCGATGAGCTTGTCCTTGATATGCGAGGCGTTCTGGATTCCGTTGTACTGGGCGATGGTTTGGGACGCCCCGATCAGAACATCTCCCACACCGACCTTGCAGGCATAGCTCTGACGGTGGTAGGAAGCGAATTTTTCAACCAGCGGGCCGGCGAATTCGTACTCTTTGTACATGAATACCCGCTCCCAGGGTACGAACACGTCGTCGAACACCACCAGGGCCTCATGGCCCCCGAATCCGGGGTTGCCCGTATCATTCGCATCGGCTTCCATTTTGCGGGTATCGCAGGACTGGCGGCCCATGATGTAGGTGATCCCCCGGGCGTCGCTGGGCAGTGCGAAGGACACGGCATAGTCCTTGTCCGCTTCGCGCATGGCGATGGTGGGCATGACGATGATCTCGTGGGAATTCACCGCGCCGGTCTGGTGGGCCTTGGCGCCCCGCACCACGATGCCGTCCGGCCGTTCCGTCACGACCCGGAGGTACATGTCCGGATCCGGCTGTTGATGGGGCGCAAGGGAGCGGTCCCCTTTGGGATCGGTCATGGCGCCGTCGCAGGTGAGATCCTGTTCCTGAACATAAGCCAGATACTTCCGAAAACGCTCGTAATACGTGGTTCCATGACGGGCGTCGATATCATAGGTAACGATGGACAAGGCGTTCAGGGCATCCATCCCCACACAGCGCTGAAAACAGCAACCGGTATGGGCGCCCATCAGTCGTCCCATTTTGGTTTTTTTCACCAGATCGTCCACACTCTGGTGGATGTGGGTGAAGCGATTGATTTTCTTCCCGTCGAGATGGGACCGGGCGGTCATGATCTCTTCGCATTTGGGATTCAGAGCCATTTCATAGGTCTTGGCCACCGCATTCATGGACGGCCGGATAATGGGATGGTCGACGGGGTTGTCGATGCGTTTGCCGAACATGTAGACAACCAGGTTCAGCTTACGCAAACTGTCTTCATATTGTTCCGGAGTCATCATGGGTCACCTCTTCAATGGGGATATCACGTGGGTCCGCTGGTTGATGAATGGATGCTTCCCGACCGGTAAAACGAACCTCGCCGGCGGCGTGGACGCTTCCGGGAGAGGATAGACAAAAACGGAAGCCTTCGCCGGTACGTTTCATCCCCGCCTCCACCAAGGACACATCCTGTTGAATTTCCTTGTTGAACTGTATCCGAACGGCCTGAATTCCGGCGGCATGCGGCACAACCCGCTCCGTCATGGTTTCCAGGTAGTCGAAATAGAGCGCATTGTTGACATGGCCCAGGGGATCGTAGTCCGAGGGCCTCGTCTGGATAGTGGTCACGGTCTCCGGTTGCAGCGCCAGATCCGGTTTCCAGGCGTCGATATCCATTCGCAGCGCATGACGATCTTCGACCGAATAGCGATCCTGGACATCCCGGGGTATTTTCAGAATCTTCTTGCGCTGCAGGTCGATAAACAACCACAAGCTGGCCGCCGAACCGATTTTTTCCCCTCCGCACGACAGTTCGAAATCACGGTAGGCCCGAAAACCCTTCTGGCCTTTGTGCCACGTAATGATCCGTAACATATCCCCGAACACCGGGGGTCTATGGATTTCCATGGCGAGACGATGCAGTATCCAGGCGTTCCCCTGCTCCATCAACACCCGTGATCCGTGCCCGGCTTGTTCGGAATGTACGCCGGCCGCCTCCTGCAGGTAGTTGAGCATCCCCCGGAGGCGCAGTTCAAACCGTTGATTCACTTCAAAAAATCCGATTTTCTTTTGTATCTCAATTTGCATCGTTTTTCCAGCGTTTCATGGCCGCGGCCATCCACCGGCGCATCCGTTTCTCATTTTCCCGTAAACACCGGAGGACGCTTCTCGAAGAAGGCCGTGAACCCTTCCCGGGCGTCCTGGGTTTGATGAACTATCCGGCTCGTTTCCTCCTCGACCTGCAATCCGGCGTCGATCCCTTCGTAGATGCCGGCGGACATGGAGCGCAACACGGCGCTGACGGCCACCGGCGGACGTTCCGACAGCCGGGCGGCGAATTCAAGAGCGGTTTCCATGAGAATTTCCGGTGGGACGATCTGGTTCACGAGTCCTATTTCCAGGGCTTCGCCGGCGGAAAGTCGCCGGCTGAACAGGATCATGTCCAAGGCTTTGGCTTCTCCCACAATTCGCATCAGACGCTGGGTTCCCCCCCAGCCCGGAATGATGCCGAGATTCAATTCGGTCAGCCCGATCTTCGCCTTGGGATCATCCGCCATGATTCGGAAATGACACCCCATGGCCAGTTCCAGTCCTCCTCCCAGGGCATGTCCGTTGAGGGCGGCGATGATCGGCTTGGGAAACCGATCCACCCGGCGCCAGAGAATCCGCCCCATCTCGCCGGTCTTGGGGCCGTTGGCCGCATCGCCCACATCGAAACCGGCGGAAAAACATTTGTCACCGGCGCCGGTCAGAATCATGACCCGGATATTCCCGTCGTTTTCCACTTTGTCCAGCACTTTTTCGAAATCTTCCATGGCGGAGAGATTCCAGGAGTTGGCCGGCGGACGATTGATGGTGACGACGGCAATGTGATATTTCTCTTCCAACAACATGGTTTCCAATTTCATCGATTACACTCCTCTCTGATAGTGTCCATCATCCTCATCCTCCCAGACAAGCATCCGAAATCCTCAATGCCGCATCATTCCCGTCGGTAATGGTCGCCATCCGGGCCACGGAAAGGGGCAGCCGGTTGTGGATAAAAAAGACGGCGGTCTGGATCAGACCACGGTAATATTCCCGATCCTTTTCCCCGACAGGCGCAGCCAGCTTGCTCGACGCCGCGACGGCGCGCCACAGCAGCATCCAGGCCATGACCACGTCTCCTGCGGCTTCCAGAAACGGAAACGCGGAGGCAAAAGCCGTTCTCATGTTGCCGGCCCCCATGATCCCGAGGAGATAGGCGGCCGTCTCTTCCAGATGTCGGCAAGCGTCGTTCAATTTTTCTCCCAGGGGCGCCAGTTCCGGGATGGCGACTGCGGCCGTAATGGTTTGCCGCACTTCTTCCAGAAAAGACCTTAGCAACCCGCCGTCCTTCATGCGCAGCTTGCGTCCCACCAGGTCCATTGCCTGAATGCCGTCGGTGCCTTCGTATATAGAGGTAATTTTGCAATCCCGCAACAGTTGTTCCATGGGATACTCCTTGATGTATCCATAGCCGCCGTAAACCTGCATGGCCTGGACACAGACATCGAAACTCCGCTGACTGCAATAGGCCTTGACCAAGGGAATGCAAAAATCGATCAAATCCTGCGCTTTCTCGGCGGATACCCCATCCGGATCGGCCGACCGGGAATCCATGAGCATGGCGACATAGTAGATGAAACTTCGCATCCCGTCCACATGGGCTTTCATCTCCATCAGCATTCTTCTGACGTCCGGATGCCGGATGATGGCCACGCTGGGGGCGTCGGGATCTTTCCCGACGTCGACGTCCTTGCCCTGGATGCGCTGCTTGGCGTAATTAGCCGCGTACAGATAGGCGGAGGATGCATAGGTGAAGGCCTGAAAACCAACATTGAAGCGCGCCTCGTTCATCATATGGAACATGATCCGCATCCCCTGGTTTTCTTCTCCCAGGAGAAGTCCCCGGCAGTTTCCCCGGCTTCCCAGGGCCATGCTGCAGGTGGCGCTGCCGTGAATGCCGAGTTTCTCTTCGATCCCCGTGCAGACCACGTCGTTGGGCTCGCCCGGGGTGCCATCGGACGCCACCCAGATTTTCGGTACGATGAAAATGGAAATGCCCCGTGTCCCCGCCGGCGCGCCTTCCACTCGTGCCAGAACCGGATGAATGATATTTCCCGTCAGGTCTTGATCACCGTTGGTGATAAAAATCTTGTTACCGGAAAGGGAATACGTGCCATCGGGATTTCGGCGGGCAGTGGTGGTCAAGGCGCCCACATCGGATCCGGCTTCGGCTTCCGTCAACAGCATGGTCCCGCCCCATTCGCCGGTATAGAGTCTTTTCAGGAACAGCTTCTTTTGTTCGGGCGTTCCGAACAGTTCGATCATTTTACCCGTGCCGTGCCCCATGGTGCCATAATTGGCCAGACAATAGTTGGCTCCCCAGATATATTCCAGGGCCGCCTGGTTGATCGTGTTGGGCAGCCCCTGTCCGCCCAATTCGGGGCTTTCGGTCATGGCGGTCCATTCCCCGTCCAGAAGCAGGCGGTAGGGTCGATGGTAGCATTCCGGAACCGTCACCCGGCCCTTGTCGAAGGCGACCCCTTCCCGATCCCCTTCGGCGTTGGTGGGCAGGATTTCCTTGACGGCAAGGTTCCGGGCCTCGCCGATGATCATGTCGAACATTTTTCGGTTGAAGTCTCGAAATTTGTCGAGAGTGGTCAAACGTTCCACATTCAATTGCTCGTACAATACGAAATCGATGTCTCTTCGGTCTGCCAGTATCTGTGCCATGGGTTACCTCAATCCCTTCCCTGTTTTTGGTTGTCGTTTCCGTTACCTTCGCCATTGGATTCATTCCCGGGCTTTCGTTGGAACAACATGGCCGTTCCCATCCCGCCCCCCGCGCAAAGGGCAGCCATGCCTCTTTCCAGTCCCCTGCGGGTCATCTCGTACAGCAGGGTGGTGACGATCCGGGCGCCGGTGGCGCCCACCGGATGACCGAGGCTGATACCACTGCCGTTGACATTGGTGATTTCCCGGTTCAAGCCGAGTTCCTGTTCACACGCCAGATATTGAGCGGCAAAGGCTTCGTTCAGCTCGAAAAGCTGGATATCGGTGATTTCCAGCCCGGACTTGGCCAGAATGGTGCGAACCGCCGATACCGGTCCGATCCCCATGGTCTCCGGCGCGACACCGGTCGTGGCCGTTCCGGCGATCACCGCCATGACCGGCACTTTCAAGGCCCGGGCTTTTTCAACGGACATCAATAGCAACCCAGCAGCACCGTCGTTGATCCCGGAGGCGTTGCCGGCGGTTACCGTTCCCCCTTCCCGGAAACCGGGCTTCAGCCGTCCGAGGGATTCCAGGCTGATATCCCGGCGCGGATGCTCATCCAAATCCACGATCCGCCGTGCGTTCCCATCGGGGACTTCCATGGGAAGGATTTCTGCCTTGAATCGGCCCGCATCCATGGCCGAAAGGGCCCGCTGGTGGCTGGTGAAGGCCAGTTGGTCCTGGGCTTCCCGGCTGATCTGATATTGACCGGCCAAGTTTTCCGCCGTCATCCCCATGGTCGGACCGACGCCCAGTTCCGTCAGGGAGTCCCACATGGAATCCCGGATCTCCGTATGACCCAGGCGGGTGCCATAGCGCATTTTCTCCATGGTGTACTGGGCATTGCTCATGCTGTCGGTGCCGCCGGCCATGAGGATGTCGGCTTCGCCGCATTTGATCTGATAATAGGCCAACTGCAAGGCCGACATGGACGAGGTGCAATTCCGGTGAACGGTGATTCCCGGCACGGATACCGGCAGCCCGGCCTTGACCGCCGCGACCCGCGCCAGATTATTTTCACGATAGGTTTTCTGGTAGTTACATCCCCAGATGACGTCCTCGATCAACGCCGGATCCAAACCGGACCCCGCCACCAGGGCTTGCATCACCGGGATGGTCAACGCCAACGCACTCATATTCTTATATGCGCCGCCGAACTTGCCGATGGGGGTTCGGACGGCTGCAACAACGGCTACTTGATTCATCATGCCTTCCTTCTGCTGAAATGGTTGATGGGGGCGCCATACAGGCGAAACATCGCTCGGGAACAAGGACAGTCACAATCCGTGCCATCGTGAACAGATCGTTGCCGTACTGTCATGTTTTCATATCATAATATGTGGTTAGCGAAACAGCCTACCGGCATTCCCCCGAAATGCGGACACGAATTCATGTATCCGGAATCACAAGTGTTACGTAACACATGTGTAACCGGTTACACCTTTTGGGAACGAAGTCAACTCCAATTCATTCGATTCCAACCTGGTGGCTGTTTTCGGCAATACGTGAGGAGGCAGGGACGCGATCCCGCATCAACGACCCTTCCGGGGATCGCGGTTGAAGACGGAAGCGGATGGATGCTTCCTGATTTTTTGATAGAGGGTTTTGCGGCTGATACCGAGCAGCCGGGCGGCCTTGGCCTTGTTCCCATCTGTTTGGGCGAGAACCCGCATGATCTCGGCGGATTCCCGATCCTTTGAAACAGGAGAAAGACTTCCGGTGTGTTTACCGCGACTCATGACTTCAGAAGGGATATGCAGTGTGGAAATGGGAGCACCCCGACTGAGAATGACGGCGCGTTCGATGCAGTGCTCCAATTCCCGGACGTTTCCCGGCCAATGGTACGAAAGGAATGCCTGGATCACGTCATCCGCCACCGAATCTACGGTCAGGTTGAATTTTTGCTCGAACCGGGCAATGAAGTGCGTCATCAGAATGGGCAGGTCATCCATGCGCTCTCGCAACGGCGGCATCTTGATTTCCAGCACATGGAGACGATAATACAGGTCCTCCCGAAATTCTCCGCGCCGGACCTTTTCCTTCAGGTCCTGATGGGTGCAGGCAATTACCCGGACATCGACCCGAATGGGCGTGGAATCCCCCACCCGTTCAAACTCCTTCTCCTGGAGCATGCGCAACAGTTTCAGTTGAATCACCGGCGAGGTGTCCCCGATTTCGTCCAGGAGCAGGGTGCCGCCGTCGGCTGCCTGAAAGCGTCCGATATGATCCCGGATGGCTCCGGTGAAGGCCCCCTTGACATGCCCGAACAGTTCGCTTTCCAGAAGGGTTTCCGCCAGGGCCGAGCAATTGACCGTGACAAAGGGCTTGAAACGCCGTCCACCGCTGTCGTGGACGGCCCGGGCCACCAATTCCTTTCCCGTACCGCTCTCGCCGGTGATCAGAACCGTGGCGTCGTAGTCGGAGACATCCTCGATCAGCCGGTATATGGCCTGCATGCTGCGACTTTTCCCGATCATACGATGAAATTGATGCCGTTCCTTCAACTCCCGTTCCAAATCGGAGAGTCGCGTAATATCCCGGATCACCAGCACCGCGCCCAGAAACTGACCGGCCTGGTCTTCCAGGGGCGCGCTGGAAAGGCTCACTCTCTGTAACGGGGCCTCCAGCCGGCTGCAATTTACCTGATAATCCCGAATCGGGGTTTTCCGTTTGAGGGTTTCTTCCAGGATATCCCGACAGGCGCGACTGCAGTCTTCATGGGGTTTGCCGAAAAAAACACCCGGCAGTCGATCCGGCGGTATATGGCACATTTTCTCCGCCGCCTGGTTGACCTCGATGACCTGTAGATTCCGGTCGACGGTGATGATGGCGTCTTCCACGCTGCGAAAAATCGCCGCCAGACGCCGGCGCTGACGGTCGATCTCTTCCTCGGCCTTTTTTCGAAGGGTCACATCCCGCATGATACAGCGGAAACCCATCACTTTTTCGGCATCATTCTTTATCGGGGTAATGGAGATTTCAACGTTGCGGCGGTGGCCGTCCTTGCGGATGATTTCATAATCGAAGGCCCGGTTGGGGATTCGGGTCTTATACACCTTGTTGAAGGTTTTATAGACGTTCAACGCCGTTTCTTCATCCATGTATTCCCGGTAGGACAAGCCGTTCACGGCTGCGGGCGGATATCCGCTGATCTGACAAAAGGCCTGATTGTAACGCGTGATGTTCCCTTTCAAATCGGTTTCGATGAAACCGTCTTCGATGGTCTCGATAATCGTTTCAAGGGCTTCCTTTTCACGGCGCAGCGCGGTGAAACGACTTTCCAGCTCCGCGCATCCATCGTTTTCGGCCATCGCGTTTCCTTTCAGCGCCTCCTGTTGTCGATATCGGGAATTGCGTCGTTCTCGGCGGTATCTGCCGCCGGTCCACCCGCCGCGGATTTCATTTGTCCGGCAATGGGGTTTCTTTGTCGATCACTTGGTTGATGACGATCCGGTGGGTTTTTCCGAACACCGTTATTTCTTCGGGTTTGAATTCCCCGGCCAGGTAGGTGGACAAAAATTTCGGCGCCGCCAGCATGTGTAAAATATAGGAAATGTGTCCGGAATAACCACTGTGATCCAGCCTCTGCAGCCCGGCGATTGTTTTTCGCCCGAGTTCCATGACATGGCGATGGATGATCGGCGGACGATCCCGGTGGCAGGACTCCAGGGAATAGATTCTGCGACAGGAAAAAGGTCGGATATCGTAAATCATACAGGCTTTGTTTTTCAGTAAAAAAGGACACGCCGAGGACTGTCCTTTTTCCCGCCGTTTCATGTCCCTGGCAAGGGCTTTGTTCAATTCCACCTGCCGGGGGCGCGTGAACGTCCGGATCGTCTCACGGATGGCCAAGCCCTCCAGCGTGGTGATGTCGATACTGCCCGCATCCGTGCAGCAATAGGCGCATCCTTTTCGACAGGCCGCCCCCGCCTTATGGCTCATGGCGGTTTGTTCAAATGCGGAATAAATGGCCTGAAGAGCGACTTGTTTTTCTTCCATGATATCCTTTTACCGACCAGATGTCCATTGCCTGCCGATGTCGTTTCGGCGTTTCCGATCCGAACGCCGATGCCTTCGAAGGCCCGGACCCCGCTCCGGAAGAGATCCTGTACCATAGAATCCCGGCAGAAACAAATTGAAAGCGGTATCCATTGACAAACAGATAGTTACACGATAATAGTGAACTTGATTTTTCACGTCGCTTCTATCATTCTGATCGCCCACTTTTCGCAACCGTATCATTACCTGAAACCGTTTCCCAGGAAAAGGCTTGATGCATCTTCCCTATCGAAAAACGGAATGGTCCTACATCAGCCCCAGCCGGGGATACAGCGCTTCCCTGTATGTCCTGGGGAATCACATCCTGGTGTTGCAACCCTCCGGCCATGCGGATGTCGATGACGCCCGGAATGTATTCACCCTGACCCAACAGGTGGTGAACGAACATTTTACGGATGGCCGCCCCGTGATATCCATCGAGGACTACGCCCATCTCAAAGGCGCCTCGTTTGAAGCACGAAAGCTGTACATCAACAACCATAAACGCTACAATCGTTATCTCTGCAAAATTCTGTGCAACACGTCTATCCTGTTCCAGCTGACTGTCGAAATAGCCAAAAGAATCAACGTATTTCCCTTCAAGGTGCACCTGACCTCCACCCTTGGGAAAGCCGTGGAATTGGCGACCGTCGCCTTGGCGGAAATCGGAATTCAGGATCCCGATAGCGGAGGGGGAACGACGCTTCAACCCATTCCGGAGATTTCGCACTCCCTGCCGGACACCATCGCCCATGTGAACTGGTCCATTCACGACGATGACGTCACGCTCTCATTTGAGGTGATCGACCAACGCATTCTGCATATGATTGCATCCGGAACGTTGCGGGAACATCATATCGACCTCCTGATGGATCTGCACCGCCAGATCGAATCAACCCTCTCGCCGAAAAAAGGCTTTGATTATCTCGTCGCCGATGTGTCCGGATTAAAACGGGTTGAGGCAAAAGCCCGCAAGCGCTATATGAAAGCCATTCTGCGACTGTACGATCTCGCACCCATCCAGGCATATATCCTGTATGGCGCCAATCCACTTGTTCAGGCCATCTGTCACTTGTCCAAACCGTTCATGCCGTTCAAGATCCGACTGGCCAAAGATTTGCGTTCGGCGCTGGAATCGACGCGCGCCGCAAACAGCTTGGGGGGGCGTCCCGGATCGATCGTCGAAGAAGAAAAAACCCCTTCCGCGGCCCCGTTGCCGATACAGTCCTATGTGGAGGATCTGCTGCAATACCTGGGGAAAATCAATTGGGAACGGAACGGATTTGACAGCCGCATCCACGTGCCTCACGATCATCCCTTTCGGCCGGTTTTTGACGTGCTGCAGATGATCAAGGAAGAAATCGACGAACTGTTCCAGGAGCGCAAACGCGTGGAAGCCCAGCTTCGTCAATCCCAGAAAATGGAAGCCATTGGAACCCTGTCCGGCGGCATCGCCCATGATTTCAACAATATTTTGACTTCGATTATCGGTTTCACGGAATTGGCCCTGGATGACGCCGAAGAAGGCACGGTGCAACAAGGCAACCTTCGTGAAGTCATCATCGCCGCCGATCGGGCGCGGAATTTAGTGCAGCAGATTCTGACCTTCAGTCGCCAGAACGAACCGGAAATCAAACCCATCGCCGTCAAACCGATTCTCAAAGAAGCCTGCAATCTGTTGCGCTCATCCCTCCCATCCTATATCGAAATCCGGGAACATATCGAGAGCGAAGACCTGATTACGGGCGACGCCACCCAGATTCATCAGGTGATCATGAATCTCGGCACCAACGCCGGTCACGCCATGGAGGAACAGGGAGGGGTCTTGACCATCGCCCTGCGGAAGATCCTTCTGGACGCTGCCGTCACCTCCCGATACGGCGACATTCCTTCCGGTAAATACATCCAATTGACGGTGAGCGATACGGGACACGGCATGCGGCCGGACATCCTGGAAAGAATATTCGACCCTTTCTTCACCACCAAATCCCATGGGAAAGGAACCGGTATGGGCCTTTCCCTGGTGCACGGCATTGTCACCGGCCATGGCGGCATCATTCTGGTCGACTCCCACGAAGGCCGCGGAACCTGTTTCACCATTTACCTGCCGATCATTGAAGCGACGCTGGCGGAAAAGTCGAACCCACCCCTCCCGATTCCAACCGGTAACGAACGGATTTTAATTGTTGACGACGAATACCAGATTGTTAAAATGGCCACGCAGATGTTGGAAAGCATGGGATATCGGGTGGAACAACGCACCGCCAGTATCGAAGCGCTGGAACTGTTCAAGGCCCGGCCGGATGCATTTGACCTGGTCATCACGGATTTGACCATGCCCAACATGACCGGGGACGCCTTGGCGAAACAGATAAAGCGGATTCGACCGAACATTCCGGTCATTCTCTGTACCGGTTTTGCTCAAAAAACCGGAGATCGTAACACTAATGGTTTGCATGTGGAAGCAGTGGTCATGAAACCACTGGCCAAACGCGAGATCGCCGAAACCATTCGACGGGTTCTGGATAGAAACGGACATTCGATATGAAACAATGGATTGCGGTTGCCCTCTCGGTTGTTACCTTGCATCTTTTCTGTACGATCGGCGTTTGCGAGCCGGTGACTCCGGCTGGACAAGCCGACCTCCCCGCCCGTGAAACCCCATCACCCACGGAAGCCGAAACCCCGTACACCTTCCGGAAAACACCGACGACAACGGTAGTGGATTCGAGCCCGACCGGTTCGGAAAGATACCGCGATCTGAACGAACTGTTTACCCTGTATCAGCCCTATCTGGGGAACATATCGGCCTATCAGCCCATGTATTTTCTGTTGGGCACCCAGCCTGAAAAAAGCAAATTCCAGTTCAGCTTCAAGTATCGCTTTTTCAACCCCGATGGACCCCTTGCCCAATCACAACCCTGGGTGAAAGGGATTCACTTCGCTTATACCCAGACTTCTTTCTGGGATCTCAAATCCGATTCCAAACCCTTTGAGGATACCAGTTACAAACCCGAATTCTTCTTCCTGTCCTCCGGTATGGATCCTTTCCCTTGGAAAATCAGCCGCCTGTTTCTGCAAAGCGGCTATCAGCACGAATCCAATGGCCGCAGCGGAGAATTTTCCCGCGCCACGGACCAGGTCTACCTCAAGCCGATTTTCATTCTGTTCCGGGAAAACAGCAAACTAGGGATACAGGTCGCTCCCAAAATCTGGTGGTATCTTTCAAATGAAAACAAGGATCTGGTGGACTACCGGGGCTTTTTCGACCTGGAAGTCAAATGCGGCAAGGCGGACAGCCTGGTGCTGGAATCCCACCTGCGCTGGGCGCGAGAAGGCGGGTCCGCCCAACTGGACCTGACCTACCCCCTGCACCGATTCGTTTTCGAGAATCTTGACCTCTATCTGCACATCCAGTATGTCAACTTCCTGGCCGAAAGCCTGCTTCATTTCACGGAGCGAACCGATGCGCTTCGGATCGGTTTTTCCGTCATCCGATAAGACGCCTTCAGAAGGACTCCTTGGGTGGTAAGGGAAGTCGCAGGGCGATGGTCTTTTCGTTCTGGATCCATTCCCGGACGGTTTTGGAGGCCATTTCGGCGTTACCGTCCCGGATGTAACGGGTCCCGAGTTGAACAACGGCCGCATTTTTCCGGAGGTCTTCTTTTCCATACGCGAAGGTGGCGTAGAAGATGCGACGAATACCGGGCAGCAGATCGAAGATCATCTGTTCCAGCAGTGGATTGCCGGCCGCCGCAAGGCATGCCAGTCCATATTGAATGACGGCGTCGTTATAACCGGCCGTATCCCCGGCTTGGGCGCAGTCCCGGGCCTTCTCCATGGCCTCCTGAATCGGTTTCAAATTGTCGGGGGTGCTGTTTTCCGTGCACTTGACGCCCACCAGGCCCAATAGTTCCGTCAGGACATCATACAGGCTTTCGATATATTCGGTGGAAACAGGGGTCACCCGGGCGCCTTTCCTGGGGTGGAGTTCAACCAATCGATTTTTTTCAAGGATGCGCAAGGCCTCCCGAACCGGGCTTCGGCTGACGTCCAATTCTTCCGCAATCAGGGCCTCGCGGATCCGTTCGCCGGGTTGAATCTCCCACCGGATAATTTTTTTTCCGATATAGTCGGCGATCTGTTCGGCCAAGCTCGTTGGTTTTTGAAAATCCATCATCCTGAAAGCACCTTTCACAAACCGGGAAGGGGTTGCACCCAGCGATTCTGATCCCCCCGGAAAAACCATTTATCCGGGAAACCGCACCGTTTGAAAAATGTCGGATCTTCGGCCCATAAGATCAGTTCCTCATAGGCTTGATGAATCCGGAGGAAGGCCTCGCTGTCACCGCCGAGGTCCGGATGGACCTGTTTTGCCATGCGGCGATAGGCGTTTTTAATGGCTTGCCGGCATGCTCCGGATTCCAAATCGGTTTTTCCGAGTTTGAGATGGATCAATGCCTCCCCCTTCACCGTTGGAATCATCATCTCCCGGGGACGCAGCCTGTCAGACCGATTCCCTTCCCGAGTGGCCTGCTCGAAAATCAACTTGGCGGCCAGGTAGTTGCGATTGGTGCGTTTTTTTTCCGCCCACCACAAATTTCCCAGGATATCCGCCAACCGACTGAAATCGTCGGCCGGTTTTCGCCGGGAGGAACGCGGATAGATGAAGCTGTATATATCTTTTGCGCCATACGGCAGCAGGTCCAATATGATCAGGGTGTCGGTGAAATAGAAGGTGGCGTTCCGGGCAT
Source organism: Desulfobacterales bacterium (assembly GCA_041740615.1). Classification (GTDB taxonomy): domain Bacteria; phylum Desulfobacterota; class Desulfobacteria; order Desulfobacterales; family SURF-7; genus DYJD01. The sequence continues at coordinate 30,903 of JBGSLR010000087.1, forward strand.
TCAGGGCCTTCAACAAACCGGTCCGGATATTCAACATGTGCCGCAACCGCTGACGGCATTGAATGGAACAGTAGCGCCTTTTTTTCATGTTCTCGGTCGTTCCGCAGGACAGGCACCTGTGCAGCGGCTTGTCCAGGATCATCGGCGGATGTTGTTCCATCGGTTTTGGCTTCTCTGGGTTGAAAGACCTTGTGATTGCCGGAATCCGAATCTCCCCTGAAAATGTCTGTTTCTATCAGGCGTTGTCGTCGCGTTATGGTAGGTTGCGCCGTTCCGGGACTTCCCTATCCCCTGCCCTTCCATTCGGACCGGGTGAGGTATTCCGAAAAATAGCACGTTCTTCAGCAGGTGGCAACGGAGGAAGCAAGAATGACAAGCACAGGGCTTCACAGGGAGTCCGTGTCATCCGGATTCATTGCCCGGCCGGAACCATGAAGCAGTCATGAATTGGTAGGGTTACGGCATTCGTCGTTCAGCGGGAGCACCTTCTGTCCAAATAGATGACATTATCCATCACCTGCCCCCCATGGTCGCCTTTTTCCAGAAGACTCTCCAGTGTGGTCATGTCGAACACCTGGAAAATCGCTTCCTGAACCTTCTTCCACATGGGCAGGAAGGCGCAATCGCCGATCGCATCACAGGCATGTCGGCGCACGTTGAGGGTGCAGAAATCCGAACCCTGATCCCTCGACAAAAATCGGATCAGATCACCCACCGTGATGTACCGGGGGGAGCGTGACAATTGATACCCCCCCCGGTGTCCCCTTTTTGCGACAACCCATCCGCTCGGTTTCAACTGGCTCAAAATCACCTCCAGAAACCGGATCGGAATGGACTGGGCTTCCGCAATGGCGGCAATTTTGATCGGACCCCGGCCGTGGTGCTTGGCCAACTCAACCATGGCCCGAAGGGTGTACTGTGTTTTTTGGGTTACCAACATGGGATATCGTTTCCTTTATGCTGTTTTTTTCGCCCTTGAGAAGACGGAGTATCTTTCATACCAAAAAAGTATGAAATAGAAAAGACCGAAATGAATTCGACCGCCTTGTCTTGTCGAAAAAAGCGGACTTCTCGATTCCTTCCGTCCACATACCCATTGACACTGATTCCGCCCTTGCCTATACTTATATATCCGATTCCATTACAAGGTCTGTTAAACCTCATACAGAAGGCAGGTGTTTCCATGGCAGGCACGCTCAATCAGAGAAAAATGAAGAATTACGTTGTTCGCAAAGACATTCAGCTGAAGATCGCTTTCACCAACCTGGCCTACATGGTATTCATCATTCTGGTGATGATTGCATCGGTATTGGCGCCCCTGTACTTTGACACCGTCGATTCCAATCAAATCTGCAATCAGATTATCTCCGGCAAGCTGTTTATTCTGATCATAGACCGCTTTATCGTTTCGTTATTCGTCATCGTGTCGGTGGGTTTTTGCCATCAGATTTTCCTCACTCACCAGTTTTGCGGACCTATCGCCAACTTTTCCAACACGTTGCGATTACTATCCCAAGGCGACTTCACCAGAAAGGTCTTTCTTCGAAAACATGATTTTCTAAAACAGGAGGCCCGGGAGCTCAATGGCATGATCGACAAGCTGACTCAAGCCATTTCAGACAGCCGGAAAGCCAACCAGGAGATCCTTACGGCCCTGGATTCCATTGCATCCGGCAACATCTCAGCCGACGATCAGATAATCGCCGTCACACAAGCCCGCCGCAATGCCCAGGAGTGCAGCCGGCACTTGTCCTGCTTTTTACTCTCCGGACAGGGGGAATCATAACGGGGAAGATCGGCATGGGAGGATTTTCCGCGCAATCACTCCGTTTCGAGGGGTTCGGAGGGGGTCCATAGGATGTGTTCCTGATTTTTGATTCGAATTTCTCCGTGGTTTTGGGATTGATAGTCAAAGGAAATCTTCATGTCGCCGTCCTGGTCTGCATAATGAACGGTATAGTACTGCTTCCCATTCGCCGGTTGTTCTTCAATTTTTGTAATACGGTACCGGTCGATGGTATTGTCCGCCTTGCCGAACACGATCTCCTCCGGGGTTATCTCCATATAGCAGTCTCCGTAGGGCGGATCCGACGACCGCCATACGCCGTAAAAAGGGATATGGGGCGGCTTTTCCGTCAGAGACCAATACAATAGAGCAACAACGAACAAAACAAGTGCCGACCCGATCATCCGTTTCCTTTTCCCCATTGCCGTTCCCTCAACTTCGCGTTTTTTCGATTACTTCCAGAAACGCACTCACCACGTCCGGATCAAAATGAATTCCGGCGTGTTGACGAATATAGTGAATGACCTCCGATTGGGACCAGCCCGTCCGATAGGGCCGGTCGTTGAACAACGAGTCGTACACATCAGCAACCGCCAGAATCCGCGCCCCGTAAGTAATGTCCGCGCCCCGATATCCCAAAGGATAACCGGAGCCGTCAAAACGCTCGTGATGCTGCAGGACAATGGGAATCACTTTTTCATAGGAACCGATTGGCTCCAGTATCCGGGCGCCGGAACGAGAATGCTCCTTGATCTTCGACATTTCCTGTTCGGACAGCGCTTCCCGTTTGTCCAAGATGGCTGCCGGAATTCCGACTTTTCCGATATCGTGCAACAGGCAGGCGCGATGCAGAATGTCGATCTCCGCCGGCGGGACCCCCAATGAACGGGCGATTTCCAACGCCAGGTCGGTGACGCGCTCCGAATGGCCGGCGGTCCAGGGGGACTTGGCATCCACGGTCCGGGCCAGGGCCATCATGGTTCCCCAGTTGAGTTGATCCAGCTCATTGATCAGGTCCGCCTTGGAAAGGGCGATGGCCACATGGTCGGCGATCTGTCGCACCTCGTCGATGTCGGATTCCTGAAATTCCGATACGGATCTGACGCCGATGGCGATCATGCCGGAAAGGACTTCCTGTAAAAAAACCGGAAATACCAACACGGCAACCGTATCGCTTCCCAGGGCGGGAACCAGAAAAGGGGGGAATTGGTGAGAATTCGGCAAAATCAGATATTGAGTCTGCGCAGCTATGGGCTGCAACTCTTCCGGTGAGATCGGATAATCCTCCTTACGGAGGCCATCGTGTATCCGATACCGAACCATCGTACCGGCATCCGGTTCCAGCAGACAGGCCATGACGGATTCACAGGGAATGATTTCCCGCATGCGGGTCAGGACGATTTCAATAATCCGATCCGTCTCCAGGGACGATAAAATCATTCGGTCGATTTCCCCGATGGTCGTCAGAGCATGAAATTGCCGGTCCAGCTTACCGGTCATGAGATTGAAGGATCTGGCCAGGTCCTCGAATTCATCTCCGCTGTTCACTTCCACTTGGGATTTGAAGTCGCGTTGCGCAATACGCAGGGTTCCGGCCTTGAGTTTCTCCAGGGGAACCAGATTTTTTCGGATGGAGAACACACTGATCAGCAGCACGACCCAGAAAGACAAGAGCAGGACCAGGGGAAACATCTGCTTAAAAAAACGAAAGGGCGCCAGCACGGCCTCCTTGTCCTGACTGAGAACCACGACCCAGTTTTCACCTGAAAAATGGGACTGGAGGAATAACGTCCAGTAGCTGGCCAGATACTCCATGTCTCCCAGGCGGTAGTCGAACGAGGCGGATGTTGCACGGAAATGGTGTTTCAACTCCGCTTCCAACTGGCGGTCATACTCGGGAAGGGACGAATACAGAAGCCGTTTTGACGCGCTCATGACGCTGAATTCGGTCATGTAGGGCATCACGCTCGCACCCTCTCCATGCCCCCAGAGGTATTCGGTGTTGACCTGACCGAGAAGAACGCCCCATTCGGGATGCCGCTCGCTGATCAAGCGGGCCATATATACGCGGATCGGAGTCGGTGGCTCGCCTTCGGTAAAAAGAACCGTTCCCCCGTGGGAAACATCCGGTTCAACCGCACGGAGATCCGGTAGGGAGGAAGATTCTCCGATTATATCCTGCACACTATGGCCATCGCGAACGACGGACAATACGGAAAAAAGATTCAGAAACGATTTCAGCGCCTCTTCCTGGCGTTGGTGCGCCGGGGCAGATTCCCCCACCCCGCTTCCATAGTCGGCAGCCAGAATCTGCATCTGGGTCTCCAGCAGCAACAGACGTTCGAAGATGGCCATGCCGGTGTACTTTGTCAAATATTGCAGGGAGCTGCGACTCTGTTCGTTCAGTTCGTCTTTGATTTCGTAGAACGTAATGGCGGACAGCGCCAAGATCGGTATGAGGGTGCAGAAAACGAACAAAAGAAAAAAACGCCGGGCGACCTTGCCGAGAAAAAATTGTCGGTTGATTTTCATCGTTAAAAATCGGCGGCCAATCCAACGAATGAACCGTTGGCTGCCCGCAGGATATCGTCCCGGCTCTGTTTCGCCGTCAGCGGAGCGACACTCTTGCCGTCAATCCCCATGCTGTAGAGATCATAATCCGTATTCAAGGGGTGTAGAAAGCGATCCTTGCGGACTTTCCCGACAACCTTGCTTTTATCCGGCCCCTTGCCTTTTCCGGAACCGCCGATTTCCACAAATTGGATTTTAAGGTATTGATAGGGATTCCCCCAGGGATCGCGCATGTGTCCCAGACCGGCATCCGCCAGACTTTCCGGCAGATTGTCATGATCCAATTCATAAACGGCCAGGCTTTTTTCAATGATGCGGATTTCGGCCACGGCCACGACAATCTGCGCCTTTTCCCGATATCGAATGTAGTTGGGAATGGCAATGGCGCTCAAAGTGGCGAGGATGGCAATGGAAATGAGTATTTCCAATAAGGTGAACCCGGTCTGGCCCTGGGAACGAGCCGTCCTGTCTGCATCACCCGAAATGATTCGACTGCTCTTGTTCAATTACGTGTTCCACGTTTTACTTGCCTGTTCTGGATCCAACGTTCTTATATTATATCGCATATTTTGGCAGTATCGTCGGCGTGTGTCAAGGACAATTCCCCCAAAGAAACCGATGAAATCGTCGAAATCGCTTCTGCCGGGGATAGAACCTGTGATACTAGAATAGTTTCGCATACGGGGCACCGGAAAGGGACATCGGTCTCCGGCAAAACGGTAGAATTGGGAAGACAGGATGAAAATTTATTTCGCAGGTTCCATCCGGGGCGGTCGCAACGACGCCCCGGTATATCATGCCATGATCACCTGTTTACGATCTTTCGGCGAAGTGCTGACCGAGCATGTGGGTGATCCGGAGTTGACGGATAAAGGCGATGACGGCCCAACCGACCGGCATATTCATGACCGGGACATGGCCTGGCTCGCAACATGCGACCTCGTGGTGGCGGAGGTATCGACACCTTCCCTGGGCGTGGGGTATGAGATCGGTTGGGCATGTGCGCTGGAAAAACCGATTCTTTGTCTGTATCGTCCGGTGGAAAAACGACCGCTCTCGGCCATGATCGCCGGCAGTCATCGCATCATGACGGTCGCATACGCCGATTTGGAAGAAGCGACAACCATCATCCGACGGTTTATCATGGGGTTGGAGGGGGAGGATATCCTTGCATGAAACCGCTGACCGCCCTTGAGCTGCTGGCCCCGGCCGGAAATGCCGAAATCGGAATGGCCGCCCTCGATCACGGCGCCGACGCCGTCTATATCGGCGCCCCCCGGTTCAGCGCCCGGTCCGCTGCGGGGAATGCCGTTGCGGATATCGAAAGGTTGATCCGATATGCCCATCTGTTTTACGCCAAAGTATATGTGGCGCTGAATACCATTCTAACGGATGCGGAAATCCCGGAAGCGCTGGCCTTGATTCATCAGGTTTTCCAGATCGGGGCCGACGGCTTGATTCTTCAGGATCCGGGCCTTCTGGAGCTCGACCTGCCGCCGATCCCGCTCATCGCCAGCACCCAGATGCACAACAGCACACCGGAAAAAGTGAAATTTCTGGAAGATGTGGGTTTCAACCGCGTGATCCTCGCCCGGGAACTCTCCCTATCCGAAATCTCGGATATCCGCCGCCGGACACGGGTGGAACTGGAGGCGTTTGTACATGGCGCCCTGTGTGTTTCCTACAGCGGTCAATGTTATATGAGCCAGGCCGTGGCCCGGAGGAGCGGAAACCGGGGTGTGTGCGCCCAGCCGTGCCGCTCCCGGTATGACCTGGTGGATGGCGCCGGGAAAACCATCCAACGGGATAAATATTTACTGTCCCTGAAAGACCTCAACCTGCTCCATGCGATTCCCGCACTGGTGGAAGCCGGCGTGACCTCCTTTAAAATCGAAGGTCGCCTTAAGGACATCGACTATGTCAAAAACATCACCGCGTGCTACCGCAACGCCATCGATCAGTTCCTTGCCCACCACACCGACTACCGACGCGGCAGCTCCGGAACCGTCTCCTTCTCTTTCTCACCGGATCCGGATCGAACCTTCAACCGCGGATACAGCTCTTATTTCGTTCACGGTGCAAACGAAAAGATCGCTTCCATGGATACGCCCAAATCCACCGGTAAATGCGTCGGCGCCATCTCCGAATTGGGAAAGGATTATTTCCGGATCAAAGGTGATGACATCCACAACGGAGACGGTCTCTGTTTTTTTTCATCGAATCGTGCTCTGACCGGATTCAGGATTAATCACGTCACGGAAGGTCGGATTTTTCCAAGCAGCATGCAAGGCCTTTCCATCGGAACCATGCTCCATCGCAATCATGACCATGCCTTTGCTCGCGTCCTGAAAAAACCGTCGGCCTTACGACGGATAGGACTTGCCATGCATTTCATACAAGAGAAAACGGGTATCCGCTTGGAAGTACGAGACGAAGACGGGAATGAGGCCGTCATCCGGCTGGATATTCCCTTTGAAGAGGCCCGGGATCCGTCACGCGTCCGCGATCAGATTCAGGCGCAGCTCTCCCGGATAGGGGATACGCCTTACCAGATCACGGGCATGACGATTGATCCGAAACAGCCGGGATTTCTGCCCATGAGCACCATCAACCGGCTCCGGCGGGATGCGCTAACGGCGCTTTCCGGGATCCGGCGGGAACACTATCCCCGCCGAATCTTGCCGTTTGTCCCCAACACGGTTCCGTATCCGGAAAAAAACCTGGACTATCATGCCAATGTGCTGAATGAGCATGCCCGACGCTTCTATGCCCGTCACGGCTCCCGAATCCATGAGCCGGCCTTTGAAACCCTCGCCGACCCATTGGGAAAAATCGTCATGACCACCCGATACTGCATCCGGCGTCAGTTGGATGCCTGTCTCCGTGAACACCGATCACATCCTTCTCTCCGGGAACCGCTGTCATTGAAAGATGCACAGCATCGGTTCCGGCTTCATTTCGACTGTGACCGATGCCGGATGCGGATCGTCCTGGAAGAGAAAGGCAACCCATAACGTCAGGATTTCGGATCTTCCTCCGGTTGCAACCAGGGCGCTTCTCGAACGATCGCAAGGACGGCTTCCTCGTTGAAATACGGGTCCTGGACCTCGGATTTCAGCCGTTCAAGCCATACGGATTGAGGATAGTGGCTGTAGGCTTTCATGACGGCGATATTCAGCAGCATCACGTCGAGGGGCTTGGGCAGATACGTAACATTCTCCCGTGCGGAATGGATCGTGATGCTGCTTTTGTAGTGACCGCTGATGATGATGATCTGCGTCGCCGGGCTGACTTTTAGAATGTTCCGCATGAGATCCGGACCTTCCATGCGCGGCATCATCGCATCGGTAATGACGACCGGGATGATGCGGCCGGCCTTCCGCTCCTGCTGAAATATCTCCCAGCCTTCCAGACCGTCTATTGCGGTGAGCACCTTCGTAAAACGCTTTTGCAGAGAAAGCGAATACATGGCGAGAATGGCTTCATCATCTTCGACGACAAGAATGGTCAGGTCGGTTTTTTCCAATCGTCTCCTCCCATGAGATAGGATCCATACGGCTTACAACATACTTAGCTCATCCTCTATCTTTCAGGCAATGAAAAAGCAAGCGATTATCTTAAAGCACATAAAATGTTGCCAATACACCCGTTTCTGGTATACTGAATGGCATCTTTCACACGCTGCAGCACAAACGGATGTGGACGCGCCCCTCCGGATGACCGGAGATTCTCTCTGCAGAACAATACCGACGGTAATTCCCTGTTGAAACAGCACATCGGACCCATACGGAAACGGAGGTACTGTTGACGCAACAACTGCAGCAAACGGATGAACGCCCATCGAAGGAAGCCGGGCGGCCTTTCCATGAAGTCTTCCGGCTGATACTGATCGCCGTCGTTTACTTTGTCTCCGTTCGGGGCGGCCTCTTGTTCGTGGCGCAACCCGAAGGCATCGCATCCATCTGGCCCCCCAGCGGTGTCGCCTTGGCGGCCCTGTTGCTTTCCAACCGAGACAAATGGCTCCCGGTTCTTTTAACGATCTTTGCCACCAATATCGCGGGTAACCTGACAGGGGGCAACTCTTTGCCGGTGAGCTTCGGATTTGCGTTGGCAAACATCCTTGAACCGACCCTGGGCGCCTGGGTTATCATTCGTTTTTCAGGCGCCGGGACGACCTTCACCCGTGTGGCGGAAGTCCTCGCTCTCTGCTTGGCAGCCGTGGTGATGAATGCCTGCACGGCGTTGCTGGGCGCTTCCGTTCCGACCCTGGCCTTCGGAGCGCCTTTCCTTGAAACCTGGCGTTTGTGGTGGGTTGCCGATGGGCTGGGAATCCTGTTGATCACGCCGGTAATCGTCACCTGGGTCAAATTGCCAAAGATGTTTCGGGGCATACCCGTCAACCGGCTCGCGGAAGGGATGAGCCTGCTCCTTGCGGTGGCGGTTATTCCATGGATGCTTCTGAGTTACTCAGGGGACATGGAGCATCCGTTCTTTCACCTCTACATCGTGTTTCCCCTTTTGATCTGGTCGGCGTTTCGTTTCAGTCAACGGACCACATCGACCTTGTTGCTGCTTTTCGCGGCAACCTTACTATGGCGGCTCTTGAAAATCCCCGACGGCTTCCAATTGTCGGACATGCATCTGAAGTTCGGACTGCTTTCCATCCAGATTCTCCTGATCGTCACGACTCTTTCCGGGCTGATTCTTTCGACGGTGGTCTCCGAGCGCAGGCAGGCCCAAACAGCCCTCCGGGAAAGTGCGGAGCGGTTCCGCGGCATCATCGAAGAAACGGCAGCCGGCTACTTCCTGCTGGATAAGGACGGCCACTTTCAGGATGTCAATGGTGCATGGCTGAAAATGCACCGGTATACCTCAAAGGAAGAAATCATCGGCCGCCATTTCTCCGTGACCCAGGTGGAAACGGATATCAAAGCAGCCGAGGAAAACGTTCGATCGGTGATCCGCGGAAATCGAATTCCAGCGGGTGAATTCACCCGGCGCTGCAAGGACGGCTCCATCGGATATCACTCTTTCTCCATCAAGCCGGTGGTGCGGACTGGAAAGGTCATCGGCCTCGAGGGGTTCATCATCGACCTGACGGAAAAAAGGGAACTGGAGGCCCACCTTCGTCAGGCCCAGAAACTGGAAGCGATCGGAACCATGTCAGGTGGTATCGCTCACAATTTCAACAATATACTAAGCATCATTCTCGGCAATACGGAACTGTTGATGGAGGATATTCCGGAATCAACTCCCGCACGCGACAATCTGGAAGAGATCCAAACCGCCGCCTTCCGGGCCAGGGAAATCGTTCGGCAGCTTCTCCATTTCACCCACATGACGGATCCGGTTCGGGAACCGGTGGATATCCACGACATTGTTCGGGAGACCCTGGTGTTATTGCGCTCCGCGATCCCTTCCAGCATTGACATGCGCCATGATATCCAGGAGGAACCGAGCTATATCCTGGCCGACGCCTCACAGGTAAAACAAATGCTGATCAACCTTTGCAACAACGCGGCGCAGGCCATGCCCAACGGCGGTCTGCTGGAAATCGCCGTCAAGACGGAGATACCGAACGCCAAAGTGGTCCATCCAAACGGTAACGCGCTTTCCGATCGTTGCATTCATCTCATGGTCCGCGACACCGGTTGTGGTATTTTACCGGAGCATCTGGAACGTATTTTCGACCCGTATTATACGACCAGAGGCGTTGGTGAAGGATCGGGAATGGGTCTTGCGGTTGTTCACGGCATTGTACGGAAAAACGGAGGGACCATTTCAGTGGATAGTGAAGTCGGCAAGGGGACGACTTTTCATGTTTTTTTCCCGGTTCGTAGCAACAACGACCCTGATCCGGAAACCCCAATGGAAGTGCCACTTCAGACCGAGCAGGAAAGAATTCTGTTGGTCGATGACGAGGAAGCCATCGTGAAAATAACTCGTCAGCGGTTGGAACGCCTTGGATATACCGTCGACTCTACTACGGACGCTGTTGAAGCGTTGGAACGATTCCGATCCGATCCGGACCGATTTGATCTGGTCATCACCGACCTGACCATGCCCCGAATGACGGGAGAAGATCTGACGCAAAAAATTCTGAAGATTCGTCGCGATATACCCGTGATCGTCTGTACCGGATTCAGCGACAAGATCGGGACGGAAAAAGCAAAGGAAATCGGGGCTACGGGATATATCCAAAAACCCTACGACAAGCGCTTTCTGGCGCAAACGGTCCGGAAAGTCCTGGATAAATCCAACAAAAAGAAAGCGGCCGAAAGCTCGTTTCGCGTGTAACGAAACCAGATGGTCAGACCCCATTCGAATACCGAAATCCGAAACCGACTGCGGGTTTCGGATTTCGTGCTTCGAATTGACAACAATCCGTTGCCTGCCGGCGCCAGAGGATTCTCCGGCAACACGTCCCCGAGAACTCAAAGGAAAACGGAAATGAGCCTGTGAAACAGTCGTTATGGGAAACGCCTGCTATTCTTTGGATGCTTCCTTTTTCTTCGGAGCGGCTTTCTTTTTCGGCTTCGCTTTCGGCGCAGATGCTTTTTTCTTGACCGTCACTTTTTTCTTGGCGACCGTCGTCCCTTTTTTTGCGGGAGTGGTTTTCTTGCCGGATTTTTTGGCTGCCGATTTTTTTGCGGGTTTCGCGTCTGTAGACTTCGCGATCTCTTTGATGAATTTTTCCAGTCTGTCCTTTATGGATTTGATCTCTTTTTTAATCGCGGTGAGTCCTTTTTCAAGCTGGTTTGCCATTTACTGCTCTCCTCTCTGATAAGTGGTTTTACAACTTTTCCTCGGGATCATCCTCTCCGTTATAAAACCGTTAACACCAAGCCCGATACCATAGCCTATAACTTACCAAATTTCCCCTAAATTTCAAGCTGTTTTTATTGCGATCGCAAATCTTCCAGATGAAAAAAAGGCAAACCTGACCCCAAAACCCTTGTGGAGCGCCTGTTTGCGCAACGATTTTCAGGGGAGCGGTTTCTCCACCTGTCGATCTTCTCCATTCCGGACACCATCAAGAAATTCTTTTACTTGACCACTGGGTACGGCGAATCCGATCCCTTGACTCGCCTGAGCTCCGGCGGTATTGACTCCGATCCATGCGCCGGTCAGCGTGATCAAGGGACCTCCGGATGAGCCTGGATTGATGGCCGCATCCGTCTGGATGAAGTTAATCTGCCGATCTTTTTCCTCCGGCACGCCGCTGAGATGCCGCCCCGTGTGGCTGATGATACCGGCGGTCACCGTATGCCCAAGCCCTAACGGATTTCCAACGGCAATCACCATTTCTCCGGCGTCCACGGCTTTGGAATCTCCCATGGGCAGAATAGGAAATTCCTTCTTTGGGTCTTTTATTTTCAGCAGTGCAAGATCATAAATGGAATCCCGTGCAACGATTTGCACTTCATAATCGGTACCGTCCTGGGTGAGCACTTTGATCTTTTCCGCGCGCTCGACCACATGGTTGTTGGTCAGTAGATATCCCGCCGGATGAATGAAGAAACCGGACCCAAGACCGACACCCGGAACTCTTACGGGAAATCCGGTTCCGGGTAATGGAATGGGCAGCAGGTGGATGCGGTAGGAGGTGCTGGTTTGGGCATATACACTCACCACCGCCGGCCGGGACTTCTCCGCTACCTGCCGAATCAATTGCGTCCGCATCACGATGTCTCTCACCGTTTCGTCGGCCTCGATCAGGAGGTTGTCCGGCACCGTCCCGTGAAACACATCGGCGGCAGGGTACCCTCCCCGCTTGTCGTTTTCGGACATGGTTTGTATATCCAGTCGAATGCATCCCTGGATCATGAACAAGACGCAGCAACAACACAAAAGGACGGACAGCCTGGCAACCACATCACCTTTTTCAACCGAAAAAATCATTCCCATGTTCATCCACTCACTCCTCACCCTCATCCATGCAGCAACCCTTTCAAAAAGGGGGTTTAATATTTAAAAAGTTGACATTTATCAGTATATTAACATATATTCCAAAAAGCAATAACATCAGCTGTTTTTTACTCCCTTCAAAGCGTATTTTCAGTGAAGCAATAGATGAGCGGCGCACACCACATGCAAATGCGATTGGTCTGCTTTCTGATTTCACTTCCGATATTCTTCGGGTTGGAAGGCGCCTTTTCGGAAGACCTCCAAAACACCACCATCGCATTAAACACCTTCGCCGGCCCGCCCCTTTCGACAAAAGATCAAACCGGATTGTACGATCTCATTTTAATAGAAGCATTCCAGGCTGACCATGCCGCAGGTGGAGAAGAAATGCTGAAAATCCGAAAAGAACTACCGATAATACGCTGCAGCGGTTTCGGCGAAAAAGTCAACGATCTGTCGGCAAAACAACATGGAACGCGAAAATATATCCGGAAGCCGTTTGCAAAAAGGAACTGGCCGTTGCGATTCGGGAAGCGTCGGATATTTCACAAACGATCGCTCGCACCCGGACGTGACAACAAACGAAACACCCCGGCATTCGATATATCGACAAGTCTTTGACGCACGAACCCGATAGAGGACAGATCGTTTACGACCTATGGCGAATGATTCCATTTTTCTGAAAAAAGTGCTCTGGGTATCGCTTCTGGTATGGACAGGCTGCATTCTTGCTTCCCTGTGTTGGAACGTAATACAAACAAGAGCGAATACATACGATTCGGCGCGAACTACGGCCAGGATCGCCTTTGAAAAAGACATTCTCTATCGGCAATGGAACGCCATGCACAACGGCGTCTATGCGCCGTTATCCACCATCACTTCGCCCAACCCCTATCTAAAAACGGATGAGCGCGAGATTACGACACCGTCGGGAAAAACCCTTACCAAAATCAACCCCGCATACATGACCCGACAGGTCTATGAACTGGCCCATGAAAAACGCGGCGTTATCGGACATATCACCAGCCTGAAACCGATTCGTCCTGAAAACGCACCGGATCGCTGGGAGGCGATGGCATTGAATGCGTTTCAACTTGGCCGAGAGGAGCTGAGCGAAATCCAACATATCGGGGGAAAACCATACATGCGACTGATGCGCCCGCTCATTGTCGAAAAAAGCTGTTTGCCCTGCCATGCCGAGCAGGGGTATCGGACAAACGATATTCGAGGGGGCATCAGCGTCGCCATTCCCATGGCCCCCCTATGGGAGATCAAACACCGATTTATATTGGAATTGGCTCTCGCACACAGTCTGCTTTGGATCGTGGGTCTTGCGGGGATCGTCTTCGGTACGCGTCGCCTTCAACAGCAGGACCTGGTGCGCAAAAACATGGAAGAAACCCTGCAAGAAAACGAGGCCCGTTATCGGGCGTTGTTCACTTCCGCCGGAGACGCCATTTTTTTAATGGATGGGAAATTCTTTATAGAATGCAACCCCCAGGCCCTGAAATTATTCGGCTGCTCCCAGGAACAGATCGCCGGTAAAACATTGGATCAACTCTCTCCGCCGCGACAACCCGACGGCCGGGACTCCAGGGAAAAAGCAATGGAGAAAATCACCCGGGTATTGGAAGGAAATGCCGAATACTTTGAATGGCTTCATACACGATCTTCCGGTGAGACATTCCACGCCGAAGTTTCTCTCAACCGACTGACCTTGAAAGGCAACATGTATCTACAGGCCATCGTCCGGGATATCTCCCAGCGCAAAAAGGCGGAACAGGAACAAATTTTGCGGGAAAGACTGCAGGGAGTGATGGAAACCGCGGGCGCCGTATGCCACGAACTCAATCAACCCATGCAGATTATATCCGGGTATGCGGACCTGATGCTGTACGATCTTCCGGAAAACGATCCGCTGTACAAAAAGCTGCGGAAACTGATCGATACCATTCACCGCATGCAGGCTATCTCCCACCGCCTGATGCACATCACGCGATACGAGACCAAGCCCTATACCGGGACCCGAAAGATTATCGACATTGATAAATCTTCCTGAACACCGGTCGAACCGACCTGAAAACGAATCGAATCCTTTCGATGTATTTCCCGTTCTTCCGACTTCAGTCGATCCAGCTCACCCGCAATTGCTCGCGTTCCACAACCCGGTCGACCTGCCCCTGGGGATAGCCGAGGGTCAGGGAGGTGATGATCTGGAAAGGCGGCCTGATGCCGATTTTCCGTTTGAACAGCGGAAAACCCTGCAATCCGTCGATGAGGCTGACGTAGCATGTTCCGAGACCCAGTGCGTGGGCGGCCAGGACCATATTCTGGCCGCAGATTCCGGAATCCAGATCGATGGAACCGATTCCCCGTTTATCCGCCAGCAACAGGATGAGGGTCGGCGCATGAAAAAAAGTGTGATATTCCGGATCGGCCACGACGGCATTGATTCCCCCCAGGGCCCGCGGATCCAGTTCGTTGGGCCCCCGCAGCCGTAACAGCAATTGATACATCGCCTTCTGCCAGAATGTGAGTCGGGCATGGCGGTTCTGCGGCGTTTTGTCCTTCACCCAGGGCAGCGGCATGGTCCCGAGCATAACGATTCTACAGAACTGCTTTACCTTCCGATCGATTTCATCGATCAGGGACTTGTTTTGAATGACGATGAATTTCCAGGGTTGGTTGTTTCCGGCCGAAGGTGCGAAACGGCCGGCTTCCAGGACTCTCTTTACCAGTTCCTTGGGAACTTGTTTGCGTTTATACAGTCGCACGCTCCGACGCTTGTAGATGACTTTTTCCGTTTCGGTGAGTTCCTTTTCAAAAGACTCGAATGGGGCGCCGTTGGTGTGCTCCATGGGGTTCGGTTGCGTCTTGCCCCCGGAAAACAAATGATCGTTCTTCCAGTAGCCCCTGGCCACCCGGTAGTCTCCCTCAATCACAATGGCCTGTTGGGGGCAAACCGCGACACAATTCTGACAGGTAATGCACCGAAAATAGTCGTATCGCCGGTTGTCACGCATTTTCCCGTTATCGATGGCCAGTAGTTGAATGGGACAGGACTGAACACAACGTCCGCAACCGGTGCAATTGTCCTCCAAGACCGCCAATCGTGGGAAATTTGAAGGCGGAAAATGGCTGAGACGATACTTTTCCAGAAGCATGCCACTACTCCTCGGTGAGGGGTGAACCACCCGAAATCATCGGGTGTGGATTTCCTTTGTACATCATCTCTCCTATCATTAAATTGACTTTACAGTCAAGTAAAATCCCGTTGGAACGATTTGCGTTTTTTCCGATCCCGAAGCACCGGAAAACTATGAATCCATAGCTGTTGTAGACCATGGAGAATCACCCCTCATGAATCACCGGAACTCATTATCCAGAGTAGTGTATAGTTAATGTACAGCATGCACGACGATCCAACATCGGGAGTCCGAAGATTTTTTGTTCCGATTTCCCGATATCATTTAGCGAGTGGAAGCAACGGATTTTTTTCCCATTATTTTCCAGCGTGGCGACAATGACGGGATGCCATACTATACATTAACTATCTACAGTTCACACACGCGTGACATTCCGATTGGCGAATCGCTCATTATCATCATAAACTATCTTTATTTTAGATTATTTGTATTTTTTCAATATTGCACATCGACAAATTTCAACAAAATTGAACTATTTTCTTGACTATTCGGTCAATTTTAATTACATCTTGCCCCAAGAACCGATACGGTTACATAAAAGGTCCTCATTTGTTACAGGACATCAAACAGAACATTACCGGTTTTCGAAAAGCCCCTTTGCAGGAGAGCGAGATGGGAATCCGCATCGCGATTACAGGAGTCAACAGTTATGTTGCCGCAACCATACTGCCGCATCTATCAGCAGATCCCCGTGTGGAGAGCATTATCGGAATCGATATCTCCCCATGGAAGGGCGGTTTTCCAAAGGTCGTGTTCCATCGGGAAGACATCCGCAGCGACAAGATTTCGCAGCTGCTGGAAGGCATGGACATGTTGTTCCATTTCGCATTTGTGATGGCGGACAATCCGGACAACCATGTGACACGCGACATCAATATCAACGGCTCCCGCAACATCTTTTCGGCCTGCATCCGAAATGGCGTTCGAAAGGTGGTTTATACCAGCAGCATGACCGTTTATGGCTCCCATCCGGATAATCCGCTGGGCCTGACGGAATCCGCCCCTCTCTTGGAAAATGTCGACAGCCGCTATAACCGGGAAAAAATCCAGGTGGAGAATTTCGCGATCGGCTTCTTTCAGGATCATCCGGAAGTCGCCTTCACCATTTTGCGGGTTGGCTTGATTTGCGGTCCGCGCATCAACAACATTTTCTCCGATCTGTGGTCGCGCAAAATCATGGCGCTGCCGATGGGACGTCAATCCCACAACCAGTTCATTCATGAAGAAGATCTGGCAAGGGCGCTGATGCTGACATTGCAAAAGGAATTACCCGGCGTTTACAACATCGGCGCCGATGACGCCGTTGCAACCCGCCGGATCTTTCGCCAAGCCGGCGTACGAATCGTTCCTCTTCCGGCGACTCTGCTGAAACGGCTACTTCAGTTCTTATACCGGTGCCGGTTGGAAAAAATGGGGCGCGGCTGGGTGAGCCTTGCGGAATATACGATTTTCATGAATTGTGACAAATTCAAACACGCCAGTGGTTGGCAACCGCAATTCACTTCCGAGGCGACCTTCCGCTCCTATCTGGAAGCACGCAGGCGGTCTGCAGTCAATACACCAAAGCAATCAGTACTGACTTGGTTCTATCAAACACCCCTGCTTGCCAAAATCGGTCTGAAAGGACTGAACGTCCTGCTGTTTCTGCTGGAAAAAACCCCTTTCCTGAGGAATCGAATCCCCCTGACAGATCCCCGAAAAAACAATATGACCTATTTGCCTGTCGGCGGATCTTCCGGAAACGGAAAGCGGACCATCCCGATCCATGCCACGCTGGGTGAACCGGTCAATCAGATACTCCCCCGAATGGTACTGGATGAACTGATCGATCAGAGCTCTTTTCATCTACTGATGGATGCCTGCATTTGCCGGACGGCATTCACCTGTAAGCACTTTACCGCCGATATCGGATGTCTGTTCATGGGCGAAACCGCAAAAAAAATACCACCGGGTCTCGGCCGTCCCGTGACGAAAGCCATGGCGCATCAACATGTGGATCGGGCCGTCGATCTCGGCCTCGTACCCATGACCGGAAAGGTCAACGTGGACAATCTCGGTTTCCTGACCCCGGACACGGGAGAACTATTGAGCGTCTGTTTCTGCTGCCACTGCTGTTGCATGATGGGCTATTACAAACATGACACCCGGCATATGAAAAAGCTGTTCAAACCAATGGAAGGACTTCGCATCGCAGTATCCGATGCATGCGTCGGATGCGGAAGCTGCATGGGAACCTGCTTGTTTGATAATATTCAAATTCAAAACGGGAAAGCCGTGCATGGTGACCATTGTGTCGGTTGTGGACGATGTCAGGTCAACTGCACGAACCAGGCTGTATCCCTGTCCATCCACAACCCGGATTGCATCCGGGAAGTCAAGACACGGATCGAATCCTTCGTCAAAATATTTTGAGGAGAAGTTGCATGCGCGATGTCGCCATTGTCGGTATCGGAATGATGAAATTCGGCAGATACCCGGAAAAGGGAATCAAGGATCTTGTTAGGGAAGCCGTAGCAAGCGCTCTCAGGGATGCAGGGAAGGACGCCACCATGATTCAGGCGGCCTATGTTGGTTCCGCCGCTCCCGGCATCATGACGGGCCAAGAGCAGATCAAGGCCCAGGTGACCCTCAGCGCCATGGGAATCGACAGCATTCCCATGTTTAACATCGAAAATGCCTGCGCCAGCTCCTCATCCGCCTTCCACCTGGCCTGGGCGGCCGTCGGCGCGGGTTTGTACGAATGCGCTCTGGTGGTCGGTTTCGAGAAGCTCTATGACAAGGACAAACTGAAATCCTTCATGGCCCTTGGAACCGCCATGGACATTGAAAACGGTCTGCAGCACCTGGAGGAATTTCAACAAAAACATGCTGCAAGAGAACGGATCATCGCCGAAGGCAGTGGACGAAATCGCAGCATCTTCATGGACATGTACGCCTATTACACCCGAATGTACATGGAACGCTACGGGCTGACCCAGACGCATTTTGCCAAAATCGCCGTCAAAAGCCATCAAAACGGCGCAAACAATCCCCATGCCCAATATCAAAAACCGGTGACCCTGGAAGAAGTTCTCCAATCCGGAGATGTCGCTTTTCCCCTCACCCGCATGATGTGTTCCCCCATCTGCGACGGCGCCGCAGCCGCCGTGATTGCAGCCCGTGAAACGGTGAAACGTTTCCCACAGCGCCCCATCTGGATTCAAGGCTCGGTGGTAGGGAGCGGGAAAATCAGCGAGGATCTGAGCGACACCCTCACCAAACGATTGGGTCCGAAGGTTTTCGAATCGGCCGGCATCGGGCCCGAGGAAATCGATGTCATCGAAGTTCATGACGCCACGTCTCCGTCCGAGATCATCACTCTGATCGAACTGGGACTATGCCCCGGAAAGGAGGCGCCCCAGTGGATCGATGACGGCTGCCTGGAAGTGGATGGAAGACTGCCCGCCAATACTTCCGGCGGCCTGGCAAGCAAAGGGCATCCCATCGGGGCTACGGGAATGGGGCAGATACACGAGATCGTACAACAACTGAGGGGCACCGCCGGCAAACGTCAGGTTCAAGGCGCCCGCATCGGCATGACCCATAACGGCGGGGGCATTCTGGGCGTGGATGCCGCCGCCATGGCCCTGCATATCTTCAGGAATTGACCATCCCGGGACGAAAAGGTCGTTTGCCGACGGACAATCGTTTCGGATTATCAGTGACAAAACAGGAGATCTTTATGGCGCGCTCATCCAATTATTCAAAACCCCTCTTTGAAAAAACCCGCAATGTCGCCTTCGCCATCCGGAAAAAACTGAACTGGGTATTTCTCGGACAATTGCTGGAAATCAGAGCCAATACCAGACCTGATTTTCCGGTGCTGACATTCGAGGACGATTCCCATCCCAAGGTGATGCAAACCTTTCAGGATTTATATGAAAACGCACACCGATTCGCAAGGGCCCTGCTGGAGGCGGGGATCAACACCGGCGACAAATATGCGGCCATCATGTACAACTACCCGGAAATGATGCACCTCATGGCGGCGGCCAGCATCATCGGCGCCGTCGTTGTACCCATCGATCCGAGGACCAAAGGCCATAAGCTGGCCCATATGATCAGCAACTCCAAAAGCAAAGCCGTGTTCATCACCGCCGATCTGTTGGCCCATATCGAGGAAATCCGGGAGCGAATTCCCAACGTGCGCCATATTTTCACGATCGAAAAACCGGGCCGACCGGCCACCGGCGACATGCAAGGATGCCGGTCCATCCAGGAAATCAACGAAGCCCCCTGCAAGCCGGTGCCCTATCGAATTTCCAATCCAGGCCATCCGATTCAAATTGTGTATACTTCCGGAACCACCGGCGATCCCAAAGGGGTGCTGAACGAGAATTTCCGTTTTCCCATTTACGGGTATATCCTCAGCCGATACTGGCAGTATCAACCCGATGACGTTCTGTACACCGGTCTTTCCCTGACCCACGGAAACGCCCAGGGCTGCACCTTCGCCCCGGCCGTCTACCGTAGTATCCGAGCGGTTTTCAGCACCCGGTTCACCAAAAGCCGGCTGTGGGACATCACCCGCACATTCGGGGTCACGACGTTCAGCATGCTGGGAGGCGTGGCCGCTGGAATCTACAACGAACCCCCCAGGCCCGACGATGGAGACAACCCCGTCCGCCATGTCGTAAGCGCCGGCATGCCTCGGGCCATATGGGAAAATTTTGAGAAACGCTTTCAGGTGAAAATTCTGGAATGGTACTCCACATTGGAAGGCGGCGGATTTGCCAGAAAACCAATCGGCAAGGGTCCCATCGGCAGCTTCGGAAAACCCATCGGCATTTTCGATATGCGTGTCGTGAACGAACAGGATGTCCCCTGCCCCCCCAACGTACCGGGAGAGATCATCGCCAAACCCAGAGGGGTCAGCGCCTTTGTCAACTACTTCGACAACCCGGACGCCAGTCAAAAGAAAACCCGCGGCGGCTGGAACCGAACCGGGGACATCGCCCATGTCGATGAAAACGGCTGGTATTTCTTTGACTACCGTATGGGCGGCGGACTGCGGCGATCCGGCGATTTCATCCAGCCCGACACAGTGGAAAAAGTCATCGGCGAACACCCGGACGTCAGCGAAGTGTCAGTTTTCGGCATCCCCGCACAAAGCGGCGCACCGGGGGAATCCGACCTGGTTGCCGGGGTGGTGCTGTTCGATGGCAGGCAACCGGACCCTTCCGCATTGTTCGCCTGCGCCCGGAAAGGCCTCGAGGCGAACAGTGTGCCCAGTTATCTGCTCTTTCTGGAGGAGATCCCCAAAACCATCAGCGAAAAACCGCAGGAACGGTTCCTGCGCCAATATTTTGAAGAGCGCCCGGAGGTTGTTTACCGGCTGGAAGACTATTCGTCTTGAGCGGATGGACCCGATACCGATTTCCCAAGGATCCCCCGCAACGCTGCCGCCAGTTCCTGAATGGCGATGGGTTTTTTCAATATTTTCCGGATCCCGACAGCGCTTGCATTTTCAGGATTCACCTGACGATTGAAACCGGTACATAGCACGATGGGAATTTCCGGACGAATCATCACCATCTCCCCGGCCAGTTGCAGACCGGTAACCTTGGGCATGGTCATATCGATCACCACGGCATCGAACGCCCCGGGCTCTTTTGCAAACCCGGCCAGCGCCTTTTGCGGATCCGTATATTGGTGAACATCATATCCCATCAACGTCAACATCCGCGTCATGATATCCGCCAAATCCGCTTCATCGTCCACCACCAGAATCCGCCCTGATCCGTGGGGCAGTTTTTCAGACAGCCTTTCGTCTACCCATGCCCGCTCCTCATTTCCGATATAGGGTAAATGCATGTGGAAGGCAGTTCCTTTGCCGATCCGGCTCTCGACCTGCATGGCGCCGCCATGGCTTTTCACGATACCATGCACAACCGCCAATCCCAAACCGGTGCCTTCACCGACATCCTTGGTCGTAAAATAGGGCTCGAAAATGCGCTCTAACGTATAGGAATCCATTCCCTTGCCGGTGTCGATAACGGAAAGTGTGAGATATTTTCCCGGCCGGACATCCTCCTGCATTGGCAACTCGGAATCGATTCCCAATGACTGCGGTGTCAACCGGATCTCCAACACACCGCCGCCATCCTTCATGGCATGAAAAGCATTGGTGCACAGATTCATGAGAACTTGATGAATCTGTGTCTGGTCCGCCATCACGATCCCCGGATCGGGATGGATGTCGGTTCGTATCTCGATCGTGGCCGGCAAAGAAGCGCGCAGCAGATCCAAGGCTTCATTGATGACAACGGATAGATCCACGGGACGCTTTTCCACCTCCGCCTGTCGGCTGAAAGCGAGAATCCGCTGAACCAGATCCCGGGCCCGATTGCCCGCCTTCTCAATCCCCGAAAGGAAGGTTTTCATCCGGGTATTTTCCAGAAGTTCCAGCTGTGCCAACTGGGCGTATCCCAGGATACCTCCTAAAATATTATTGAAGTCATGGGCGATCCCACCCGCCAGCGTTCCAAGAGATTCCATTTTCTGGGCCTGGTTCAGCTGCGCCTGCAATTCGGCTTTCTCTTTTTCCGCCGACATCCGGTCGGAAATGTCGGTAAAAAAACCGATAATGAATGGACGACCGCTCAGCTTGACGGTGCCGGTGCGTATATCGGCGTGAACAACTGATTTGTCTTTTCTGAGGCATGGAATATTCTGGGTGAGTTGTTTTTCTCCACGAATCAGGGCTTGAAATTCGAAAAGTACGAGGGACAGATCATTTGGTGGATGAATGTCCGGAACGCCAAGTTGTAGAATTTCATCCAATGTATATCCCAAAAAACGGCAGATAGCCAGGTTGGCGTATTTGAACCGCATGGTTTCGGCGTCCGCCAGCAGTATTCCATCGCTGGCGCCATCGAAAATCGCCCGATAGCGGGCTTCGGATTCCCGCAGGCGCTGTTCCGCCCGCTTCCGCTCCGAAATATCGCGATCAAACGCAAAAAAATACCGATGCCCTTCCAGTTCAACGACACCGGCGCTGATTTCCACCGGAAATTCGGCACCGTCCTTCTTCCGGTGAATGATCTCGGCGCTGATCCACTTCCCGGCGAGCATCTGCCGGATCCTCTCCGGCGCGGCCGCGGCCGCCTCAGGCGCATCCAGATCACGGATATGTTTTCCGAGTAGCTCCGAGACCGAATACCCGTGCATCTCGGCGGCCGCCTGATTGAGGTCAACGATTTTTCCGGCCTCTTTTCCTTCGGCGTCCAGAATGAAGATCGCATCCCCGGCCTTCTCAAAAAGGGTTCGATAACGCTTCTCGCGCTCCCGGAGCTTCACCTCGGCGCGCTTCCGTTCCGTTATATCCTGAAACATCGCAACATGGATGTCGGTTCCGGCAACGGCTTTCAAATGGACTTCCGCATCGATATAGACGCCATCTTTGCGTCGATATCGACGGAAAAGACGAATGCCGCCGATGGATTCCAGAATTTCCTCCCGGGTATGAATGGGTCGATCCTTCAAATCGGCCGGATGGATCAAGACTTCCGCATTCACCCCGACCAGATCCTTCTGTGAATAACCGAGTATCCGGCAGCCGCCTTTATTGACATCGACAATGACATTCCAGGCGTCGACAAGAAAGATACCGTAAGGCGCTTCCTCGAAAATCAGTTGATGGAGTTCGGCATGGTTTTTCATATGGGTGATGACGCCTCAGAAACCGTATTTCTCCAGCTTGCCGACCAGAATGGTGATATCAAATGGTTTGACGATGTAATCATTGCAGCCGGCCTTGAGACAGTTCAATACCCGGTCTTTGTCCGAATGGCTGGTCACCATGATGATTTTGGCCCGTTGCGGCTCTCCCAGCCCGATGTCGGTTTCCATTTTCCGTATCTGCTGCAATATTTCAATGCCGTCCAAATCCGGTAGGCCGATGTCCAGGGTGATCAAATCGAATCGCTCGCCTTCCAGTATACATTTCTTCAGTATGGCGATGGCTTCGCCCCCAGTGGAAGCCAGGCGACAATCGCCTTTGATTTCCAGAATCGCCTGCATTTTATTGCGACTCACCAGATCATCGTCGACACAAAGTATTTTCAATCGTTTCATGAGCGCTGTTCCTTTGCTATATATGCTTCCAGACGGTTGAACTCATTTTCCATCCTCACTACGATTTCCGGCGCGGTTCCCAGATCATCCCGCTCGGCGGCCTCCTCGAGATCGTGGGACAGCCCGGTCAGGCATGCCGCCCGCAGATTCGCACTCCCGCCTTTTATCTTGTGCGCTTCCCGCCGCACGACGTCAGCCGCGCCTTCCGCTACCGCCCGCCGGATGATTTCCATCTGACCCTTGGCGGTATCCAGAAATCCGCTCAATGTCCGCAGCAACAAATCCCGCTTGCCCATGAACTCCGATAGCGCCTTGTCAAATTCAAGGGGCGCCTCCGGATTCACATGTGTCGTTTTTTCATCAGCGGCCGCAAGGGTACACGGTACGATTTTCACGGTTGCAGCGTTCGAACAGAGCCATTTATCTATGATATTCAACAAGTCGATGCGCTTGAAGGGTTTGGAGATGTAATCATCCATACCGCTTTCCAGACATTTCCGGTCATAGCCTTTCATCGCATGGGCGGTCATCGCGATGATCGGCACTCTTCGATTTTCCGAACCACCGGTCCGCCCGTTACCGTCACCGGTAGTCCCAGGTCCGGAACCGGCTTCCAATTCCCGGATGGCCCGGGTGGCGCCAAATCCGTCCAGCACCGGCATCTGCACGTCCATGAGAATAAGGTCATAGGGATTGCGCGTATAGGCTTCAACAGTCGTTTGCCCATTCTCCGCCACATCCACCCGATATCCGGCGGTCTCCAGATGCATCTTGGTCACCTGCTGATTGACCGGATAATCTTCCGCCAACAGAATACGCGCGTTCCTCTGTTCCGCTTCGGCAATAGCATGGCGCGTCACCAATTCCATGGGGGCATCATTTCTTGTGGATCGGTGACGTGCCATCACCAGGCGAATCGCTTTCCGGACGTCATCCTCCGAAATCGGCCGGGTGAGGTAGCATTGAATGCCGATTTGTTTGCAGACCTTTCCGTCACCGATCTTCCCGGCGGAGGCCAGCATCATGATCGGGATATCATCCGACGTCTTCCGGGACCGGATCCTGCGCGCCAGTTCAAAGCCGCTCAGGTCGCCCAGATGGTATTCCATTATGATCAAATCAATGGTCCGACCGGAATCCTCCAGGATGGCGCAAACCGCTGTTTCATCGGCCGCGCCGAATGGGTGGTATCCCCAGGATTTCAGTTTCCCGGCCAGCCGTTCTCGAGAGGCCGGCTGCCCGTCAATGATCAGAATCGACAGGTCGGCATTGGTCATCCTGTCGACAGGCGAGATCCCGGCTTCCCATGGATGCCCATGAAGGAATACGGTAAAATGGAATTTGCTGCCCTTGCCCTCCTGGCTCACCACATGCAGATCGCCGCCCATCAACCGGACGATCTGCCGGCAGATGGCGATTCCGAGACCGGTTCCGCCGTATTTACGGGTGGTGGATTCGTCCGCCTGGGTGAACCGCTCGAAGATGTTGGCCTGTTTTTCCTCGGGAATACCGATGCCCGAATCCGTTACGGAAAATTGCAACTGAAAACCATCCTCCTGCTCCCCAACGAGTTCCACAAGAACCCATACCCCGCCTGCAGGGGTGAATTTAATCGCATTGGAGATCAGGTTGACGAGCACCTGGCGTAACCTTCCGGGATCCCCTTTCAAGCGCAGTGGAAGGCCCGGCGCCAAGGTTGACTCGAAGATCAGGCCTTTCCGTCGGGCCTGATTTCCCATGGTGCGCGCCACATCATCCATCATGATGCGCAAGTCGAACGGGAGGTGTTCCAGTTCGACCATGTTGGATTCAATTTTGGAAAAATCCAGAATATCGTTGAGGATTCTCAACAGGGAACCTGCCGCGGAAAGGATGGTCGTGATCATTTCCTTGAGGTTCGGATCCGTAGCGAGTTCCTCGGCCGCTTCCGCCATGCCGATAATGCCGTTCAGGGGCGTTCGGACTTCATGACTCATATTGGCGAGAAAGTCGCTCTTGGACCGGTTGGCTGCCTCGGCATTCTGCTGCGCCTGCTCCGCCTCTTCCTTGGCGATGTTCAGCTCGGTGGTCCGCTCCTGAATCAATCCCTCGATCAGGGCTGTTTTTCGGCGCACACCGAAAACATACGTTCCAAACATCACTGTCAGAAGCAACCCGATGCTAGACAGGGTGATCAAAAGCGAGATGGAAGCCAGTTGACCAACCGACCTGCCCCGGGCCATGATATAGCGCGGCACCCGGGCGGTCACCAGGAGCGCCGGTTTTCCGGTAATGTCTTTCAACTTACCATAGACAAACAAGGTTTGGTCGCTCTCTTCCCGAATCACCTCGTGTTCGACCGCAAGTCGTTTCAACACATTCGCTTCCATGGGATCCGGCGTTCCCAGTTTCAAATCCATAACGCCGAACGGTACCCGTGTCTGCTCCGAAAGAGTGCGAAAGGTTGTTTCATGGAGGAATAGCCCCATGATAAACACCCCTCTGGATGGACCGGTACCGGCGCTGGTCAGAATCTGCCGGGAATTGATTAGCATGGGGCCTTTCCCGGTCAGTAAAATGCCGGTATGTTCGCTTTCCGTCGAATTGAAATGAAATAAACAGGGCAGGTACGTCGATACATTGCTTGAAAATTCATCCACCCGGATCTTTCCCCCGCGCTCGGAATCATGAACCTCCCCCCAGACCGTCTCTCCGGATTCCCGGCAAATGAAGATCAAGTTGATCCCGCTGGCTTTTTCCAGGGTTTCCCACTCAAGGTTGGATTCGATGTACTCCGGATTTGCATCCTGGACAAAGCGGTAGGTGTCGTCCCACATGGCCCAATCACCCGCCAGCCGGCTGAGGTGGTGCCCCTCCCGAAGAATGGCATCCATACATCGCTGCAGATCCTTCCGGGCCTCCTCTTCTTCCAGGGCCGCGAAACTAGGCAGGATCACGGAATACTGGAGCACATGGTGACCGGCCGCATACAGCATGGCGATCACACCGACGATCAGCAGCCATTTACCTTTTACTACAGGCTTTCGTTTCATAAGGGTACAAGGAGTATTGTTTCGGTTTCGTCGACCCGCTCTCTGGAATGGACCTCATTTTCGCGGAATGGACGGGATTGCCTGCTTGGCAAGAGGGCTTCGATGACGTTATTTTATACCGTATTCCCTGCGAGGTTTCAATTCAAAATATGAAAAAAAATATGAAAAGCCCTTTGAAATCACTAAAAGTCGGGGCATCCGCCTGCTCATCCAGGAGTATCGGCAACTTCCATCTTTTGTTTCAGCGGTAAAAATGCTATTGGGGATAAATTGGCATTCGGTGCCGGACAACCGACATCCATAACCCCTGCTGGAATCAGACCGATCATGAAGAACCAACGGAATCCCATCGGCCATATGCAAGACATTTCCGAAAAACGATCGGAAAAACAATATCCGATCCTGATAGTGGATGACAATCTCGTCAATTTACGCCTGATCGAACGCCTGCTGCAGAAGTCCGGATTTCTTTCCGTCGTTGCCTGCGATGACAGCCGCAAGGCGCTGGACCTCTGCAAACAATACAACATCGAAATCGTTTTGCTGGACCTGAACATGCCTCATATCCACGGTGAGGTGCTGCTGCCGGAAATCAAAAGCCGCTTTCCGGATATCCATGTGATCGTCGTCACCTCCCTGA
Organism: Desulfobacterales bacterium; assembly: GCA_041740615.1. Lineage (GTDB taxonomy): Bacteria > Desulfobacterota > Desulfobacteria > Desulfobacterales > SURF-7 > DYJD01. The sequence goes on from JBGSLR010000087.1 coordinate 58,161, forward strand.
AGGAGACCCGGACCATTGTCGAATGTATGAAAAAAGGCGCTTTTGATTACGTGGTCAAACCCCTCGAAAAAGAAATACTGCTTTCCGCGATCAACCGGGTATTGACCATCCTTCGATTGAAACGAGAAAACACCGTCCTTCGCCGGGGTAAGGGCGATCTCAAACACCCCAGGGCTTTTGCGGAAATCATTACCCAAAGCCCCAAAATGATGGAAATTTTCAGCGACATTGAATCCATTGCCCCATCCCCTTGGCCGGTGTTGATTACCGGAGAAACCGGTGTGGGCAAGGAACGGATCGCCCATGTCATTCACGCATTGAGCGGCCGCACCGGCGGTATGGTCACCGTCAACGCCGCCGGCCTGGATCACCAGATATTCTCCGACATGCTGTTCGGACACCAAAAAGGCGCTTTCACCGGAGCGGATAAAGACAAAAAAGGCCTGATCCACGGAGCCCAGGGCGGTACGATATTTTTGGATGAAATCGGAGATTTGGCTTGGACTTCGCAAACCAAGCTCTTGCGACTGATCCAGGAGGGAGAGTTTTTCCCTCTTGGAAGTGAAACGGTATGCCGTACGGACGCACGCGCCATCACGGCGACCAACCAGGATTTGTGGCGTCTCCAGCGGACCGGCCGGTTCCGGGAAGATCTGAACTATCGCCTGCGAACCCATCATGTTCACCTCCCACCGTTGCGGGAAAGAATGGAAGACCTTCCGCTGTTGGCCGACCATTTTGCGGAAGAAGCGGCGCGCCTGCAGCGCAAAGAAAAACCGATTCTACCCCGAAATGTATTGCAACAGCTGAAAAAATATCATTTTCCAGGCAATATCAGAGAATTACGATCACTTATCTTCGATGCGGTCAGCCGGAATCAATCCGGCCCGCTTTCCATTCACCGATTTGACACCCCATTTGGAAGCCAGGGGATACCGGAAAACGATCCCGAACAATTCACCGATGAAGTAACGCTACGTTTTCCAACAGAATTACCGACCCTGCAGCACATATCCCAATGGCTCATTCAAGAAGCCCTCAAAAGGGCCAATCACAACCAAACCATTGCAGCGAAAATGATCGGTATCTCCCAATCCGCACTCAGCCGGCGATTGAAAAAAACCGAAGGGCCACGGACTGAATGACAAAATGCATAATTCATGCATTCCTGCATAATATCCGATCCAATTGAATTGATACGGTAAAAACATGTTTTCCATCCACGGCCTTGCATTTTTGCATAATCCCCCGTGCCAGGAATTTCAACCGAAAGTCCATTTTTTTCAGATCTTTCGTTTTTTTAGCCTCTTATCGCCAAAATCCCATTCCGTACATCCTGGCATGTTTCTTGATGGTCCTGATTGCAGGGTATCCGTACCCATGAAAAAAACCGACACAGGACGGAGGCGGGCATTGCCGATTCCAAAACAACTTTTAAACGGACATCCGGACCGCAGTGCGAAACGGCACGACAGGCTGCGCCAGGATTGTATGTGATACGGAACATGAGCAAGGTGAAAAAACTGAAATCTCCATGGCATTTCAACGACACGCAGGATACGTGTGCGGGAAAGGATATCCGGACGATATACCAACCGATTGTCACCCTGTCCTCGGGTGAGATCATCGGATGGGAAGCGCTCTCGCGGATCAACAACGACAATCGTTTCCGATTTCTGTATGATATCTCCGTAGACAGAGAATTGATGCCCTTCAGCCCTTCCATCGACATGCGCTGCTTTGAAACCGCCGTGCTCAGCTTGGGACGCATGGGATCGCGCCAGAAAATTTTCCTGAATATCCAGCCCCTGAGCCTGGGGAGCGAACCGTTTCACCCCCAAACGATCGGACGCTTTTTAGACGACAATGGGATAAAACCCTATCAGGCGGTTTTTGAAATCAGCTGCCGCAACCGCTTTCTCAATGACACGAGGCTCCTGAAAAAAATCAGCCGGTTGCGAAACAAGGGATTTCAGTTCTCATTGGACGATGTGGGCGCCGGGCAATCGGATATCCGTTGGATCGCGGACATCCGTCCGGATTATCTGAAAATCGATCGGCAATTCTACGAGAATATTCAAAAAGATGTCGTTAAAAAACATTTGCTGGAATTTCTACTCGCCTTTGCCGGTCAAACCAATGTATCCATCATTGCCGAACGACTGGAAAGTCTTCCGGAAACGGAGTGCCTCATCGAAATGGGGGTTCAATACGGTCAGGGGTATTATTTCGCAAAACCCGATTTCCCCAAAAAACAGCCGGGTTTCCAATTCACCCCCATTCGCATCAAGTCATCCGGCGCCCGGAAAAACAGCCAACTGATGAAATGCCGGCTACCCATCGGAAAGCTTTCCGTCCCGGCGCCGATCATCCACCGCCGAACGACCCTGGTGGAACTGACAAACTGCTTTCAAGGGGAACTCCTGCCGAAGCTTGCCATCGTTTATGACGATGCGGAGGTGTTGGGACTGATCACCAGCGAGCAATATTATCGTATCCTCTGCACCCGAATCGGCAAACCGGAAACAACCGAAATCGACATCGGGACACATATGGAAACGGATGTTCTGGTGATGGACAGCCATCTTCAGACCATCGAGGCGCTCAAGCTGGCGGGGCAAAAATCACCCGGGTTGCACCAGAACCATGTCGTTGTCGTTGAAAACCAAAAACCCCTCGGTATTGTCAGTCTTCATCAACTTCAGGACGTCTTTCTGCACTACCAGGTGGAGGAAGCCCGGGACGCCAACCCGCTTACCGGAATACCCGGCAATATGGCGATCCGCCAAGCCTTGGATGAATGCTACCGAATCGGGCGCCCCATCAGCCTGATCTATGTGGATCTCGATCATTTCAAGGCCTATAACGATCTCTATGGGTTTGAAAAAGGCGATCGGATGCTGCTGCAGCTATCTCAGGTCCTTTCCTGGTCCATTCGACGAAAAGGAAAAGAGGATGATTTTCTGGGACACATCGGCGGGGACGATTTCGTGATCATCACCAAACCGGAACGGGCCATCGCCATCTGTCAGCTGATCATCGATTCCTTTCCGCGGTTATTGAGCAACTGCTATGACGACACCACGCTGCAGCAAGGTCATATTACCGGCAAAGGACGGGATGAAAAGACGTGCGACATTCCGCTGGTATCGGTCTCCCTTGCCATCGTGGACTGCCGCGACCGGTCCGAAATATCGGATCTGCCGGAACGAGCCGCCACCATGAAGCAGTACGCCAAAACCATTCCAGGCAGCGCCTATGTCTATGACCGCCGAAAAAAAATTCAGGTAAAAGAGTGATCGCTCAAAGTGGAAAACTGAAAGCCTGAAGGTGACCGGAACAACAACAAGAAAAAGCCCCGAGAACCGTGACGACCCTGCCGATAAGCCGATGGTCGAAAAAGCTTGCAATTATCCGAATGTATTTATAAACATTTGACAATCCATCCGCTCGGGGAGTTCTTGGGGAGCGAACCCGACCGTTGGTTTTCGGATGTATACAATCGAATCGGATCTGCACACGGAGGCTTGCATGCGTTCATTCATCAGAAAGTTCCGACCGTCTCTCAGCCTGTTCATGGTGATCGTTTTCACGACTGCACAATTCACGGCCTGCTCCGGCGGCAGCGACGCGCCTTCGGATACCGGAGCTTCCCAGGGCAGCCAGGCGCGCCTCTCCCAGTCCAGTCGATACCCGGGCCAATTCCTGACCATTGAACAAAACACGATTCTCTTCGGCCAGACGGTTCCCGTCACGTTTCAGGATGCAAACGGATACAGCGTCACCATCGACGGCACAGCGGCCGAAAACGGCGCCGTTCAAGTCCAAACGCCGCCCTATTTGCACTCCGGGGATGCGGCGGCCAGCGCCGGAACGGTTTCCATCTCCATTCCCGGCAGCGATCGTTTCGCCGATTTGGACATCCAGGCCCCCATGGAGCTGGAATACACCAACGGCACCCAACCCGGTTATTACCTGCGCTGGTGGCTGAACGCGAATCTACAGACCGACGGCGAGACCCTGAATACCCTGGATGCTTTTCAAAGCGACACCACCGCCCTGCGGAACAGCATGGCGGACAATATCCAACTGATCCGGTCGGCCATCGATGCCTATGACGCCTCCGGAACGTTCACCATCCACATCCAAGACTTGGGGTATGTCAACCTCAGCGAAGCGGAGCTCCGCCTGGCGGATCAACTCCTCTACGCCTATTGCGCCGGCGCCCTCGAAGCCCTGGAAACCGGCCGGAGCGGTGCATCCAGAAGCGCCCTCGACGGTTATTTCGGGCCGGGTGCCAATCAAACCCAGGAGCAGGTGCTTCAACTGTTAAGCGATACGCGCGTAAAACTGGAGACGGCCATGCGTCAGGCCGACGCCGGCACCGCGATTCTCATCGGCCTCGCATCAGCGACCGCCGCCTTGGGCGCCCTCATTTTCGGCGGGAAATTCGCCCTGCTGGTGGGCGCCTTTGGGGCCATCGGATATGTGCTCAGCGCCGGGATCCACTCCGAAGGACTCTCCTGGCTGTCCTCCCAGATCACCAGCGGCCTGGAGGGGGCTTCGTCCTACATCGCCGGAACGCAATTGCTGAACCACATGTATGACGCCGCCCAGTCCTTTGCCAGCAATCTCGCCAGCGGGGTCAGCGCCACCGGCGATCTGCTGAACGATCTGTATACTTCTCTCACCACGCTGGAGGCGGAACGGGAGCTCGTCTGCGCCACCCATCAACCCCAATCTCTTTTATTCCCAGCCCCAAGAGCGGCAACGGCGTTGTCGCCTGCCGATCAATTCTGCGACGACACGGCAGTCGACCCGCTGCAGGCCGCTTTTTCATCGGCCCCCGATTCCCTGGATCAACAGCAGTCCGGCACTTTCGGCGTCACCATCAGCGGCGGGAAACCCATTTACAAGATCGACCTGAACTGGGGGGATCAGACCAGCGCCACCCAGTACCTCATCCACCAGACATTTTCCGCGACTCATGCCTATACCGCCGATGGAACCTATACCGTATCCGCCACGGTAACGGACATTGCCGGTCAAACCGCCACTGCCCACACCATCCTAACGGTGGATGGAACATCCGGCCAGACCGCCGTCACCTTCCAGGACATGTGGGATGTCTACACCGTGACCCTCACCTTCCCCGATGGCCAGGCCGACGGGCATACCGTCGTCACGGACACGGACGTCTACAATACGGACGAACTGGTGGAAATAACGCTGCCCCATTTCCCTGCCGATCCGAACCAATGGCCGTCGAACACCATAAGCGTGCAGATCACCATCAGCGGCGCGGACTTCGCGGACTGGCTGTTTTACAGCAATGCCAGCAAAAGTGACTGGAGCAGGCGCAGCCTGATCACTCACGCCACCTCCGCGGTCCAACAGGTGGGGGGCAGCCGCTATTATTTCCTGGAAATCCACCCGGATTCCGGTCCCTATCGCACGGTCGCGTTCCGACTGAAGGGGACAGAAAATTGACGAAATGTAAAGAAAGCTGACAGGGAATACGTCCCCAAATGGATTTTCCTAGTGTAAAAATCGTATATTATTTGCTTGAAAACAGTCCACGTGTGAATAGGTATCGTTGCACTATCCCTGATCCCCGCGGCCGGTTACGATAACCTGCGGGCCGGCAAATCAGGTCAGATAGATGACGAGGTGTTTTCGCGCGACTCGATTCGTACCAGATAACCCTGGGACACGGACGAAAGCTCGGCGGCATTGGCCTCGTCGGTATCGATGTGCATCTCCAGCTTGTATGACGGATGGACGCGCACCAGGACATCGCCGAAAATCAGTTCCCGCTCCCCTTCAATCTTGACCATCACGATGTCCTTGTCACGCACGCCATAATTTTCGGCGTCCTCGGGCGTCATGTGAATGTGACGCATGGCGCAGATGACGCCCTCGGGAAGTTCCACGGTGCCCACCGGTCCCTCCAGCGTGATGCCGACGGATCCGTCAAGATCTCCGGATGCGCGGATGGGCGCGTCGATACCCAGTTTGAATTCCTCAGTTCGCGAAATCTCAACCTGGGTCCTTTCCCGCTCCGGCCCCAGCACCCGGACCGTGTCCACACGACCGCGCGGGCCAATGAGGTTGACGGTTTCCAGGCAGGCGAACTGGCTGTCGATATACAGGCGCGATTTTTCGGTCAGCTTGTGTCCCGGCCCGAAAAGGGTTTCGATATCCCTGGGGCAAAGATGCACATGATGGGCCGAAACAGCCACCCGCAACGGATGCTTGTCTACGGAGATAAGATCGTGCTGGATGGATCTTTTGTAGTCCAGTGCCTTGGCGCACTGGCGCGCGATCATCAACTCCTCGTCGGTGGCCACGGCCAGGATACTCACCTGGGAATACCGAGCGCTCAAATCGCTCACCGGGGTCCGGGTGTTGACACGGCAGCGCTCGTTTCGTACCGGGTCGATGGCCATGCCCAGCCGCTCCAGGCCCTGCATGCTGCGGGCGCGGATGCCGCGGCTGTTTTCACCGATGCCCCCGGTGAACACAATCACGTCAGTGCCGCCCATGATTGCGTGATAGGCGCCGATATAATGCCTGATGCGATAGCAGAAGGTTTTGATGGCCAGCAGGGCGCGAGTTTCGCCCTTCTCGGCGGCGGCCAGAATTTCACGCATATCCGGACTGACCCCTGAAATGCCCAACAGCCCTCCCTTTTTATTGAGCATCTCATCGATTTGATCCGGTGAGAGGTCTTCGGTACGCATCAGAAACGAGATCACGCCGGGGTCCAGATCCCCTACGCGGGTACCCATGACCAGACCCTGAAGGGGACTGAACCCCATGCTGGTATCGATGGAACGGCCACGCTGGACCGCGCACACGCTGGCGCCGTTACCCAGATGACAGGTGATCACGTTAAGCCTTTTTAACGGTGTTTCAAGATAGGCTGCGGCTTTCATGGCCACGTATTCATGGGAATTGCCGTGAAATCCGAACCGGCGGATGCCGGCCGTGTAACGCTCGTAAGGCAGGCCGTAAACAGCGGCTTCCTCGGGGATGGTGCTATGAAAGGCGGTATCGAAAACAGCCACATGGGGGATGTGCGGTAAAAGTTGTTGGCAGGCCTCGATACCGGCCAGCATGGCCGGATGGTGAAGTGGCATCAGGGGGATCAGACGTCTGATCTCGTCCGTGACCGCTTTGTCGATCACCACAGGGCTGCGGAATTTCATGCCGCCGTGACCGATGCGGTGCGCCACTGCTCCGATCCGAGCCGTTGATTCAATGGGTGTATCGCTGGTATCCGTCAGGGTTTTGAAAACAACATTCAAGGCTGCCAGGTGGTCCGGTGCCTTGATATCGGTGTGTGTCTCTTGCGCGCCGCAGGTGTAATCATGCAGGGCTCCATCCAGGCCGATGCGAGACACGGCGCCGGCCATCAGGGAGGCTTCGGTTTCCAGGTCAAAAAGCTCATATTTCAATGAAGAACTGCCGCTGTTGATGACAAGAACGTACATACACACTCCTTTGCCTGCCGATACGACTTCCCACGGCCGACAACCTCATTTTACGGATTAATGATTTATGCGGTTTTTGATCATAGCCGATATGACCGACGAACGTCAAAATAATTCACAAGCCCCGTTGTAAGTTTCCAAAACCGTTTCGGAGGATATGGCATCTGGATGCAAGCCGGTACAAATCGCCGGAATCCTGTATTTGGCCTGCTACTTGCATATCTATTGTGATCGAAGGCTGCCTTATGACATCGTGTGGAGAAATGCTGATTGATGAAAAAGCCGCATCATCATGTGATCAAAATAATGCTGATCGTGTTTCTGTGCTTCCTGTCGATGCTGTTAACCTATTAGTACCTATTCAGGGGGGTGGAGCTTAATTTATAACCACTTGAAATAAAAACAAATTTGTTGCAACTATAATTTATTGAAATAATTGAATATTTCGCTAGATTTTTCATTTTACATGTGCTATAGCTTCCAAATATGGAAG
>JBGSLR010000088.1:0-57673 GCA_041740615.1 Desulfobacterales bacterium
GGCGGTTCCTTTTTTCAGTATTATTAATGATTTGCGCAAATCAAATATACTAAAATTGGAACCGCCTTTCAATCATTTTATAAACATTTTCAATGTATTATCAATATTTTTTACCAAAATATTAAGTGCGAAACTTCAGTACCAGTTTAAAAGATAGAAGACTCTATATTTAGGTGGCGCATGTCGGAAATGAAGGAAAAAGATTTCATCGCGGAAATAAAATTCTGCATCGATCGTGAAGATGTGGTCAAGGCAAAGGCATTGGTTCAGTTTTTCGCTGAGATCAATCCAAAAGCGCAAAATCGGGTGTTATATGAACTCAGTAAATCCAGGGATGAAATCGCCTTTCCCGTGCTTGATTATCTTCTTGGCCTGGAAAGCGGAGACAGTCGGGTCAATCAGAAAATCTATGATCTGCTGCTTGAAATTTGTTATGGAAATCCGAAAATGGTTTTGGAACATCTTCGCAAATCCGAATATCCGCATCGAGTCGTTTACATCAGAATAGCGGCCGATTTAAAGCTGCGAGAGTCGATTCCAGCGCTTGTCGAGATTCTTCAGTCCGATTCCTCGAGAAACATCATCGCGGAAAGTATTCGAACATTAGGGGCTATCGGTAGCCGAGATTGTATCTCGGCATTATTGGGATTTCTCTATTCCGATGACACGACCTTACGCGAAGCGGGCGTCTCCGCTTTAACCGAAATCGGAAGCTCGGCAGCGGTTGAAGGTTTATCCGAAGCCATCAGCGGCGATAATCGCGATAAACCGATTATTGACGGACTTGCCGCCATTCAAACCCGACGTTCCATGGAGAAATTGAGTCGCTTTTTGGGCTCTGATTCGGCGGATTTACGAAGCATGGCCATCGACAGTTTGATCAAAATAGGTCCCAAAGCCGTTCCAAGTCTGATAGATCAACTCGAATCGAATGATTTTGATTTACAGGTTCATGCACTTACCATTCTCGGAAAGATCGGAGACAAAACCGCTGTTCCCGCTATTCAACAGCTTCTTTATGAGAAACCGGAGAGTTCTAATGTTCGATTTGGAGCATATGAAGCGCTCGGTCGGTTACCGGCTTCCAAAGCTGCCATCAGCCTGGCCATCGGACTGGACGATCCTGACGAGCAAGTTTGTCTCGCAGCTGCAAAAGCGATTGATAAAAACTTGACCCATGTCCTTGTCGCTGGTCTAAAAAATTTAATCCGCAACGCCGATCAGGATGCCAAAAGAATTGTTGCCGCATTTATCGACTCCGGTGCGGATACCGTATTCGATACACTGATCGACTGGGGGCCTTTTCCGGAAATAGCGGCAGAATACCTCGCCAGCGAAGCGCATCCGGCTGTAAAGAACCATTACATGAATATATTAAAAACCAAGGGAAAAATAAAACTGGTGGAACAGATCATGACGGGAATGCCGGTTGAAAAAGCGGTTGCCAAACCGGTCATTTTTGCAGTGGACGATTCAACCATGATGCTCAAATTATATCAGAAGAAATTGCATGTCATGGGATATGAGCCTGCGGTCTTTCAATATCCGGCCGAAGCCCTCGAAGCCGTCAAGAAGAGCAAGCCTGCGTTACTGATAACGGATTTGAATATGCCCCTGATCAACGGGCTGCAATTGACGAAAGAAGTAAGGGCATACTATGGCGCAACAGAACTACCTATTGTCATGATTACAACCCAGAGTGATTTTCTGGGGCGCTCTCAGGAAAAAACATCGGCTCCGATAAACGAGGAGGCGATCCGGCGGGCAGGTGCCGACGAGATTATCCATAAACCGTTCAAGGATTCCGATCTGGCTATGGTTATCGAAACACTGATCGGCAAAAGTCGGTAACTCTTTATATTACGGATGGATGCTTTGGCGGAGTTCCGTCGCGGCCTCTTCAAGAACCGTATTGATATTGGTTACCAATTTTGTTGCTTCTTCCAGCTTTTGGGCCACCCCTTTCAAGCCGGCCTTGTTCGCTTGTTTCATCCAGTCTTTGTACGTGGATACATGGTCGTCATTATGTCTGATCCAATGTCGGAGAATCTTGTCAAGCTTTTCTTCAAATGATAAAGAGTGTTCTGTTTCGTGATGATGGTGGTGATTCATGGGCCCTCCGGTCTATCGCCGTCTATGTTGGGATGAAAAGTGACTCTTTCCCGCAGTTCAGGAAATGCATGGAACGATGGCGGCTCCATTGAAGCAAACGGAACCGTAGGATCGATCCAGATGCGAACTATAGAAAAACAATAAAGAATAGTCAAGCAAGCGGTATTGTCGCGGTCGCAAACAGAGGCAAAGCGCTTCCTTTCTTCTGTTGCGGATATTTTTCAGCCGACCGAATGATTGCAATTGAGCTTCGGATGTTGTCGATGTCTAAAAGGAATAAGCGGCTACTGATTGTCGCGGTGCTCTTTGCCGGGGTTGTTTGTGGGACCACCGCCGGCGTGTTTCTTGCGTTTTCCAATGACCTGCCCCAGATTCGCTCCCTTGAATCGTATAAACCGTCCTCAATTACACGGATTTATTCGGCGGATCATGTGATGCTGGCGGAGCTGTATACTGAAAATCGTGATCCGGCGCCTTTCAATATTATTCCTGAATATTTAAAAAAAGCCCTGATTATTACGGAAGACCGCAATTTTTATTCCCATAGCGGTATGGACATAAAAGGCATATTGAGGGCCGTGATCAAGGATGTGTTGGCCCAACAATTGCTCGAAGGTGCGAGTACCATAACGATGCAACTGACCAAAACGCTGTTTTTGGACAGTAAAAAAACGATTAAAAGAAAACTGAAGGAGGCGATCCTGGCGTTTCAACTTGAACGCCGATATACCAAGGACGAGTTGCTTTGTCTGTATTTGAATCAAGTCTATTTTGGCAGTGGCGCATATGGCATTAAATCTGCGGCTCGGATTTATTTCAACAAACCGGTTCAGGAGCTCACGCTTGCCGAGTGTGCTTTAATTGCCGGTATGCCGAAGGCCCCGTCACGATATTCGCCACTCGTTAATCCGGATTCGGCTATAAAAAGGCGGGAAATTGTTTTAAAACAGATGCTCCAAACCAGAACGATTAATCAGGCTCAATATCAATCCGCTGTATCCGAGCCTCTTCACTTGGCGGAACAAAAAAAGCAGTCGATCAAAGCTCCTTATTTTATCGATTTTGTTATTTCGAACCTGGAAAACGAAATCGGCTCGGCAATTCTTTATAAAGGTGGACTTTCGATTTTTACAACCCTTGATGTCAGATTGCAGCAAGAAGCGGAAGCCATAATTCAAAGCCATCTATCTACCGTAACAAGTCGAATGTTGCATCAGGGAAACGCAAATCCGGATCCCCAAGGGGCTCTGTTATCGTTGGATATTTCAACCGGATCGATTCTCTGTATGGTTGGTGGCAAATCCTATGATACCAGTAGTTTTAATAGGGCCATCGCCGCTAGACGACAACCGGGGTCGGCCTTTAAACCGATTGTGTATGCCTGTGCCGTCCAAAAAGGAATGCCGCAAAACAAATTGATTATGGATATACCGGTTTCTTTCCCAGGGAAGAGAAAGGAGACGGGCTGGCGGCCGGAAAATTATTCCGGTCAATACAGTGGCGAAATCACGCTACGAAAAGCGTTGACTCATTCAAAAAATGTTCCGGCTGTCAGACTGTTGGAGATGCTGGGCGTTGCTTCCGTGCTTGAATTTGCAGGCGAGCTAGGTATCACCTCCCCCCTGTCTCCAAACCTCTCGCTTTCATTGGGGACATCGGAAGTCACGTTGATGGAATTGGTGGCTGCATATGCCGTTTTTTCCAATAAAGGAAACTATATTCGACCCTTTGGTATCAATGAGGTCCAAGACTCTTCCGGACGTATCATCTGGCGGGCCAAGCCATATAAAAAGGCGGTTATGTCACGGAAAGGGGCGGCGATCATTACCGATATGATGAGGGGGGTGATTCTTGAGGGTACCGGCAAGAAGGCCCGAAATCTTCTGAATGGTCCCTTGGCCGGGAAAACCGGTACGACAAATGATTATAAAGATGCTTTGTTCATCGGTTTTTCTCCTTCGATTATCGTCGGGGTATGGGTTGGGGATGACGCTCACCGGACACTTGGAGAAGGCGAAACCGGTGCGCGCGCGGCGTTGCCCATTTGGATTGATTTTATGCAAGCCGCCTTAAAACGTGAAACGGTTCAATATTTCGATTTTCCGGATGATGTCGTCAAAGTGCGCATCGATCCCGTATCCGGCCGTCCAGTTTCCGACGAGGATTCAAATGGCGTGGATGCGCTATTTGTCAAGGGTACAGAGCCGGATGAAAATGGATAGAATCGTCCGTTGACACCGAGAAGTATGTTTTTTATAGTGTCAATTCATACCTCGGAGAAATCAAAAGGAGTCGGTTTAACCTTAACGTCGTGACTCGATCAATGAAAAACGGAACCCACCAGACACAGGAAGAAAAGAGCCGAGTCATGCGTTTGCGCTTGATGGAAGCGACCCTTGGCTGTCTGCAGGAAAGAGGCTATCATGGAACTTCGCTCACACAGATTTTAAAGCGAGCGGGTGCTTCAAGGGGCGCCTGGAGACACCATTATAGTAGTAAAAAGGAACTCGTGGCAGCGGCTGCGGAACATTTTTTAAAGGGACCCGTGGACGCAGCTCGGGATTTGATCATCAAACGAAAGAACGAAAATGCCGGTCTTCCCTATTTGATGGATTACATATGGGATAATTTTTATCAAGGCCCTTATCGGGATATATGGCTCGAATTTCACGTAGCCTGCCGAACAGATAAAGAACTCCGTCAGCGCTTAGTTCCTGTAATCAGACGTTTTTTTTTAGCATTAGATGAACTTTGGCGGTCGCATTTCTATACAACCGGAATAACCAATGCCGATGTCGATATACTGCTGAATCTAACCTTGTACGTCTTGCGCGGAATGGCGATTCAATCCATTATAATAGAAGATGCGAACTATTATAGAGGGCTTCGGACACAATGGCTGAAGATGCTTTCGCCGTTGATTGCCGTGCGTCATGATGTGTAGCGATGCGTATCGCTCTTGCTTTTCAAGGTGAAATCCAACGGACAACTCCAGATCAGCTATGGTCTTGTGACCTGTTTCTATTGCCTATGGATCGTGTTCAAAAGCGGGAAAAAGGTACTTCAGTTTCAAAAAAAGGTACTTAAAATGGAACAAGCGTGTTCGAAAGTCCCGTTGATTACTTTTCACCAATCGGATCTCCACTATATATAGTAGTTCTTGAAAAATGATCACAACATAATGTAAGTGTGCTAAAATTACATGATAGTTATATATAATTTACTTGACTTAATGTTAATTTAATATAATTAATGCTTACAAATCAAAATTGCAGAATAACAGGTTTTATGACAAGGTATGGGGCTATGAGAAAAAGTTCTCTCAGCAAAATCAGAGAATCGCTTTTGATGAGCAAATCGGAATTAGCCAGGAAAGCGAATGTTTCCCCGATCACGATTGCCCGGATCGAACAGGGCAAACCGTGTCGCATGGAAACCAAGCGAAAGATAATCCTGGCTCTCGGGTATAAGCTTTCTGATCAACATAAGATTTTTAGTGAATAAGAGCGAGTCATGATTTTTGGAAAAAAAGACCACCTTGTAGGGTTGGACATCGGTTCACGGACCATTAAAGTCGGTGAAGTTGAAAAAACCACATCCGGCTATACGGTCACGAAATTCGGCGCCCTTGATATTGCGCCCGGGATTATTGAGGAAGACGGAATTAAGAACCCGGAGGGTGCAGCCGATTCCATTCGGCAGTTGTTTAAGCTCTATAATGTAAAGGAGCAGAACGTCGCCATTTCGGTGAGCGGCTATTCCGTAATCGTCAAAAAGATCAATGTGCAGACCATGAACGAAAATCAGCTTCAGGAGATTATTCACCTTGAAGCCGAACAATACATCCCCTTCGATATCAGTGATGTCAATCTTGATTTTCAGATCCTTGGGGGTAGTGAGCGAAATCCCAATCAGATGAGCGTTCTTTTGGTGGCAGCCAAAAAGGAAATGATTAACGATTATTTGAATGTTCTCGATATTGCTGGGCTGAATCCATGCATTATCGATGTAGATGCCTTTGCTCTTCAGAATATTTACGAATCAAACTATACAGTTACGGATGAGTGCGTCGCCCTTATCGACATCGGCGCGAACAAGACCTCATTGAATATCCTCAAAGGTACCGCTTCCGTTTTCATGCGTGATGTGTCGTTGGGGTGCAGCCAAATCAATCATAAAATCGTTTCGCAGATTGATTGCTCCGCTCAAGAGGCCGAAGAGGTTAAAAACAATGAAAATCAGGACCGAATGCCCCAGGAAGATTTAAACGAAATCATCTCCTCGGTTGTGGCAGATTGGACAACCGAGATTAGAAGGGCGCTCGACTTTTTTTATTCAACCTATCCTGATGACCAGATAAAGCGGATCGTATTGAGCGGTGGGGGTGCCAATATCAAAGAATTTCGTTCTCTTTTGGCATCGCAAACCTCTACGGAAGTGAATATTATTAACCCTTTTGAAAAATTTACTGTTGATGAAAAAAATCTGGATAGCACGTATCTGAATAAAATGGCTCCACAAGCTGCGATTTGCATGGGCTTGGCTATCAGAAGGGTGAATGATAAATGATCAGGATTAATTTACTGCCGTTTCGAGCGGCACGGAAAAGCGAAAATATTCGTCGACAGGTTTCTCTTTTCTTGCTTTCATTGGTGCTCGTTTTTCTGGTGATGGGCTATTTCCAGATCTATTTAACCTCTGAAATCAATTCTCTTAAACGAAAGGTCGACAATACCAATCAAGACCTTCAGCGATTTCAAAAGCAGGCCGCAGAAGTGGATGCCATCAAAAAGAAATTGGATAATCTGCAAAAGCGAACCGAAGTGATGAAGGAACTTGATAAAAACCGAAAAGAACCAGTACAGTTGCTGGACGCCATGACACAAATCGTCATACCCAATCGAATGTGGCTCAACACTCTTACAATCACGGATGCGTCCGTCATAATATCCGGCAATGCCCTGGACACGAAAACCACAGCCGATTTCATGGTTCGCTTAGAAGAATCAGCGCTGTTCTCCGCCGTTAATCTGGTAACCGTAAAGTATCAGGCGATCAAAAAGCAGAAAATGCAAAGTTTCCAAATCAACTGCGTTAGACCATCGAAAACAGCGAAGAAGTAGGGAACAAGATGGAAAAGATAAAAAATGCGTTTTCAGAAAAAATTGAGCCCCTGATCAGTAAAATCGGAGAGTTGACAAAAATTCAGCGTTACCTGATCTATGGAGGTACCCTGATTCTTCTGACCGGGATATACATCTATCTTGTATATTTGCCAAAACACGAAGACATCAGCCGATTGAATGAAAATCTAACCCAACTTCAGGAACAGCTCAAAACAACAAAGGCCAAAGCCATTCAACTGGAATCATATCAAAAGAAAATGGAAGAGGCCAAAGTACAGTTTGAAATCGTAAAAAAAACGCTACCGGAAAAAAAGGATATCCCGTCTTTGTTATCTAGCGTTTCCCAATCAGGTCGGGATTCGGGACTGGAGTTTTTTCTCTTTCAACCGAACAAAGAAGTCAACAAAGGCTTTTACGCGGAAATTCCGGTTGCAATGAAAATGCAGGGTAATTACCATAATCTTGCGCTCTTTTTTGCACGGGTAGCGGATCTGTCCAGAATAGTGAACATTAAAGATATTAAGATTACCGGTGGCGCGTCAGCGCTGGATACCACATGCACGGCCGTCACCTACCGGTTTATCGATGCTGAGAGCGCCCCGAAACCAGCGAAAACAAAAAAAGGCAGAAGACGGAAATAAGCCATGCATCGACAATTTTTTAAAGCGACGATGATCAGTCTTGTCACCCTATCGTTAGGATTCACGGGGTGTGGAAAATCGGATGACACCCCCAAGCAGTCGGTTCCGGTTGCAAAAAAAATCATCTCCCAACAGAAAGCGGCTGGCCAGGGCGAAGAGCAGAAAAATGTTCAGAAAGACACCGGTCCACAGACCGCCACGGCTCCGCCCCCAGCAGGGGAAGAAAAATCACCGGCTGGATCCCAGACGGAAGGGGCAACGGGAAAATCAGCCACTGCTATGGTGGAAGACAGTCCTACGCTTGAACTCTATAACCCAGCCGGGAAACTGGATCCGTTTGCTCCTTTATTCAAAGAGGAGCAAGTCGTTACGGAAGACAAATCTCCAACGAAAAAGAAAAGACGGGGGCATTTAACACCGCTTGAGAAAGTGGACCTGAGTCAGTTGGTTTTATTGGGCACCATACTCGCGCCAAGCGGCAATCGCGCGATGGTGGCTGATACAAGCGGGAAAGGATATGTCATTACAATCGGAACGTATATTGGTATGTCCTCTGGTAGAGTGGTTGATATATTGAAGGACCGAATCGTCGTGGAAGAAGAGGTAGAGAATATTTTAGGAAAAATATCCCTCCGGAAAAGAGAGCTTAAAATTCAGAAACCTCTTGGAGAGTGATCAAATGGCATATTTTGAAGGTAGAAAAAAGATGGCTAATATCGTAACAAAAGGCTTCATTTTGGTATGCGTCTTCGTACTGGCCGCTTGTGCATCAAACATGACAGCAAAACAGGAAAATGACGCAGCGAATGCACCGTCAAACGAAATGCAAGGAAAGCTCATCACGGACATTCGAATAGCGGATACGCCGGAATCGATAACCGTTTCTATAATCGGCAACCGCGCACTCACCTATACCTCCGTGAAACAGCCGTTGCCGCTGGGAATCGTTTTTTATTTCCCGGAAACATCACTTGGCATCGCCAAAACTGAGTATCAGATCGATAACAGTATTGTCGGTACCATTAAGGCTGCCGAGTTGGTTGAAAATGGCCCATCAAAAGTTACGATTGCATTGAAGGTCGATGCTCCATATGAGGTCACGCGTGACGGTGATGGACTGAAGGTCGCGTTTAAAAAGGTATCGGAAACCGCAGCAGTAAATGAAGAGACTCCTCAGGATGCGGCATCCGACACGATGGATAATGAGGGGGAAAAAAAGGAAGACGTTGTCGAAGAAGCCATCCCGACCGGAGAGGCGGAGGCGTCAACTGTTGCGGAAATGCCCGCAGCGTCTACCATAGAGCCGACGGTCGACAAACCATCGCCACCGCCGATTGCGCCCGCCATGGTGGCGCCGGTCGAGGAGAATGCATCCCCCGCGGGGTTGGAGCCGACTGGCAATATAATTCGCAGCGTATCTGCGAGTGAGTCTCAAAACGGTGTCATGGTTTCGATCGTTGCCGACCGTTCTGTTACGGATTATAAATCATTTTCTTTGAACAATCCCGCGCGAATTGTGTTTGATCTAAATGGTGTTCAAAGCGCCTTTTCCAAGCAGCAGGTCATTCCGGTAAATACCAAATGGGTGAAAAGTATTCGTTATTTCGGTTACCCTGAACGCGTTCGGGTTGTTATCGATACCCACGATGAATACCTTTCCGCATTCAAGGCCGACTCCGTAGAAAACGGACTTGTCGTGAGAATGGGAGAAGAGGTTGCTTCGGAACCGGCAGTGGAGCCGGCAATAGCGGAAGCGAAACCGGAAATAGTGGAAGCACCTGCACCGGTGCCTGTAATAGAAGAAGCGTCTGCTCCAACACCCTCCATGGAAGCACCGGCGGAAAATAAAGAGGAGCCCAAAACGGTGATGACAGGGGGTTCATCCAAGGGGCCGGTGTTGGTGAACCGTATTGATTTTATCAGTAAGGACCAGGGGGAATCCAGTATTATCATCGGGACAACAAGGCCGGTTGCGTATGATGTCACCAAGATCGACGAAAAGAAAATTCAGCTTGAACTGGTGGATACCAAAATATTGAGTTTCCGTCAACGGCCTCTCATAACCACTCGTTTTGAAAGCGCTGTCGATCGAATTACGCCCATTCAAACCGAGGGCATGAAGAACACAAGGATTCTCATTGAACTCAGAGAGGCGGTTCCTTATGTTGTCGACCAGAGCGACAATCAAATTCAGTTGGATTTTTCAGCCTCGACAGTAGCACCCAAGCCGCTAGATGAGGCTGGTCTGCCATCCTGGAAGCAAATTCTGGAGCAAAACGCTGAAGAGCCCTCGGAGCCTTTGGCAGCAGCCGTTCCAAAAGAGGAGCCAGCCGTATCATCACCGATAGCCGCAATTCCAATGCCGGAGGATTCGGAGAAGGACGCTGTCGTAAACAGGGCAGCCATGGCACCGTCGAAGGATGAGGTTTCGGCTGAAGTGGAAGAAGAAAGTGAAATGATGGAGGCCATCGCGCCCCAACAAAAGCCGACAAAGAAACGCTACAAAGGTGAAAAAATCGCGCTTGATTTTTACCAGACCGATATTAAAAATGTCCTCCGAATTTTGAGAGATGTGAGTGGAAAAAACTTTGCGGTTGATCAAGACGTAAACGGCAAAGTGACCCTAACACTGGTAAAGCCGGTTCCCTGGGATCAGGTCTTGGATCTGATTTTGAAGATGAACCAGCTGGGCCAGATCAGCGAAGGGGAAATTGTCCGGATCGTCACCTTAAAAACCCTCAGAGAGGAAGAGAAGCAGAAAGCGGAGGCCTTGAAAGCGGAGGTCACCTTGAAGGAGCAGAAAAAGGCATTGGAACCGCTGTATACCGAATATATTCCGATCAGCTATGCCAGTGCCGGTGCGGATATCAAACCGCGCCTCGATGAAATCAAATCCCCGGAACGCGGAAAAGTGGGGGTTGATGTTCGTAACAATCAAATTATTATGACGGATACAGCCGAAATATTGGCAAAAGCAAAGAATATCGTAAAACAAATCGACAAAGTGACGCCCCAGGTGATCATTGAGGCCCGCATTGTCGAAGTCAGTGAAAACTTCTCTCAAAGCTTCGGGACCCGTTGGGATCTTTCCGGCCAGCGAACGGCCGCTAGCGCACCCGGGGCAGCCACTGCTTCCGAATTCGCGCTTTCCATGAATCATCCGTCTACCGGAAGCTCCGGAAGCATTGGTGCAAATTTTTCCCGCATTGTCGGTACGCCATTTTCGTTGAATGCCGAGTTGGAGGCGATTGAGGCCTCGGGTGACGGTAAAATTATATCCGCACCGAAAATCGTCACCCTCGATAACAAAGAAGCGCTCATTAAACAGGGCCTTGAATATCCATACACCGAAAGGGATTCATCCGGTCTGGCCACCAACAAATTCAAAAAGATCGACCTGGAGCTTAAAGTCACGCCGCATGTGACGCCCGACAACCGTATTTCCATGAAAATGCAGGTCACCAAAAACGACGTGGATGATTTGATTAATGGCGTTCCGTCGTTGGCCACCAATGAGGCGAATACGGAATTGTTGGTTAATGACGGCGACACGATCGTCATCGGGGGAATTATCAAGGCTTCCAAAAGCGAGGGGGAGACACGCTGGCCGATACTCTCTAAAATCCCATTACTGGGATGGTTGTTTAAGAATAAAAACATATCGGAAAAGAAGAATGAACTCTTGATCTTCATAACCCCGAGAATCGTTCAGTTGGAACATCGTATGTAACCAGACAAATCAAAGAATAAAATGGAGGCAGAGGGAATTTCCCGACTGCCTCTTTTTTATTAGAAGGCAGTTCCGAGAATTGTGCATTAATGTCTCTGAAAGAAAATCTCTTACAAAAAATTGAAATCGACCGGCTGGCGAGGCAGGTAATCGATTCCATTCGGCCTCAGGTCGGCAGTTCTTCCAAGATCGATAAGCAGGCGATGGTGCGGCTATTTGAAATAGCCGCATACAATCATGAACACAAAAGAGATCTCGATCTTTATTACCGAAAAGAGATGGCACATGGATCACCATCTCAATTCATCGTATTGGATAATGATTTGGCGGTCTATGCCACGACCATGGAAGACGTTGTCATGCGGAAAAGTCCGTATGTCAAGGAAATGATCAGTATCCGGAATATCATCAAAATTTTGAACGATGGGGATGTGATCCGCAGCAAGAAGGCGGATACTGTCAAACTGGTTCATGGTCAATGCCTATCCACACTTGATTTGACAATCAGCCCATCCGGTCTTTTCGAGATCAGGATGGAGGGAACCACAGCCGTTGCGTCAGGGGATACGGAAGCGGTTCTGGTCTCTCTTGCGCTATTTGCCGAGTTGCTTAGGTACCGTCCGGCCCCCCCATTTCTGGTACTGCGAAATTATCACTTGCTCTGCGGGGTCACCATCAAGCCGGACGGTGTCAGCTGTTATGGCCCTCATGTGATGTATGATGCGACTACTAATCGGTTGAAGCTATCCACATTGCAGATTAAAAATGGGGATACGGAGAAAATCGAAACCTTTCATCAGGTAGCCCAAGATACCATGAACGCGGATAGAGAAGGCGGCGACGTATTTACGTTTTTACACGAGGCGGCTGTCCATGTCACATCCCTTGAATCTACAATATAATCGCCATTGCCGCCAGGGGGAGCCGGTTGCATCCCCAGAGAAGGCGGCGAGACAGGAGTCCATCATGAAAAAAGTCGGTATCCTTTTCGGATTGGTTTTGACGCTTTTGAGCAGCGCCTCTTCTGGATTTGCCTTGCCCGGTGTGGATATTGAAGCCGCTCTTGGTGGCTGGATGCAATCTCCGTCCGGTGATTTTTCATATGTCTCTACCGAAGGGCTCAATGCGTTAAATTCCACGCTGGACCTTGAAAAAGATTTACGATATGATGATGAAAAACGGATCTCCGGCCGCATAAAAATTGAATTGCCTATTGTACCAAGCATTTATGTGATGGCTTCCCCGATGATGTTTGAAGGCAACGGCTTGAAGGATGTTGATTTTTGGTTCGGCGATACAAGGATCACCCAAAATATACCATTCTATTCCAAAATCACTTTGAATCAATATGATGTGGCCTTATATTACGGGATACCCTTTCTGAAAACGGCATCAGCCGGAAAAATGAATGTGGATATCGGCATTAATGCAAGGATTATGGATGCGAAAGCGGAAATTCGTCAGGACGATACCGCGATCAGTGAATCCAAAAGTGCCACACTACCCATCCCCACTCTTTTCCTTGCGGCCCAGTTTGCACCCATCGAAAGGCTGGCCTTGGAAATGGAAGGGCGGGGGCTGGCGGTTGGAGACAACAAAGTGTTCAGCCTGATCGGTCGGCTGCGCGTGAAGGTCATCGGCCCGGCTTTTATTGCAGGTGGTTATCGCTACGATTCCATTGATATTGACGAAAACGATGTCAAAATCGACACCAAATTCGCTGGGCCCTTTCTGGAAGCGGGGGTAAAATTCTGATCGATATTCCGATATGAATCGATATCAAGCCGGCCCGGGAATATCATATGTGGTGCAGGATCCACTGGAACATGTCCTCGTTTGCATACCCGCCCCGCCGCCTCCTTTGGAAGCGCAGCCTTTTGTGTTGCCGGCCATGTTGAAACTAGCGGTGCTCATCACTCTTTCGAATTCTTCGGATTGACATTTGGGACATTTCATTTCCGCTTGGTCATCCGTTTTCAGCAACATAATTTCGAATAAATCCTCACATTTCAGACATCGGAATTCATATATCGGCATATCCATCTCCTTCTATATTCATACTGGGCAAAGAATATGATCATTTAAGCGGATTTGTCAAGGTTCGGCTCAGTTATCCTGTTTCCCAATAATTCCCGGGCATGGGCCAAGGTCGTCCGTGTCAGGGTTTCACCGCCCAGCATGCGTGCGATTTCCGTTACGCGCTGTCCGTCGTCAAGCGGAACGATGTCCGTACAGGTTCTGCCGTTTTCAATTGTTTTTGAAATGAGAAAATGATGATTTCCAAATTTGGCGATTTGAGGCAGATGTGTAATACAGATTACCTGGTGTTGGGTTGATAGTGCCGCCAGCTTTTTCCCAACCACTTCCGCGGTGCCACCGCCGATACCGGCATCCACCTCATCAAAAATAATGGTTTCCACTAAATCGGTTTTGGATAAAATGGCCTTTACCGCCAGTACAACCCGGGAAAGCTCCCCGCCGGATGCAATGGCCGCAAGGGGTTTGAGGTCTTCTCCTTGATTGGGTGCAATCATGAAGGTTACCCGGTCAAAACCGGTAGCATCTACTAATTTTCCATCAACGCATAGGTAGGGAGATGCGCTCGCGGATTGTGGGTCTACTGCGGGGTGTTCGATCGCTATCTGAAAACGGGTATGGGGCATTTTTAAATCCGTCAATTCATGCTCCACCTTGGTTGAAAGCAGCGTGGCACATGTCTCCCGTTTTTGAGATATTTCGCGCACCAGGGTCGAAAGCTGGGCATAAATCCCGTCAATTTCCTGTTGGGTCTGAACGATCTGGTCGGTCAATGAATCATAGCTCTGCAGGGATGAATGTATGTCCTGGAGTTTTGCTGCGACTGCTTCAAGGGTTCCGCCGTATTTGCGTTTTAACTGCTGCAATGTGTTCAGCCTATTTTCCACCTCTTCCAGTCGGCCACCGTCGGTTTCCAGCGAATGAAGATACTGTCGCAGTTTTCCAATCGGATCTTCCAGCCCGTAACGATGACTGTCTATATCGGCGATGATCGGTGTCAGGGATTGATCCAATCGGCTTGCCTTTTCAAGGTCGTTTTTAACAGTCGACAGGCGCTCAAAAATCGAGTCGGGCGCATCGTAAAGAGCTTCAAGACTGCTGAAAACAGTCTGATGGAGTTGGGCTCCGTGTCTTAAGCGTGTTCGCTCCTGCTCAAGCAATACGTCTTCGTTGGTGAGGATCGCAGCAGTTTCGATCTCATTTTTTTGAAACCAAAGCAATTCCTTTTCATCTCCTTGACGATGCTGACGGCGTTCAAAGTCCTTCAGGAGGCGCAGAAGTGGCAACAATGCATTGTAGCACTTGCCGATATCGTTTCGGATTGGCATAAGCCCCCCGAATTGATCCAGAATCAAAAGATGTTGATCCGATACCAGTAACCCCTGGTGAGCGTGCTGACCGGAAATACTGGCTATATTTTGTGTGATTGTCATCAGTTGCTGGATGGTGGACTGGCGGCCGTTAACATATATGCGATGTCGATCGGATGCTGAAATGACACGTCGAATGATCAGTTCCCCGTCCATTCCGAGATCGTTTTCATTGAGCAACCGGGAGATGTCGCTACCAGGGGTGATGATAAAATGAGCCTCGAGTTCCGCTTTTTCAGCTCCTTTTCGCACCAGTCCAGCCGTCGCCCGGCTGCCTAAAAGAAGATTGACAGCATTGATGATGATTGATTTTCCGGCACCGGTTTCACCGCTCAAAACAGTCAAGCCGTCCGAAAAGACAATTCTCACATCGTCGATGATCGCGAAATTTCGGATGGTCAATTCATGAAGCATGTCGCATTACCGTTTCACCAGGCTTGTCATTTCGATTACACATTGAATCGAAAATTGATGATATCGCCGTTTTGAACCATATAATCCCGGCCCTCGAGTCTTACCGTTCCTGCTTTTTTGGCGTCGTTAAACGAACCTGCGGTTATGAGATCGTCATATGCCAGAACTTCTGCCCGGATAAACCCTTTCTGGATGTCCGTGTGGATGACGCCGGCGGCCTCTGCGGCGGGGGTGTTGGATGCGATCGTCCATGCGCGGACTTCATCCTCTCCCACCGTAAAAAAGGAAATCAACCCCAGAAGCTGATATGATTTTTGGATCACGCGATCCATGGCGGATGATGTTATATTGAATTCGGTTAAAAATGAATCGATTTCATCGTCTGCCATTTGGGCGAGCTCTTGTTCCAGTTTGCCGCGGATGACCATGGATTCGGCCCATAAAGAGCCGGTTCCTTCCGGGAGGGCATCGTCGCTATCGTTATTGTTGAATAAGACCAGCTGGGGTTTTGCCGATATAAATGCATATCCCCGCAGAGCGCGCGCAGACATGAGTTGCGGATCACTCCGCAACGGAATTTCATTTTCCAGTTTTTTATGGCATTCCAATAAAAGCGGCGGCTCCTCCGCAGGCACGTCCTTGCCTCGCTGCTTGTCTTTTTCTAGTCGGTCCAGGCGCGCTTCCGTGACAACCAGATCGGCAATAATCATTTCGAGGTTTGACTGTTGAAGGTCTTCGAACGGTTTCGGCGGTTCAAGGCCGAACTGTTTGAAATTTCGAACCACATGCATCAGCGCATCACAATCACGGACGGCATTAAACTGGTTTTTTTCCTTTTTCGACCCGGAAACACCCGGCAAAAAATATTCCACTTTGGCGTAAATCGTTTTGCGAGGTTTGTACATTTCGCTTAACCGGTCGACACGGGTGTCGGGTACGGTGATGGTGCCAATCCGGTTCTCGTTCGCATTGCCGGGTTCGGAAAACTGGCGTGTGATGGCTGAAAATATGGTTGATTTGCCGGCACCCGCCAGTCCGATAATACCGAGTTTCATTCCGAAATCCTCCAAGAATTTGATATCGCATGTATTCGCTGTCAATTGGATTGCATGATCAATACCAGCGAAAGGAGTCACTCATAAACGCAAACAAATTATACTCGGACGAACAGTAAGGCAAATATTTTTTTTGTTCGGCGGGGCCTTGTTCACCGATCCGTGACGCATAAATTGGATAACACCATGTATATAAAAGATATGTTAATGGGAGGGACAAAATTCCTTTGACACACCAAACGTTTTATCCTATAGTTTCATAAAAGCGGTGTCAGTCCTTCAATCAACACATCTTACGATTACAGTTCATATATCAACGCCCCTTCGGATTCAACGGGAGGAGATTTACCTGTTGAATGACGGCACTTCTTTTAGTGGAACCGGGTTCCTTGATATTCATGTTTTTGCCGTTGGCTTTTAACTGCGCAAGGAAGAGGCCAGGGAGAAGATCCCTTGTGTGCCGATGCCCTTTCATTGTGCAATCGTCATAAGGCTAACCACTTTCACAAGGAGGGCAAAAAAATGGCAGAGAGTATCTACAAAATTATTGAATTGGTCGGAACAAGCGATGTCTCTTGGGAAGCGGCCGCAAAAAATGCGGTTGAAACAGCTGGAAAGTCATTAAAGGATCTTCGAATCGCCGATGTCATTAAAATGGATATGAAGGTTGAAGACGGGAAGGTGGTCTCCTATCGAACACGCGTCAATCTTTCTTTCAAGTACGGGTCGGACAAATGATGTAAGGCCGCATGAAAGTACCGAGGCAACCAAAAACGACAGGCAGGATTGTTCGGATCCTGCCTGTCGTTTTCCGTAAAGACAAAGCAAGTGAGATAGACGAAAATCGGAAATGCCGGAATACGGGCGATTGGGCGCGGTTTTCGGTAGAGATGAGGACCTATGTTCATAAAAGACGTGTCACCCATAAAAACTAAAAAATATGTTCAACGACGACAGTATGTTCGATTTCGTGTCGATGGCGCTACGATTGGTGTCTCCAGAGATCGGTATACGAAAATGGGGCAGGTTGTGGACATTAGCATGGGCGGGCTCTCTTTTCGGTATTTTGACGGGGGACTGGAAAGTGCTGAATTTCCACAAAGCGCTCAAATGGTGATCCTGCTGGCCCCCAAGGATTTTCATTTGGAGAATATCCCTTTTCAAACCGTGCTTGATTTTCCGGTTCAACCCACATTCCTGGAAATGCGACAGCGATGCGTGCAGTTCGTGCGTTTGACATCCACACAACTGGTTCAGCTGGAATATTTTATTGCCAATCTGGCAGGAGGACCGGTGATGGATAGCCGGCGACAGCCGGAGAGGCGCTTGGTTCGCTTGCGAGAGGATCGGAACAACCAACCGGATGTGAGCAAATCAGACATTATCGACCGCAGAAGTGGAAAGGATCGGCGCTCATATTATCATTGACCTCGCGTTGCAAAGAATCAGGGTTAGGTCGCCGGACGAAGTCGATACCGGAGGGGCTGAAAGATGACGGAATATAAGCATACACCCGGCAACCAAGACACATCGTCGGCGATTACAAAGTACTTTTTGGAGATATACCGGCAGCAGCTGAAGGCTTCCCGCCAAAGCCCTGCTGAATGTCATTCAATAGAGCTGTCTGAGGATAGTCGGAAAAGACGCATCTACGAACTTCGCGTTCTGCATGAAAACGAGTGGAAGTCGCGGCGGATGGCGATTGCCCCGCTCGGGGATGGAAGCGGCAGCAAAAGCCGTTGCTACTATGTTATTTATGACGACCACTTGGTGGTTAAGGTGCCGCCTGTACCCATATCCGATTTTTCAGTTTATACCAACTGTATACACGCTGAACAAAAAGTTGCCGCGAGATTGCGCCCGCGCGTTTGCATAACGCCAAGCATTTCCGTTATCATGAAGCGCGTTTTTCTGGCCTGTCATGCTTCGGTGAACGCCTCCCATGAAGAGCGGGAAGCCATATATTTTAATTGTTTGCAGGATAATCCGGAATTTCAGGAGTACCTCAAAATCGAAGGGGCATTCGTGTTTTTTATGGACCTTTCGAAATATTTCATGTTGGCGGATGTGATTGGGGGTATGCATGGTCGGCATGCGGAAGAGCTATCCGAAGAGATTATTGGGAATGGGGGGCTCGTATGGACTCCTCTTGAGTTCGGAGGGCGCTACGGGAAGGGGACGGCGGATGTGGCTGAGAAAATCCAGTCGCTGTATCGAGAATACGAAACAGGCTTACGGAACATACTCGGCCCGCGAAACGTGCCGGTGGCTGGAATGGAGTACAAATTTCATGAATGGTTTATACATGATCTTGCTGGGAAAAAAATTCAAAATGATGAAAAAGTGTTTACCGCTGAAACCCGTGCGGAGTTTGACCGGCTTTTTCCGGTCCTCTCGAGAAAAAATCATCCCGTCGTGGATAGATATTATCAAACGGTTCGATTGTTTATCCGGAAGAAGGCCTTTTCCAAAAATAAAACCAAGATGTCCGGGATTATCATCAATATTCTTGACTTGCTCGCTTTTTTAAAAAACAGAAATGTGGCCTTGAGGGATTTCAAACCCGACAATATTCTAGTGGCCGGAGATACGGAGAAATATCCGCATTTCCTGTCATCCGCCGATGCATTCTCTTTGGGGCTGATCGATGTGGAAACGGCTATTTTATTGGACTCCGCTGATAATGAAAACCCGGGGCAACCCATATTGGGAGGAACGCCCCTATACGCCACTCCTTCCCAGTTGGTCGCCAATGACTTCCTGGCCCAATCTCTTGGAGATGTCCGGCAGATTTTTTTTCTTCAGGATTGGTATGCTGCCATCGTGATCATTTACAACGTGGTGACAGATGAGCATTTGTTCAAAGATACGGCGAAAATTCTACCGGTGATTATCCGGGCCATTCAAAAAGCGCTACGCGAAAAGAATTTTTCCGACACGATTTTCAAAACCATTAGCCGGTCTTTCTGGCAGAATGCCGTTTCAGAGTTTTCGTATAATCTAACACGTCAAGAGCGGTTACTGAAAGCAGTTTCCATCGTGATATCAAAACGCTCCGAACCTTTTTTTATGGAGTTCTTGCAAGAGGAAATCCAATGGTTGACCGATTGGATAAGCACCCAGATGGAAGCGCGACCGAACTTCCCGGCGGAAATCGATCACCTTCAGTTAATGTCGTCCTCCGTCCAGCAGATTGATGCGCTGTTGGCCGAACGTAGAAATCAAGGAAATGATCCGGTGCTTGCCATTCGACAAAAAGCCGGGATCGATTTTGTAACAAGGTTTCGAGACAGGAAACAACGATTGGAAGAATATCGCAAGATGATCGTCAGTCTTGAAGATTCGGCTCTTCAGCTGAATGCGTTTGTGATTTTGAATATTTTTTTCATCCGTGTTTTCAGAGTAATGTATCCGGAGAAATGGCGGACGGGGGAAAATATCACGGATGTTGATGGATTCGGCGACGTGATTTTCAGGGGAGACGAAGTCAATTGATCCCGGAGCAGAAAGCCGTTCGTGACTTTATACTGTGACTTTATACTTGACAAGTCAGGACTTTTACATCACAATATGTAACATATTCGAATGAATACATACCTGTATACCAGCACCATAAATTTCATATCAAAATAGTATTTCGATTTTTTCAATCCAGATTTCTACTTGCCGAAACGATTATGAAACAATCGTACCTTCATAATCATTCAAATGATCATTTGAATGACCGGTTTTTAAGTCATCACCTATCGGTTATCCTGGATAGTATGTCGGAAGGAATCGTAGGCATTGTCGGAGATCGCATTGTTTTTGCCAGTTCCGTTGCGGCAGCTTTACTGGGGAAATCGTCCGGGGAATTGCACGGTCTGACACTCCCGGAATTTTTCGAACCGAAATTGCGGGCGCAATTGACCGCGTTTGTCAAGGGCCAAACGTCGAGCCCGACGGAATGGGGTGAGGATGCACCGATTGAATTAAATGAAAAGCAAATTACCTTGAAGCGCGTTTTCATGAAGGACAAAACGGACACAATACTTCTGTTTATCGGTGATGTCACGAAACAAAAACAGATGGAGCGGCAATTGCACCAATCCCAAAAAATGGAAGCCATCGGTACGTTGGCAGGAGGCATTGCGCATGATTTCAATAATATTCTTGCCGCTATTATGGGATATGCGGAAATTGTGAAATTCGATATTGAACCGTCGAATCCAGCCCACCAGAAAATCGATCAAATTTTGATTGCCAGTACCCGCGCCAAGGATTTAATTCATCAGATTTTGGCTTTCAGCAGACAGAGCGAGATGAATCGCAAGCCGATACAGATGCATCTTATCGTGAAGGAAGTCCTGAAATTGCTGCGAGCTTCGCTTCCTTCCAGTATCGAGATTCGACAAAAAATCAATATTGAATCCAGTCACGTCATGGCGGATGCAACCCAAATCCACCAACTGCTGATGAATTTATGCACCAATGCCCACCATGCCATGCGTGAACGGGGTGGTTTTTTGGATATTGGTCTTGAAGTTCTGGATGCCGAAGATATCTGTGCCAATCCCCGCGAGGAAATGAGGCAAGGGCCTTATCTGAGGCTGTCCGTGGCCGACACGGGTGATGGAATGGACAGAGCCGTCATGGATCGGATCTTCGAGCCGTATTTTACAACCAAACGGAAGGGCGAAGGAACCGGAATGGGTTTGGCCGTTGTGCATGGTATTGTAAAAAGCCATGGCGGCGCGGTTACGGTTGCGAGCGTTCCTGGACAGGGAACCGTTTTTCATGTTTATTTTCCTATGGTGGTGATTGACGAAAAACTGTCCGATAATGAAAATGAAGCTTTACCCAAGGGGTGCGAGCGTATTTTGTTGGTCGACGATGAAGAAGTGTTGGTGAGTTTGGGACGACAGATGTTGGAGTTACTCGGATATCGGGTGGAAAGCCGCACCAGTTCCATCGAGGCTCTGGAGGCATTCCGATCGAACCCGGATCAGTTCGATTTAGTGATTACGGACATGACCATGCCGAATATGACCGGAGAGCGATTGGCGCAGAAGATGATGATGATAAGGCCGAATCTGCCGGTATTGTTGTGTACCGGTTTCAGTGAGAGCATTTCGCCGGAGAAAGCCGCCTCCGTCGGTATCAAGGCGCTGTTGATGAAACCCATTGCACTCCACAAGCTTGCCCGAATGGTCAGACATACACTGGACGAGTCTAAAGACCAAGGTAGGCTTTTTTGACCGCTTCATTGGACAAGAGATTTGATGCGGAATCCGCGAGGATGATGCGACCGTTTTCCATCACATAGCCGCGATGCGCCACCCGCAACGCCAGATTGGCGTTCTGCTCCACTAAAAAAATGGTGGTCTTGTTTTCCGTGTTTATTTTCTGAATGATATTAAATATCTGCTTGATAATCAGGGGCGCCAGCCCGAGCGAAGGTTCATCCAGTAGTAATAATTTGGGCCGGGCCATTAGCGCCCGGGAAATTGCCAGCATCTGCTGTTCCCCGCCGCTGAGCGTACCACCCGCCTGATTTCGCCTTTCGGAAAGAATCGGAAACAGTGCGAAAATGTAATCCAGATCATTTTTTATCGCACGTTTGTCCTTGCGCAGAAAGGCCCCCATGTCAAGATTTTCCAAAACGGAAAGGTAGGGAAAGATTCGACGGCCTTCCGGAACTTGGGAGATACCCAGAGCGACGATTTCATTTGGGTTCATCTCCGATATGGACCGCCCCATGAACAGGATGTCACCGGTCCGGGCCGGTACAATACCGGAGATGGTCATCAGGGTCGTTGATTTACCGGCTCCGTTGGCGCCGATCAGGGTGATGATTTCACCGGCCTCGATATCGATGCAAATATTTTTCAACGCCTGGATATTTCCGTAATACGTCTGAATATTTCTAAGTGAAAGCATCGAATTCTTCCCCAAGATAGGCTTTGATCACCACCGGATTCGATTTGATTTCCTCCGGTGTGCCCTGGGCGATTTTTTTCCCGTAGTCCATGACGAAAATCCGGTCAGAGAGGCTCATGACCAGCTTCATATCGTGCTCGATTAACAGTATTGAAATGTTTTCCGTATCCCGGATCCAGACAATCAGGTCATCCAGCTCTTTTGTTTCCTGGGGGTTCATGCCGGCAGCCGGTTCATCCAGCAATAAGAGAAAAGGTTCCGTCGCCATGGCGCGCGCAATCTCCAGCCGACGCTGGGCGCCATAAGGGAGATTCGCCGCCAGTTCGTTGACGAACTTCGTCAGGGTCAGTTTCTCCAGGATCGCATAACTGTCTTTCACCACTTGTTCCTCTTCCATCCGGGTGGATCGGCCCCTGAAGATCGCACCGGCAATTCCGGCTGACAGCCTGCAATGGCGGCCGATCATGACATTTTCCAGGACGGTCATGTTCTGGAATAAGCGGACGTTCTGAAATGTGCGGGCCATGCCTCGCTCGGTCACTTGATTGGGTTTTAATCCATTGATACGCTGCGTTTTTTTTTGAGGAGGCGTGATCAGGATATCCCCTTCGGTGGGGGTATAAATTCCGGTTACGCAATTAAAAAAAGTGGTTTTCCCGGCGCCGTTGGGGCCGATGAGGGCGACGATTTCGCCGGCATGAATATCCATATCAAGGCGGTTGATGGCCTGGAGACCTCCGAAGGTCATGCTCAGCTTCTTTACGGCAAGTACCGGCGCCGTCATGATTCCATATTCCTTTTTTTGAACTGATAGGCCTTCCGGACATCCGGGATGAGTCCCCCGGGTCTGAAAAGCATCATAACTACCAGCATCGTGCCGAAAACCAGCATGCGATATTCTGAAAAGGCCCGCAGGTATTCCGGCAGTAAAATGAGGACGAGGGCACCGCTAATAACGCCGATAATGGATCCCATTCCACCAAGGACAACAATGCAGAGAATGATGATGGACTCCCAAATAGTGAAACTGACCGGATTGATAAAGGTCGTTTTTGCGGCAAAGACCACACCGCCCATTCCGGCCCACGTGGCGCCCAAGGCAAAGGCGGTCAGTTTGGTTTTGGTTTTGTCGATTCCCATTGCCTGGCAGGCGATTTCGTCTTCCCGCAGGGCGATCCAGGCGCGACCGATACGAGAGTTTTGGAGTCGGTTGACAACGAAAATGGTGAAAAGAACCAGACAAATCATCAGAAAATAAATGTAAATAGTATGCGTTTCAATGGACATTTCCAAACCGAACAACGATGGGCGAGGAATATTGGCGATACCGCTTGGACCGAAAGAAAAATCGTTCCAATTCTCGAGGATCAGTCGGATGATTTCACCGAATCCCAGGGTGACGATTGCCAGATAGTCACCCCGAAGGCGCAAAACCGGATATCCCAGAAGGATACCGAACATGGCTCCTAACAGACCGCCAATGGGCAACGCAAACCAGAAGCCAATCCCAAAATGGTAATTCAGAAGGGCATACGCATAGGCTCCGACGGCATAGAAAGCGACATATCCCAAATCAAGCAGTCCAGCCAGACCCACGACAATATTCAACCCCAGACCCAACATGACATAAATAAGGGCGGACACCATGATATTGGTTTGATACATGGAGAAAAGAAAGGGAAACAGAACGATAAATGAGGCGATCCCGGTGATCACCGGCAGGAAAAGACGACGATCATCACTGATGCGTTTCACCAGTGCGGGAATTTTCGGTTTCTCCGGGCCTTTCCTTTCTTTTTTCTTGAACAGATGACGCCAAAAAAAGGAAAGGATAAAACTGCCGATGCCGACCAGGATCATGTTTCTCCAGCGCCATTCGATCAGGTTGTGCACCGTGTTCACGCGGATTACCATAATTGGAAACGTCAAAAAAATAAACCAGATGGCTATTAAAAATGACTTTTTAATTTCCGCAAGGGATACCATGGCAAGCAGACCTACACTTTTTGCGTTTCGGAACGTCCCAATATACCGGCCGGTCTGAAAATCAGGATAAACACCAGAAAAAGAAAGGCGAAGACATCTTCATAGTCACTGGATATATAGCCGGTAAAAAAACTTTCCGTCCATCCCAACACCAGACTTCCCAGAACCGCGCCCGGAATGCTGCCGATGCCGCCGAGTACGGCAGCCACAAAGGCTTTAATCCCGGCAATGAAACCGATATAGAAATTGATTTGTCCGATTTGAGATGCGATCAAGACGCCTCCAATGGCGGCGATTGCGGAGCCGACAAGAAATGTAACCGAAATGACATGATTGACATCAATACCCACCAAGGACGACATGATTTTATCCTGGGCCGTCGCCCGCATGGCTTTTCCGATTTTCGTCATTTTGATCAATATCGTCAGCAGGATCATAACGATAACGGTTGTCAGAATGATCGCCAGCTCCTGGAAGCTGATTACATGCGCATAGGGCTCCCAGAACGACATATCCGGGATCAGGGCGGGGAAGGGTAGGAAGTCGGAGGTCTGGGCCAGCAGCACATAGTTTTGCAGAAAAAGAGACATGCCGATGGCGCTGATCAGCGCGGAGAGACGCGGTGCCTTGCGAAGGGGCTTGTAGGCGATTTTTTCAACGGTGAAGCCGTAAGCACAGGCATACACGACGGCGATCACCAATGACAAGATCAGGATGACCAGATGGTTCATCCCCAGAAGACCCAATACGCTGGCGACGATGAGTGCGGTAAACGCGCCGATCATGTAAATTTCACCATGGGCAAAGTTGATGAGTTCAATGATGCCGTATACCATGGTGTAACCCAACGCGATGAGTGCATATTTACTTCCCCGGGTAAGCCCCCCCAAGAAAAGTTCAAGGAAATATTCAACGTCCACGGTTCACGATCCTGGGAAAAAAGTTGGATTCGCAAGCGGCCTGTTGCGTGCGAAAAATCAAGGGCAGGTGCCGTGTCCTGCCCTTGGTTCCAAAACGTCAGTGATACTATTTCAGCTCAACTACTGGACCGTTGCTTCGACCTTTAGTGTCGGTGAAGTCGGCTTATTCACTTCAACAAAGTGGCCGTTTTTAACCTGATAGACGGAAAACCCCGCTCCAATTGCATCGCCGCGCTGGTCAAAGCTGATTTTCCCGATGGGTGTTTCAACCCATTCGGTTTTCAGTGCTTTTGATACGGCGTTATAATCAGTGGAACCGGCTTTTTCAATGGCGTTCAGAAGGGCAAGCGTTGCGGAATAAGCATTTTCAAAGAAGGCGCCTTTGTCCTCACCGTATTTATCCCGATGGGCTTTGACCGCTGCAATGTTCAACGGATTCTGGGAAGTGTCCTTCGGGCCTGAGGCGTATACGCCCTCTGCGTATTCTTTGGCGACCTTGATAAAGGTGTCATCTTTGACGCCATCATCGGAAATAAAAATCGTATTCATTCTCTTTTTTCGCAGTTGGCTTACGATTTTGGATGCTTCCGGATGATATCCGCCAAATATAACAGCTTCTGCATTCGCCCGCTTTACCTTCTGGATCACGGCCGAATAGTCGACGGCTCCGGGAGTTACGCCTTCATATAATACAACTTTCGCCTTACCGGATTCCTCTATAAATTTTTTGGCAAATTCGGCGAATCCCTTACCATAGTCGCCTTTATCGTGAATAATGGCAATTTTTTTCAGTTTCAGGATATTGAGGGCAAAGTCCACATCCAATTTCGCTTGGGCGTCATCGGAAGCGATGGTACGATAAAAATTGGGATAATCTCCGCTTTGCGTCAGATCGGGATTGGTGGCGGATGGAGACATGACGATGATATTGGCGTCTTTATAAATGCCAAGCGCGGCTTTGGTCGCGCCGCTGCAGATATGTCCGAGAACGATATCGACTTTCTGAGAGACAAGCTTGGTAGCCGTGTTGGTGGCGACTTCCGGTTTGCAGACATCGTCTTCGGTCAAGATCTCGACCTGTTTGCCTAAAACACCACCTTTGGCGTTGATGTCATCCACAACCAATTGAGCGGCTCTGATGGTGGGGATGCCGTAAGACGCTAAGTCACCACTGTGTGCGCCGGCAACTCCCAGTTTGATGGTTTCGGCGGCCAGAACCGTACCGGCGGTCAGACTGAAAATCAAGATGCCACACAGCAGCGGAACAGTCCATCTCGTCAAAGGTTTTTTCATCATAGCAGCCTCCTCGCGCGATAAAATTGTTTATAAATAACAATAATCTCCCTCGATTCAAATGGGTTTACTATAATGATATGGTCTGTGGGAGTCAAGATGAAAACGGCGAATTCCCGATGTCTGGAAAATATCCTTGCCGTTTGATGGAATCCTTACTAACATCAACTTGGATACGATTGGTCCCGCAGCATACCGATCGCCTGGAAGATTTGGAATATAAAGAAATTAGGAGGCTACTCAGCCCATGAAACGTGTTGGCCTGGTGATCAAACCGGATCAAAAAGCCTGGTTGAAAGCGGATGAGTTGGAACGGCGATTGGCCGAAAGAGGCGTTTCGGTTGTGCGCATGGAATATGTTCAACCGACTCCGATGTCCGATATGGCCTGCAAGGAGCCGGCCCCTTCCGACCTGATATGTGTGTTCGTTCTGGGAGGAGACGGAACCTTTTTAAGCGCCGCGCGTTGGATCGGCGATCAGGATTTGCCGATGATCGGGGTCAAATTCGGCGATGTGGGCTTTCTGGCCGATACGGCCGAGGACAGCCTGCTGGCCGTGGCGGAGACGATTCTGAACGACGCTTTTCAGACGGAAACGCGCATGCGACTACTGGCGCGGGTGATCCGTGGTGACGAGGAAATCGCCCGGGAGACGGTCCTGAATGATATTGTCATCAACAAAGGTGCCCTGGCTCGTTTGGCCCACATCGACACCTATGTCGATGGCCATGAATTGACGACCTATAAAAGCGACGGCCTGATCGTGGCGACGCCCACCGGTTCAACCGCTTATTCCCTGGCGGCAGGGGGGCCGATTATCCACCCGGCTCTGTCCGCGATTGTGATGACACCGATCTGCCCGTTCACCTTGACCAACCGTCCGCTCATCATTCCGGATACGGCCGACATCATGCTGCGCCTGGCGAAAAAGTCAACGGATATCATGCTGACCTTCGACGGCCAGAAGGGGATGAAGATCGACCATCGGGATACAATCCTCGTGACGAAGAGCCCCCATCCCATCCGAATGATCACCGTGCCGAACCAAACGTATTTCGACGTTCTCAAAACCAAACTGCGTTGGAGCGGCAGCCGGATTTAGGCAGCGTGAGAATCGCGTTTTATCCAATTCTTCTGAAATATTCCCGCCGGCATTCATTTTCAACGTCAAGCAAGCGTTTGAAAGGCGTGTTAAAATCCGTCCGGCCGATGGTAAACAGGCCATGACCGTAGACAATGGCCCCCTTTTCTTCACTGATGACGGGCGGCACCGTATGGCAGAGGCCATGGGGGCCGGTTCCGACTTCACCGGTCACGATGGGGATTTCGCAGACAATACGGTGATGCGGGCATTTCAGATGGCAGGTATCGCGGCCTTCGCAATCCTTCCGTTCACAATCCATGGACAGAATTACGGTAAACGGGGGGTGGCCGTGAAGGATGGTCTGACTCCCGGTTTCCTCCATAATCCGCATGTGGGCGGATAGTTCACTGGAGGCGGTGAGGCCGGCACAGGAAGAGCCGTCCAGGGGACAAGGATCGATGGAATCCACGAGTTGATCTAGGGAGCTGCCGGTTTGGCTGATATAGAGAATCCCTCCCAACCGGCAGGAAATATTGCCGAAATAGGAGTCTACCAACCGGTGTCCTACCACCATTTTCCCCGCTTCCGCCATGGCCGCCAGAACTTCGTTTTCGGAGCCGAAGGGGCCTTTCCGTAATGACGGGATGGCGGTCGTGGGCGGGGGCAGGGCGGCTACAGACTTTGTGAAGACCCTTTGTTGATTTGGGTTTTCTCGTCCGGCGCGGCGATCCTGGAGATAATCGCAAAAAAATTTGACAAAGCAGGCGAAACAGATGGAGGAAAAGGTGACGTAGGCCTGCTCCAAACTGACACTACCGGTCGTGACAATGCCGTATTGGGGTATGATGATCCCTTTGCGCTGCTTGAGCAGGGAATGGAGACCGCGGGGGTTCAGATCCGTTGTGGTGGGCAGGTCGTGCAGAAAGGTTCGGGTCTCACAATCCCGAGGGGTAATAACCCCCTCACCGAATTCCGCCAGGTAGTCGATGATGGTGCGATAGGGTTCGGCAGGCCTTGCGAATAGAAGCGAATTGATGTTCAGGGTTTTAAACAGTTCCGCAAGCCGCTGGGCTTCGGCGTGGGGCCGATTCCATTCCAGGACGGCATCCAGAAAGCCGAACAGGGGGGCGCCGTTTTCAACCAAGCCGCTGTCGACCATTTTTTTTTCGAAGAACTCAAACATCGGGTTCATTTTTTTTGACATCCTGTATTTCAGAATCGGTTGCGGGCAGAGAGAGCGGGTCAAGCCCCAACTCGGCTGTTTTTTTCGGAGTCGGTCGACCCTGTGGGTCGAGCCCCCGGACAACGTAGTAGTTGGCCCGGGCAGTCAGGAACGCCTGCCGATCAATCGGGGGAGTGTCGCCGCCGGTTTCAAAAAAGCGGTGCGGCAAATCGTCGTCCCGGTCTCGAAAGCCGTTTGCCGCATTCATGATCCGTTCCTGGTATACGATCCGTTCACCGACTTTAAGAAGGTCATGGGCTGCACTTTCAACACCGGTTACGGCTTCAAAGACTTTGGCGTATTCTTCCAGGGAGGCGGCGAAGAACACGAATTTGCAGGCCGTAAGGGAATCCACCACGGCATTGAGATCCTCGCTGATCTTGATAATGCGGGCTTTCCCTTCAAAAGAGAGGCGATTGGTGGCCACCGGCTTTCGCAGGATTTCATGGCTGATGGGATAGGCGCGCAAGTGGCAGGCCCCTCGATTGGAAACGGCGAAAGCCAGGGCCATGCCGTAAGCGCCGCGAGGATCGTAGGCGGAAAGTTCCAATTTTTTGACGGCCATGGCGGTTTCCGGTCGGTTACAGGTGTGGGCGTATCGAACGGCACCCTGGCCCAACAAGCGACCGTGATCCTTTCCGTTACCGATATCGATCAGCAAGGCCCGAATGTGATCCGGAGAAAGGGTTTCACCGCTGATCTCCGCATGGCAGGCCAGCGTGGCCGCAGCGGAAATCGTATCCATGCCCAGATCATTGCAGATTCGATTCGCTTCCATAACCGTTTCCAGCCGGCGGTTGTCCAAAAGGGCGCTGAAATGGGACATGGTTTCAAATTCGGGCAGAGGGTCGCCAGCATCCGATTGGTGCTTGCAACGGATATGGCAGCCACGGCAGCCTGTTCTGGTCGGCTTGTATTTTTGGTGAAAGGCATGTGCGTTCATGGCGGCTGCATGGGAAAAGCGCGATTTATTGAAATTTTGTGTCGGCATCATATGGCGGGAATCCATGAGATCATAAAGCGCACCAGTGCCGAAATTCGAAATCCCGAATGGACCGGACAGGGCCGGAGAGGCGGACACCAGCCGAAAAATATCCTGGCTGGCCTTTCGCAACAACTCCGGATTGTTGACATTCGTCCGGTGTTGACCGTTCACGGTGATGTATTTCAGATTTTTTTCCGCAAAGACGAGTCCGAGTCCGTTTCGACCCGCCGAAAAATGTCCGTCCACCATGATGTTGGAGAATAGAACCCGATTTTCGGCCGCCGGTCCGATCACCGCCACCGCTCCTTTGGATTTCATGGCCTGGAAGACGGCCTTCGTTCCCCGGCCAGCCAAGGCGGTTGCATCCGTAACGACAAGGTGGTTGTCGGTAATTTCAATACCGCAGAGGCGAGGGCTTTTGCCGGTGATAATCAAACCGTCCAATTCGGCGCTTTTCAATGCCGTACCAAAGGACCCGCCTACCGAAGCGTCGCTGACGGTTCCGGTCAAGGGGGAGCGCGACAGGAAGGCCATGCGACCGGAAGTCGGGGCCGTGGTTCCCACCAAGGGGCCGGTCAGCAGCACGATCGGCATGGCCGGGTCGTCCCAGTCCCGGGTGATGAAAGGGGCCATAAACTGGCCGCCAAGTCCGCGCCCACCGATAAACTGATGGAACAGGGAAGGCGAGGGGTTCTCGATTTCCCACTTTCCGGTCGTCAGATCGATCCGGGCGATCCGTCCATGCCAGCCAAACATCCGACTATTCCTCCCGGTCTCCGACAGAGTCGGTTTGATGGTCGGGTCGTCCGATCCCGAGTCGTTTCATGCGCGATACAAACGTGGATCGATTCAGGCCGGCTTCGGTCGCTGATCTGGTAACATTCCAGTTGTGCTTGCGCAAGAGATGGAGGGCGAAATCCCTTTCCATTTCCGTCCAGGTTCTGGGGCCGTTATGATTTTCAAAAAGCTTCGTGGTTGCGCCGGATCGTTTCGGGCGGGAAGTCGATGGGGAAAAATCTTCGCGACCATGGACATAGGGCGGCAGATCCGACAGAGAGATCTGGTTGCTATCGGTCACGACCAACAGATACCGAACCAGATTTTCCAGCTCCCGCACATTTCCCGGCCAATCATAGGTTAAAAAGGCATGCAGGGCCTCCGGGCTCATCCGTTTTTCCGGGACATCGATGGAAATCGCTTCCTTTTTCAAAAAATGATTTAATAACAAAGGAATATCCTCTACCCTGCTGCGCAAGGGCGGGATACTCAAGGGGAGCACGGAAAGCCGGTAGAAAAGGTCTTTTCGAAATGCGCCGGATTCAACCAATTCCTGCAGGTTTTGATTGGTGGCCGAAATGATTTTGATATCGACTTTTTTCACGCTGGTTTCACCCAACGGTTTGATCTCGGAGTTTTGAATGACGCGCAGAATTCTAGCCTGCAGGTTGAGAGGCATGTCGCCGATTTCATCCAGAAACACGGTGCCGCCGTCTGCCGCCTCGAATAGGCCTAGTTTGTCCTTGGCAGCTCCGGAAAAGGCGCCCTTTTTATAGCCGAATAGTTCGCTTTCCAGAAGTGTTTCCGGAATGGCGCTGCAGTTTTGAATCCAGAGCGGTTTATCACTGCGGGAACTCAGCTGATGGATGTTGCGTGCGATCAGCTCCTTTCCGGTCCCGCTTTCTCCCGAGATCAGTATCGGATAGTCGGTTCGCGCGTAACTTTGGATAAGCCCCATACAGGTGTGAAAGGACGAACTTTGACCGATCAGTTTGTCTTCCTGTCGAATCCGCTTTAGCGTATCTCTCAGGGACTGGGTTTCTTTGCGTTGCTCGTCAAAAAGAATGGCGTTGCTGAGGGCGATGGACCCGATATTCACCAGATCCTGTATATGGCGAAGGTGACCATGATCCAGATTGATGCTGGTTTTTCCCGGGGTCGTATCAATAATCTGGACGGCACCGTAAACTTTGTCATTTTTTAAAAACAGGGGAAAGCACAAAATCAGACTGCTTTTGACCGCCAATTTTTCTTCCAGCTCGCGATAATGTCTTGGATCTTCCCGCGGATCGGAGATGGTCATCTTGCCGTTTTCGATCACCCAACCCACGATACTCGGATGGCTTGCACCAATGACCGTTCCCTTGATGTTTTCACTATGCAGGCCTGCCGCTTCGATGCAAACATAGGCCTCGTTTTGTTTGATCCAGATGGAACCACGCTCGACGTTTTGGAGTTTCAGCAACGCCAGCAGAAATTTGTATTGCAGCCTGGCCGGATCCAGCTCTTCGGAAAAGGATTTGAGTAAATGGATGGGTTTTGGTTGCATGGGAGTGTCGATATTTAACCAATATGTTGAAATGTAAACAATTGTGTTGATACGTGATGATGCCGCCCTGCCCGATGAATCACCCCGTTCGAATACAAAATTTTATATATATAATAAATTCCGTTAGATCAATCGTTTTCTTATGCGTTGGCACATTTTATGAAGTGAGCTCTATCAGGGCGAAAGATTGGTTGAAAAGAATGACACATGACGAATCAAAGGAGAGGGTATGCATCATCTGAATTTGGATGAGGGAAAAATTAAAGTCGGAGAAGAATGGTTTTCGGCGGAAAAGTTGAGTCAGCGGATACAGGAAAAAATGAAATCTGGAGACTACCGGTTCGCCGAGCTTGCCGCGGCTTTGGAGCGGCTCAATGTCGCCCTTGAAAATTCACGGCGGTTGGAGGTGAATATCGTGATTTCAAAAGAAGAGTACGAGGAATTGAAGGCCATCGGCGGGATGGACGAACGGGAGTGCCTCCGCAAGGCGATCATGGCCTTTATCGGTTATGAGGTGGGAACGAATCGAACCGGAAAAAAGGCGCCCGCGTCCGAAAAAAAAAACACGGTTCATCCACAGAAGGAGAACAAGGCGCAACCACCCGTAACAACCCCGAATACCGAAAAACACGATAAAGAGCAAAACGCTGTGCGCTGTTTTAAATGCAAATCGCCGATGGCGATATCCAACCATGGCGAGGCCAATGAAATATACTGCCCCATCTGCGATACGATGCCGGAAACCAATTCGCTGTACGACAGCGGTATCCGATACAAGGACCATTTTTTAGGGTGATGGTCCTGATGATGCCCGGTATGGAAAACAATGTCTGGTAACCTTCTGGCAAGGCCGGAACGGAGGCGGATATGGAGACATACGCGGAAAGAAGAAAAAGCAGGCGCTTTTTGGTGGATGGCAGAGCGATTGCCGTTTTTCAACCATATCCGATCGTAATGGGGCAGGTGATCGATATCAGCATGGGAGGGCTCGCGTTTCACTACCTCCAAGAGGAAAAATGCACGGACAATCTTCCCCAGGCCGAGCTGACAATCTTATGTTCGGACGGCACAAAACTGGAGCGATTACCGTATCGGATTGTATCCGATATCGACCTGAACCCGTTGCTTTCTTTTGTATCAAAACCCTTGCGACGCGCCAGTCTGCAATTCGGCGATCTGACGGAATCCCAGGCGGCCACGTTGAGTCATTTCATTGAAGGTTGCGGAAATGTCAAAAAGAATTCGGGATCGCGGGCACATTGAAATGTCGGCTGTCATGTCCTTCGGGGGGCAAACGGGCTCCTTCGATTCGCCGTGGATGGGTAATTGCCATCATCGTCAGGCTGTCGTCGGCGACTTTGCATCGAGGACCCGGCGAATGACTTCAGCGATTTCCTTCCGGGCGGATGGTTTCATGATGAATTCCCGAATACCCAAGGCGTTCGCCTTTTCAATGGTCATGAATTGACTATATCCGGTGCAGAGAATGATGGGGATCGATGGTCTGATCCGTATCATTTTTCCGGCCAGTTCGATACCGGTCATGGTCGGCATGGTCATGTCGGTAATTACCAGATCAAACGCTTCCGGGTTTTTCATAAAAAGATGCAAGGCTTCCGGTCCATGGGTTGCTGCCGTGACCTGATATCCAAGACGCTCCAGAATACGTTTGTTGGCATCCACAACAACTTCTTCATCATCGACAAAAAGAATCCGCTCCCTTCCCAACGGTGCGTCGGCCGTCTTTTCAGGCGTTGCGGAAACGTCTTTTTCCACGTGCGTCGGTAAAAACACTTCGAAACGGGTTCCCTCTCCGGGACGACTATTGACGGCAATTCCGCCTTTATGATTGATGACAATACCGTGAACCACGGAAAGCCCCAATCCCGCTCCTTCTCCCGGCTGTTTTGTGGTAAAAAAAGGATCGAAAATGCGATCTTTGATTTCCTGATGGATTCCGCAGCCGCCGTCTTTGACGGCAATTTTTACATAACGGCCGGGCATCAGATCGGAACCGCCGGGCGATTCGTGCAGGGTCACATTGCTGAGCGACACCTTCAGCGTGCCTCCGGCGCTCATCGCCTGGGCAGCGTTGTTGCATAAATTGATCAACAATTGCTGAATCTGGTCGGGATCGGCCATGACCGAGTCGACATTTTTATCGATTTCCGGCTGAATGATGACGGTGGCGGGCAACATAGCCCGGAGCATTTTCAGCGTCTCCTTGATCAGTGTATCGATTTTAAGTGGTTTGGACTCCACATCGGATCGGCGGCTGAAGGTGAGTATCTGTTCGATGAGATCCTTGGCCCGATGGCTTCCCTTGATCACCTGTCCGAGCGAATATGCGGTCTCCGAGTCTTCTTCCACGTCATCTAGGGCGAGTTCCGTGTTCAGCAGAATTGAGCCGAGAATGTTATTGAAATCATGTGCGATCCCGCCTGCAAGTGTTCCGATGGCTTCCATTTTTTGCGCATAGCGCAGTCGGCTTTCCAGTTTTTCTTTTTCTTCCTCTGCCCGCAGTTGGTTGGTTATGTCGGTTATGACGGCGATGAATCCGATGACCTTTCCAGTTTGATTGCGCTTGTAGTTCCAATCCGCCTTGATGTCGACAATGGTCCCGTTTGCTTTCCGACATTTACTGAAATACGGTATCGGCAGGGATTCTTCCGTGGCGATCTGTTTTAGAAACAGGATCATGGTTTCGCGATCAGAGGGCGAGGCCATCAAATCGAGCACTGATTTTCCAAGCAGGTTGTTTTTTGGATACCCAAAAAGATTTTCAAGGGCCGTATTGGCAAAGGTAATGCACCCTTCCAGATCGATTTCCTGTATTCCATGGGGAATGGTTTCCACCAAGTCGCGATATCGCTTCTCGCTTTCGCGCAAGGCCTGCTCGACTTGTTTGCGATAGGTAATGTCAATGCTGGTGATGATGGCGCCTCCGGAAATCGGTGAAATCCGGATATGAAGAAACGTCTCATTATATTGGAGCTCCGGGAATTCTTTGGGAGCGCCGGATTGGATACAATCTTTTAATTCCGAAAGCATATCGATGCGGTGCTTGCCGGCATAATCTTGATACATGATGTCGCCGATTTTCGGTAACCGACGGTCGGTTTCACTTTTGGCCAGATTGTATCCGATAACCCGGGCGTTTCGATCGACGATGATGGCGCCGATGGGATTGTTTTCGAACAGGGCGCGATATCGTTCCTCGCTTTTACGCAAGGCTTCTTCCACCTTCATGCGATCCCGGATTTCCTGTTTCAGCTGCTGGTTTGCCAGGACCAATTCTGCGGTCCGTTCTTCCACACGGCATTCCAGCTCTTCATGGGCTTTTTTCAATTCTTTTGCCGGCGACGAGTTGACGAATTTCAGCGGATGCGTCGGCACGGACAGGCTGCCTGGTCGGCTGCTCCTTTTTTTCATGACACCTCACTGCAACTGCAGGCGTTGCTCTAAGGTTTTTCACTGAAACCACTTGTACAGTCGGTTGCTTCCATTGCAGGAAGACCTGGAAAATATGGTTTCAGAAAGAAATCAGTAGAAAGATATAGTTCCTTGGTGAACACTCCGTGAATAGACGCAGGTACAAAAGAAGATCTCGTTTTCGGTGCATAAAATGGGTAAATCGAATCTGGTGTGACGATATCACAGTACCGACCGAATTTCAAGCCGGCTCATAAAAGGCTTGACATCATTCGCGAATATCCGGACACTAGAAACAGCTTCAAATCGACAGAATAAGGAGAGCGATGGGGCGAAACCGTCACGGCGATCAATATGATCAGTCTTTCAAGACGTTCCATGAGTTGATGACGAATCGAGTCAGCGAAATACTGCTCGTTTCGAGTCCTTATGACGCATTCATCATGGAGGAGGACGGCCGCATCGCCGGTCGTATCATCCACGAATATCGGGGTCTGAACTTGACCCGACCTCCCCGGATCAGCTGGGTTTCAACAGCTCAGGATGCGCTTCGGGTGCTTTCGGAAAAAAAATTTGACTTGGTCATTACCATGCCGAGACTGGATGATATGGAACCCGTGTTGCTGTGCCGGGAAATCAAGGCGCGTCAAAGAGAGCTGCCGATTTATTATCTGGCCCATGATACGAGTCGTTTTCCGGATGATGAAGTCGATCCGTTGTGCGGGCACATCGATCGACGTTTTGTATGGCTGGGCAATACCGATTTACTTCTGGCAATGATCAAAAGCACGGAAGACCGGTTGAATGTCTCTTCCGACACAGAAAAAGCACGGGTCCGGGTCATCATCCTGGTGGAAGACTCCCCCCTGTATCTGTCGTCCCTGCTGCCGTTCCTTTATAAAGAAATCGTCCGTCAGACCCAGTCGGCCATGGACGAGTCTCTTAATGAAGAGCATCGTATCCTGCGAATGCGGGCGCGACCCAAAATTCTCATTGCGGAGAATTTTGAAGCCGCCCAAACACTGGTTCACCAGTTCAGCCCCTTTCTGCTGGGCGTGCTCAGCGACGCCCGTTTTCCCAACCAGGGCAAACTGGATCAAAACGCCGGCGTTACCCTGCTCGCGTCCATTAAGAAGCGGTTGCCGGATTTGCCCATGCTGCTGTTCAGTTCCGAACCGTCCAATGCTGAAAAGGCGGCGGAAATTCATGCTCATTTCATCGATAAAAATTCACCCAATCTCCATCAGAATA
This sequence comes from Desulfobacterales bacterium, assembly GCA_041740615.1. Taxonomy (GTDB): domain Bacteria; phylum Desulfobacterota; class Desulfobacteria; order Desulfobacterales; family SURF-7; genus DYJD01. The sequence continues at coordinate 36,904 of JBGSLR010000088.1, forward strand.
TTCGGGAGTTTTTTACCCGCAACCTCGGCTTTGATGATTTTATCTTTCGACTGCCGGGCGGCGAGGAAGTCGGCCGGGCAGCCAACCTGAGGGCCATGGAACAGGTTCTGTCGCAAATCCCGGAGGCGGCCATCCGCTATCATGCCGATAGAGAGGATTTTTCCACCTGGATGATGGCTCGCTCGGAAATTGAGTTGGCCTCGCGACTCCGACAGGTCAAGGTGGATGATTTTGCGGATATCCGGGATTTGAAGAAATACCTGATCGATTCGATTCGCACACAAAGAAGCGAGCGACAACAGGGCGTGGTCATCGATTTCAGTGAGCGTGACTATGATCCGTCCGCGGAGTTTGTGAAGATCGGCAACGGGTCTCTGGGCGGCAAGGCGCGGGGATTGGCTTTCATGGCATTGTTACTGAAAAACAACCGTGAGTTGTTTTCGAAATATCAAAAAGTGACGATTCACATTCCTCGAACCTTGGTCATCAGCACAGAGGGATTTGAGTCCTTTCTCAAAGAAAATGATTTCGAGTTCGGTTCGAAGAATGAACCGGATGACCGTCAGATCGACGACATGTTTCGAAAGGCGCGATTTCCGGAGCAGCTGCGGCGGCAACTGGAGGTGTTTCTATCGTTTGCCCCTTATCCGTTGGCGATTCGATCCTCCGGCCTGCTGGAAGACGCCCCTTCCCAACCCAGCGCCGGCATTTATAAAACCTTCATGATCCCCAACAATCATCCGGATCGGAAAAAGCGGCTTTCCCATTTGCTGGATGCGGTCAAGGGGGTATATGCTTCGACATATTCAGCGACCTCACGGGCGTTTATCCGGCAATCCCAATATCGCGCCGAAGAAAACGGCATGGCGGTCATCATACAGCAGATTGTTGGCAGCCCCTTCGGCGGATATTATTATCCAGCCATGTCCGGGGTGGCCCAGTCCATTAATTTCTATCCGGTTGGGCATATGAAAGCGGAAGAAGGGGTAGCCCACATCGCCCTTGGGCTTGGGAAAACCGTGGTGGAAGGCGGGGTCTGCCTTCGGTTTTCGCCGCAATACCCGCAAGTGCTGCCCCAGTTCGCCGGCGTGGAGGCCACCCTTCAAAACGCCCAGCGCCTTTTTTATGCCTTACGAATGCCGGCGCCCCATGAGGGTCATTCACGAACCCTGGAAGAATTCATCCATCGGCTTTCCGTTGACGAGGCGTCGGACCACCCGGCAGTCAATCGGATGTCCAGCACATACGTTGCCGAGGATCATCGCATACGGGACACCACCGGTGTGGCGGGACAAAAGGTAGTCACCTTCGCCAATGTTCTCAAATACAATCTGTTTCCGCTGGCGGACATTCTTCGCGATGCTCTGGATGTGGGCCGACGGGGAATGGGATGTCCTGTCGAAATCGAGTTCGCGGTGGATCTCACGCCGGAAATACCGGAGACGTATACGTTTTCATTGCTGCAGATCCGTCCCATGATCAAATATGAACAACGTCTTGCCGTTGAAATCGACGCGGAGGACAGAAATCGTGCATTCTGCTTTTCCCGCCATGCGTTGGGGAACGGCCAGCAAAGCGGCATCCGGGACATTGTATTCGTCAAGCCGGACACATTCGATCCGGCCCGCACCTTGGAGATGATCGCCCCGATTGCCAGGTTGAACCAGACGCTTTCGGCGCTGAAGAGGCCCTATGTATTGATCGGCCCGGGAAGATGGGGGTCGGCCGATCGGTGGCTGGGTATTCCCGTTGATTGGAAGGATATCTCGGGCGTCGGTCCGATTGTGGAGACAAGGGCTCACAATATGCAGGCGGAGCCTTCCCAGGGGAGTCATTTCTTTCATAATATTACTGCCCTTGGAATCAGTTACATCACCGTCGGCAACGACGGCCAGGATCGTCTCGATTGGGATTGGTTGCTGTCGTTACCGCCCCAAAATGAAACCGAGTTTATCCGTCATGTTCAAGTGGAAAACGGAATACGCGTCAAGGTGGATGGAAAGCAATCGATTGCGGCCATGATGGCGGAAAAAAGTTCGTAGCGAATTCGTTCAACCGGAAGAATGCCGAAATCTGCCGCAGGAGGGGATCACGTACACCCGGTCCGGCGAACAGGTTCCGAAGAATCCAACAACCAACCTGAAAATGGAGGTCGTGTATGGAAGATATAATGGATAAAATCAAGGCCAAGGATCCGGGGGAAAGGGCATTTCATCAGGCGGTCAGCGAGGTGGTCGCGTCCGTCAAGCCCGTTCTGGACATGCATCCGGAATACCGACACCATAAAATTCTGGAGCGAATCACCGAACCGGAACGGGTCATCATTTTCCGGGTGCCGTGGATGGATGACCGCGGTGTCCCCCAGGTCAATCGGGGCTTCCGGATTGAGATGAACAGCGCCATCGGGCCATACAAAGGCGGACTTCGATTTCATCCGTCCGTGAACTTGTCCATTCTGAAATTCCTGGCCTTCGAACAGGTTTTCAAGAATGCGCTGACCTCGCTGCCCCTGGGCGGCGGAAAGGGCGGCTCGGACTTTGATCCAAAAGGAAAATCCGATAACGAAGTCATGCGGTTCTGCCAGAGTTTCATGGCCGAGCTGTATCGCCACATCGGCCCTAACACGGATGTCCCGGCCGGGGACATCGGCGTGGGCGCGCGGGAAATCGGGTTTCTATTCGGTATGTATAAAAAATTACGCAATGAGTTTACCGGGGTGTTGACCGGAAAAAGCCTCAACTGGGGCGGCAGTCTGATCCGGCCGGAAGCCACCGGCTATGGGTGTGTCTACTTTGCCGCGGAAATGCTCGCAACCCGCAAGGAAACCCTGAAAGAGAAGGTATGTCTGGTATCCGGGTCGGGGAATGTCGCTCAGTTCACCGCTGAAAAGATCCTGGCGCTCGGCGGCAAGGTGATTACCCTTTCGGATTCCTCCGGATATATTCTGGATGAAACCGGGATCGATGGGGAAAAATTGTCTTTTGTCAAGGCCTTGAAGAACATTCGGCGTGGACGAATCAAGGAATACGCGGATGCTTATCCGGATGCGGTCTATACCGCCCTTGATGCCGTGCGGGAGTTCCATCCTTTGTGGACTCATCCGGCGGACTGCGCGTTTCCCTGTGCAACGGAAAATGAAATCAACGGGCAGGATGCGCAGCATCTGGTGGATAATGGTGTAATCCTGGTTGCCGAAGGCGCCAACATGCCGACCATGCCGGAGGCGGTGGATCTTTTTCTGGATCGTAAGATCCTCTATGCGCCTGGAAAGGCGGCCAACGCCGGCGGTGTGGCGGTTTCCGGTTTGGAAATGGCCCAGAACAGCATGCGGTTGCATTGGCCCAAAGCGGAAGTGGAGGAAAGACTCCGCATGATCATGAAAAACATCCACAAAAGCTGCCTGGAAGCGGCCGAAAAATACGGGTCTCCCTATAATTACGTCAACGGCGCCAATATCGCCGGGTTTGTAAAGGTGGTTGAAGCCATGCTCGATCAGGGATTGGTTTGACAACCGTCGACCGCGTCAACTGCCCGCCGCAAGAGGGCAAGACGCAACTATTCGCATGCCCCATATCCAGGAGGTCTGAATGAAACTACCTGTTATCAAAACCGCATTGCCGGGCCCCAACGCCAAAAAGCGCATTAAAGTCGACCAGAAATTCGTATCACCGTCCTACACCCGCGTCTATCCGCTTGTCGTGGACAAGGCCAAGGGCGTATGGATCCATGACGTGGATGGAAACATCTTTCTGGATTTCACCGCCGGCATTGCGGTGTGCGCCACCGGCCACTGTCATCCCAAAGTCGTCGACAGTATCATCAAGCAGGCGAAACGATTGCTGCATATGTCCGGAACCGACTTTTATTATACGCCGCAGATCGATCTGGCGGAAAAACTGTCGGCCATCGCTCCGGGCAAAGGCGTTAAAAAAGTGTATTTCGGTAATTCCGGCGCGGAAGCCGTGGAGGCGGCCTTCAAACTCGCCAGGTGGCATACGCGCAGAGAACTGAATATCGCTTTTTTCGGCGCTTTCCATGGCCGCACTATGGGCGCCCTTTCCCTGACCGCCAGCAAAACCGTACAGAAACGGCATTATAATCCGCTGGTCCCCGGGATTACCCATATTCCCTATGCCTACTGCTACCGCTGCCCCTATAACTTGACCTATCCGAAATGCAATATCACCTGCGTGGACTGGGTTGAAAACACCCTGTTTCGAACAACGATCCCGCCGGAAGAAGTCGCCGCCATTTTTGTCGAGCCGATCCAGGGGGAGGGGGGCTATATCGTACCGCCGCCGGAATTCCATCAAAAACTCTACCGATTGGCCCAACGATACGGCATCCTGTATATCGCCGATGAAGTGCAATCCGGAATGGGACGGACCGGCAAAATGTTCGCCATGGAGCATTTCGGGGTGGATCCGGATGTCATGTCCCTGGCCAAGGGGATCGCGTCCGGCCTGCCCTTGGGTGCAATGGTGGCCCGCTCGGAAATTATGAGCTGGGAAGCCGGTTCCCATGCCTCCACGTTCGGCGGAAATCCGCTTTCCTGTCAGGCGGCTCTGCAAACCATTGCGCTGCTCGAAGAAGAATTGATGGAAAATGCAAGGGTTCAAGGGGAACGACTGATGGCCGGTCTTCGCGAAATCCAGAAGGAAAATGAATGCATTGGGGACGTTCGCGGCAAAGGACTGATGATCGGCGTCGAACTAGTGGAGGATCGCGAAACCAAAAAGCCCGCTGCGGAAAAGCGCAGTCGCATCATCCGCAAGGCCTTTGAGAAGGGCCTGCTCCTTCTGGGATGTGGTGTCAATAGTTTGCGGTTCTGTCCGGCCCTGACCGTGAATCATGAGGAGATTGACAGTTGCTTGTCCATTTTTCATGACATCATCCGCACAACCCGATGAAAGGAGAAGGAAGATGACATCCATTCTGGATCGCCTGGGACTGTCGGGACCGCTTTCCGGAGCGGGTACGGGATCATGGCTGGCTTGCCATGGGAACGTCATTGAATCCGTTTCTCCCATCCACGGGAAACCCATTGGTGAAATTCGGTGCGCCGCTCCAAAAGACTATGAAAAAGTCGTCCGGCAGGCGACCAGCGCCTTCGCAAAATGGCGGGAAATTCCCGCTCCCAAAAGAGGCGAGATTGTGCGACAGATCGGTCTGGCGCTACGGGAGTATAAAAAGGACCTTGGCGAACTGGTCAGTTGGGAGGTGGGAAAGATCCGGACGGAAGGAGAAGGGGAAGTGCAGGAGATGATCGACATCGCCGACTTTGCCGTGGGTCAGTCGCGGATGCTTTACGGACTCAGCATGCACAGTGAGCGTCCCGCGCATCGGATGTATGAGCAATGGCACCCGTTGGGTCCCGTCGGTGTGATTTCCGCCTTCAACTTTCCGGTAGCGGTATGGGCGTGGAATGCAATGATCGCCATGATTGCCGGAGACACGGTAATCTGGAAGCCCTCCTCAAAAGCACCGTTATGCGCTGTTGCGGTGTCGGAAATTGTCTGGCGGGTCCTGCGGGCCAATGGGTTGCCGGAAGGAATCCTCTGTCTGCTGATCGGGGATCGCAAGGACATCGGCGAATCCCTGATCACGGACAACCGCATCCCCCTGATTTCCGCTACCGGAAGTGTGCGCATGGGAAAGCACATCGCCGGAAAAGTGGCCGAAAGACTGGGCAAGACCCTGCTGGAACTGGGAGGGAACAATGCCGTCATCGTGACCCCCGAAGCGGATTTGCGCATGGCCGTTCGCGCGATCGCCTTCGGGGCCGTGGGAACCGCCGGACAAAGATGTACCACTACGCGGCGGGTCATCGCCCATAAAGACATTTATGGGGAGTTGAGCGCTGCTTTGGCTGCGGCATATCGGCAGGTACAAATCGGCAATCCCCTTGACCAGGGCGTACTGATGGGGCCCTTGATCGATCGGGAAGCCGTTGACAATATGCAGCGGGCGCTTCGAACCATTGAAAAACAAGGAGGAAGGATTCTGTACGGCGGCCAGGTGCTCAAAGGGGGAAAATTCCGCTCCGGTACCTATGTAACCCCTTGCATCTGTGAAGTTCCCCATGATATTCCCATCCTTCGCGAGGAGATATTCGCGCCGATCCTGTACCTGATGCCCTGCGAATCCCTTACGGAGGCCATTTCCCTTCAGAATGACGTTCCCCAGGGGCTTTCTTCGGCGATTTTTACCCGCCATCTTCAGGAGGCCGAACAATTCCTCGGATGCGCCGGCAGTGATTGCGGGATTGCCAATGTCAATATCGGCACATCCGGCGCGGAAATCGGGGGAGCCTTTGGCGGTGAAAAGGAAACGGGCGGCGGCCGGGAGGCCGGCTCCGACGCTTGGCGCGCCTATATGCGCCGACAGACCAACACCATCAACTGGTCCCGGGAATTGCCCCTGGCCCAGGGTATTCGTTTTGATCTGTAAACAAACCGGGGTGAAACAATGAAAGGCTATGTGCAGGTCTATACCGGCGACGGAAAAGGCAAGACAACCGCGGCATTGGGTCTTGCCATGCGGGCGTACGGCGCCGGATTGAATGTATACATCGCACAGTTTGTCAAAGGAATGAAATATGCCGAACTCCACACCTTGGAAAAACTGGCGGATCGCGTTGTCATCAAACAATACGGCAGGGATTGCTTCATCCGGAACAAACCGGAACAGGCGGATTTTATCGCCGCCCAGGCAGGACTCAAAGAAGTTCGAGAAATCATGGGCTCGGGAAAATACCAGGTGATCATTCTGGACGAGGCCAATATCGCCGTCTTTTACAACCTTTTCAGCGTGGACGACTTGCTGGATGTCATTCATGGGAAACCGGACGATGTCGAGCTGGTCATTACGGGAAGAAAGGCCGATGCGCGCGTCATGGAGGCAGCGGATCTGGTCACGGAGATGACGGAAATCAAACATTATTATCAAAAGGGAGTTCCGGCTAGGGATGGAATTGAGAAGTGATGCATACCAATTCTCCGGCTGCTTTCAACCAAGCGACGTAAGGCATTCGATCTTCTGCAGGCGATGTTCCTAGTGCGAAAAAACCAACGAGTGTATCTGCATGTCAAACGATAGCGCCGGTTCACCTTCCATGGTGCTCGTCAGCGTCTGTATCGCCCAGTTCATGGCCCCCTTGATGCTCACGGCAGTGGGCGTGGCCCCGCCGTCCCTCGGACGCGACATGGGCGCCTCGGGAGTGCAGTTAGGACTGGTGGAACAGCTGTATGTGCTTTCCGTGGCCATGGTGATGCTGACCTTCGGCCGGTTGGGGGATATCGTTGGGCAGCGCAGGGTCTTTCTGGCCGGGCTGATTGTTTTCACTGCGCTGACTTTTTCCCTCGGTTTCGTACCCGGTATTGGAATGATCATGATCCAGCGTTTTTTCCAGGGCCTCGGGGCGGCCATGATGTTGTCGGGAAGCCTGGCCCTGGTGGCCGTCGCCTACCCGCCCGAGATTCGTGGTAGAAAGATCGGAATGGTCTCGGCCTTCACCTATGCAGGACTTTCCAGCGGCCCGGTAATCGGCGGTTATATGACCGGTCTTTTCCTGCCTGGGAATTGTGATGTCGGTCGGAAGGACGAGACAAAAGAACTGATATTTGGTATCAAGGCATTATGAACTTCAATCCCGATATGCGACCACCAACCGACGGACAAGCGCCGGACCTCTATTTCGTTTTCCATCAGAAGCGCTTGCTGATCATCAGACAGGAGAACCGGATTCGTATTCCCGATTCAGATGATTTGCCGTCAAGTGGATTCGCCTTGATCCGGAAACAATATATCGGCTCCCTGGATGATCGCCCGTGCTATGCAGCGGAAATGGAAGCCGACGGCGGACTGCCGTCCGAGAACTTTGAATTGGCGGACCTGCGTGCCTTGTTTATGCGACTGGAAGAAGACCTGTTCTGGGTCGCAGGCCGCGCCAATCAGTTGGTTTACTGGCAGCAAACGCATTTGTATTGCGGGGCGTGCGGCCATTCCACCGAAGACAAAAGCGATGAACGCGCCAAAATCTGTCCCGCATGCGGACTGATCAACTATCCGCGTCTGTCGCCCGCCGTGATCGTCGCGGTATTGAAAGAAGATACCATTCTCCTGGCGCGCAACAAACGATTCCATATGCCGTTCTACAGCGTACTCGCCGGCTTTGTAGAGCCGAGCGAAACCCTGGAGGCGTGCGTTGAGCGGGAAGTCAAGGAGGAGGTGGGTATCTGCGTAAAAAATATCCGCTATTTCGGCAGCCAGCCCTGGCCGTTCCCCAATTCCCTGATGGTCGCCTTCACCGCGGAATATGCCGGTGGCGATATCACCCCCGACCCATCGGAAATCACGGACGCCGCCTGGTATTCAAAAGAGGAATTGCCGCAAGTACCCGGGAGCATCAGCATTGCCGGAAAGTTGATTGCATGGTTTTGCCAACGGACAAAGACCGCTCCGTGAAGGAAAACCAGCACTTTCCGTATGTTTCATACCTATCCGACGATCCGGTTGCAGATCAGGGTTGCGGATTTCCGTCCGGGGATATTCGCGCGCCCCTTGCGGCGGCACCGTCGATGATTCGTTTGGCCAGAGCCTGATAATCGCCGTCGAAGTGATGGCCGCCCCCGGTTCGAACCACTTCGGCCGTACGGAGGGCCGCGTCCGTGCAGCCTGAATTTTGTTGATCTTCCTCGCCATAGATACACTGCACGCGGGTTGGCTCAAGACGCTTGAGTTCCGGCGGCATCGGCAGGGCATCGGCGGAGGGAGCGTCTCCAATCCATTGGCTCATGTGAATTTCGAAATCCGCGGCACGTGACACTCCCAGCAGCGTTATCTGCCGGACGCATGACTGCTGGGCCGCCGGCAAACGGTTGAAGGCAAACGGGATGATGTCCGCGCCGAATGAGTAGCCAACGAGCAGCACATCCGGCGTGTCCCACAACCGTGTAAAGTGGTTGATGATCAATGACAACCCTTGCGCGGCTTCTTCGGGTGTTTTTTTGCGCCAGAAATACCGCAGGGTATCGACGCCGACGACCGGAATTCCTTCCTTCTGAAGCGCTTCGCCGATCTGCTTGTCCAGATCGCGCCAGCCGCCGTCTCCGGAATAAATGATCGCCATGGTTTTGCCGTGGTGCTTTGCCGCCAGGGGAACCAGGGGCAGATCGTCCAGACGGGGGCCGGAATTCGGGGGTTGGACGGACTCGGCGGACAGGATCGCGATGACGGCCGAAGCGGTGTCATCGTATGGTCGCAGGGGAAAGAGGACGCCCGGTTGCGCCTTTTCGAAGGCGGCGAAAACCGGGTTGTCGGGCGATGACGTGGCGATGCGGAAGAACCCCGGCAGATTTGTTTTCGGCAGATACCGGAAACCGCCGGGATAGGGCGCAACGGGTGCGCCCGGACACAAGGGCGCGCCGCCGGGCAGCGCCGGGTTGAAATCGAAGGCCACCGCGCCGGCGAATTCTCCCGGATTGGATTGGGCCAGCACGGCATAGGCCAGAGCGCCTCCGGAACCCGACCCCGCTATAACCGGCGGATGCTTGGAGGATGACGGTCCGCCTGCGGAGAGGCGTTCCGACAGATACCGGAAATCACCGGATGCCCGGTGGCAGGCTTCCTTCTCCGCATCCAGTCCGGACAAATATTTCGCGGAGTCCACCACTGCCGCCTTGTATCGGGCCTGGGCAATGGCGTGGGCGGCCGCCGATAAGGCACGGGGGTTGGAAAGCGGGTCGCTCAAGAGAATGACGACCCCTTTGGCGGATTCCAGGGGGGCATATACCATTACCGTCCCAAGCCGTCCTCCGTCCAGCGCGTGAGCTCCGGCGGCCGACGATATCATGATGATCAGAATTGCCGTTTCCCAGATCCTGCGAAGTCTCATGATGCTTCCCCATGGCGGTTTTTTGTGATATCTATGTTCACCAATTCTCGAATGAAACGACTTGGTATTGTAGGGTACTCCGATTGAGCGGTCAATCCCCCGAGAAATCACATTTTCAAAATAGTTTTTCGGCTGATCCGATTCAACGGTAACCAACCGGCATCGTCCAACCATTTTCGATTCGGAGTTTTCACATGAACCGTTCCAGCGCCGTCATCGGCGTATCGGTGGCGATTCTCACCATTTCCGTATGGGCCTATTTGAATCGGCCGGAACAGGAACCCGAATGGCCCCACCAAATTCAGGGGTTTTCCTTTTCCCCCATGCAGGCTGACGAAAGTCCCCTGGTTTCCAAATTCCCCACGGAGGCGGAGATCGAGACAGATCTGTCCCTGCTGGCCGGGACGACCTATGCCATTCGAACCTATACGGTGGAAGATGTTCTGGGAAAGATACCGGACCTGGCGAAAAAATATAATATCAATGTGGCCTTAGGGGCGTGGGTGGACCAGCGGCTGGAAAAGAACGAAGTGGAAGTGAAACGGTTGATCGAAATCCTCGGTTCCGTGCGCAACGTGGTGCGCGTGATCGTGGGAAACGAATCCGTCCTGCGGAACGATATGCCCATCGAACTCCTGGCGGCGTATCTCGACCGCGTCCGCAAGGTCACCGATATCCCGGTCAGCACGGCGGAGCCCTGGCACGTCTGGCTCAAACATCCGGAGCTGGCCGATCATGTGGACTACATCGCGGTTCACATGCTGCCCTATTGGGAAGGAATCCATGTGGACGCGACGGAGGAATATATCGTCGGTCGCATGAATCAGCTCAAGGCGCGTTTCCCGGACAAGCGCATCATCATCGGGGAAGTCGGCTGGCCCAGCAATGGCCGGACGCGGATGTCCGCGGTCGCCTCGGTGTCCAATGAAGCGATTTTTTTACGTCGTTTCTTGAACCGCGCCGAAAAGGAAAAGTATATTTATTACGTGATGGAGGCCTTCGATCAACCCTGGAAGCGGGATACCGAAGGGTCCGTAGGGGCCTATTGGGGCGTCTACGACGTCAACCGCCAGCCCAAGTTCCCCTTTACCGCACCCATTGTCCCCATTCCCCGCTGGTATATCCTGGCGGGTATCTCGGTGGTGATCGCGGCCATCGCCCTGGTGGTGTTGTTTCTCGACAGCCGCACCCTGCGCACGCGCGGGCGCGGCTTTCTGGCATTGGTCGCGTATGCCTGCGCCACTGCGGCGGTATGGATCGTATATGATTATATCCATCAATATCTGACCGTTGGAACTGTTTTGGTGGGAATTCTGATGCTGATCGGCATGGCAGGAGTGATTCTGGTGCTGCTGACGGAAGCCCACGAATGGGCGGAAGCGCTCTGGGTCACCGGCCGGCGACGGGCGGTGACGGCCGTTCCCGCTGCGGCCGGCCGGATTTTTCCCTTTGTATCCATTCATGTTCCCGCTTACAACGAACCGCCGGAAATGCTGAAACAGACCCTGGACGCCTTGGCCGGTCTGGATTACCCGCATTTTGAAGTCCTGGTGATCGACAACAACACCAAAGATCCCCGCATCTGGCAGCCTGTTCTCGACCATTGCCGCAAACTGGGCGATCGTTTCCGTTTCTTCCATGTGGATCCCCTGGCCGGCTTCAAGGCCGGAGCCTTGAACTACGCCCTGGCGCAGACATCACCGGAAGCCGAGATTGTTGCGGTGATCGACAGCGATTACTGGGTGGCCCCTAACTGGCTCACGTCGCTCGTGCCCCATTTCGAAAAGGAGCGCATCGCCGTGGTGCAGGCTCCCCAGGATTACCGTGACGATCAGGACAACCTGTTCAAAGCCATGTGCTATGCGGAATACCGGGGGTTTTTCTATATCGGCATGGTCACCCGCAATGAGCGCAATGCCATTATCCAGCACGGCACCATGACGTTGGTGCGGAAAAACGTGCTGAAAGAAATCGACGGCTGGAGCGAATGGTGTATCACCGAGGATGCCGAACTGGGGTTGCGGATCTTCGAGCAAGGGTATGAAGCGGTCTATATCCCCCGGAGTTTCGGCAAGGGGGTGATGCCGGATTCCTTGCAGGATTACATGAAACAGCGGTTTCGCTGGGCGTACGGGGCGATCCAGATCCTGCGGCGCCACGCCGGGAAACTGCTGGGTTTCGGTAAAAGCAGCCTGACCTATGGGCAGCGGTATCATTTCCTGGCCGGCTGGCTGCCCTGGATCGCCGATGGCCTCAATATGCTGTTCAATTTCGGCGCACTGCTGTGGTCCCTGGCCATGATCATCGCCCCCCGCAAGGTGGATCCGCCCCTGATGGAATTGTCCCTTTTACCCCTGGTTTTTTTCGCTTTCAAGATCGCCAAGATGTTTTACGTGTATCGGACCCGGGTGAAAACCTCTTTCTTGCAGACCATTTCCGCCGGTCTGGCCGGTCTGGCGTTGTCTCACACCATCTCCAAGGCGGTGCTGACCGGGTTTTTCACTCGCAGCCTGCCCTTTTTCCGTACGCCCAAATGGGCGCGGAAAAGCGCCCTGTTGCATTCTCTGGTAACCGTCCGGCAGGAGGCGTTCATGGTCCTGGCGCTCTGGGGTGCCGCCGCGGGCGTTTATCTCCGGCAATTGATCGCCAATCCGGATCTCAACCTATGGATCTTTGTGTTGATGGTCCAGTCGTTGCCCTATTGCGCCGCGCTGATGATTTCCATCATCAGCGGCCTGCCCGGGATTTCCGCGCGATTTTTGGGCCCCATGCCGGATGCGGTGGAACCTTAGCGGCATGGCTCATTGAAACAATGAGGCTCGAAAACGCCTTGCGTTCCGGGCGCCGAGGTCATGGCTGTGTTTCAACATATTGTATTCACAAATTTATTGACACACAACCGTTCTTGACATATGCTCGCTTCCCAAAAAATGAAAGAGAACCCAAAGCGATGAGATCATGACGGAAGACGAAAAAACCGATGAGCGCAGGCGACAGGCGGGAACCCGCTTCTGGATCGGATTGAACCTGCTGTTGTTTCCCATCCCATCCCACTTTTCTCTATTACGGGCCAGGGAATTTTCCCTGAAAAAGAGCTTTTTCCATTTCGGCATGACGGCCTTTTTGGTGTTGGTCCTGGTGGGGGCCGCTTTCTTGCAGATCCTGTTTCCGGCGGTCGGCCGTCTGTGGATGCTGCTGCCGATTGCTTCCGGGATCCTGATCGCGGCCTTCAACCACCGCGTGATCGCCCAATTCCAGCCCATTCAGCCGGCAGTTCTGGATAGAAAGCAGATCGGCTCACTGCTGCTTCTCCTGGCCCTCCTGTCCATCATCAATATTATTCCCGATGTGGACCTGATCGAATTGCAGCCCCGGACGGCGGCGTCATCCGTGGAATGGATGACGAACATTCCCCTGTGGCAAAACGCCGTCATCATGGTTATCGGCATGCTCGTCGTCATGACGGGATACATAACCAGCACCACCGCTGCGGTTTCCTTCAACCGGATCATTATTCTCTATGCCTGCTTTATCGTGATCGCCTCGCAGGTCGGTCTCATCTTGTGGTTTGCCTGCAAATGGCTTCAGCTTACCGGCGGTTTTCTGATGGAGTTCATGGCGATTTTGTTGGCCGCCGTGCTTTCATTGGACTATTGGGATGCGACATCCTTCGGACAGTTCACGCGGCGGTACGTGTTGCTGACCTGCACCAAAGGATTGTCCTTCCTTTTCCTGTGGCTCTGCTTTCTGGGCCTGCCGCAGAAAGCCGCTTCCGAATATTTATCGTATTACCATACCCATGCGAAGCCGGCTCCCGTGGCGATACCCAATGACAGCCTGATTTTTTCAGACCAGGATTGTTTTCAAAGCGGTCATAAGGCGCTTTCCCGCTTGCGAAAATTGTTTGCCGCGGCGTTTTTGGCCAATCGATCGGACGAGGCCGGCCAAGTCGTCCGGATCATGGAAGGCAACGACGCGTTGCTGTGTTCCGCGGGAGACGACGTCTGCCGCCTGAAAGAGCTGGTCACAGCCGGGAAGGCAGCGTCAGGGACTTTTTCGACGGAGGGAATTCCGTTTTTCCGTCCGGTGGACGGCGCCTGGGATGTTTTCATGACCGCTCTGATCCGGCAAGGCGTGCTGTCGGTAACGGACGTTTCCGAAATTATCGCCGGGTTTAAGGCCACCCTGCCCAAATCGTCCGAAGGCCACCTGCCGGACCTGGAGGCGACGTACGACATCCGGTATGTCGCCATGGCCACCCGGACGACCCTGAATTTTATTCCCCCCTCCATGGAGAACCTTGAACTGCTGCTGGAAAAAAATCTGGTTCCCGTTCTGTCGCTGCCGTTGTGCGGCGAAATGCGCTGGGGGGCGCTTCTTTTTGTGGACCGGTCGTCCGGTATCGCCTGGTTTCGGATCGAAATGGACCGCGCCATGGAAAAAGCCATGCAAGCCCATTTTGATGCAAATACCGCCGGAGAGTATCGAGAAACCGTTTTATCCCACCAGATGATCCCCGTGCCGTTTTCCTACCTGGCGGCCATTGTCCCGCAAATCGGAGAACCCGTCGCTGTTTTGACCAAAGACGGCATGGGCGCCGACCTGCTGGATCGGTTCGGCGCGCAATCCCTTCAAGACATCAACGCCGCCATGGCGCTGGTGTCCCGGGCCCAGCGATCGCTGGAAAGCCTTTCCGGACTGGCGGCGTCCGAATCCGATTCGGCGTACGCCCGCTATTTGAATGCCGTGGTCCGGCTGTATGATCTGATAACGCCCAAAAGCTTGGATTTCAAGTTGTTTCCGGATGCGAAGCAGTTCAATTCGGATGAAAGCTGGACATCCCGGATTCAGCGGGCGGAAAACCTAGTCCGGGAAATGGGTCCCTTCCGGGACATGGATCGCATTCCCATGGCCCACTACCTGGTGGAAAACAACCTGGTGGACCAGGCACCGAAGCTGTTTATCCAATTGGCCTTGCCGCAACCGGTTTCCACGAACATGGTATCGTGCCGGGAAGCGTTCGAGATCGGCCGCCGGCTTTTTTTGATGGGGCGCTATCCGGATGCGCTGGGCTACCTGTCCATTGCTCATGCCAGACACCCGTATAACTCCGAATATGAAATCTGGCGTCATCTGGTGGGGTTGAAGTTGAACCAGGACATGAAAGACTTCCGGACGCTGCCGAAACAACAACCGGGCCCGTGGCTCTATTATCGGACCCTTTCGGAAATGCAACAGGGGAAAGCCGAAGCGGCGCGGAAACGTTTGGAAAAGGCCATCGAACGTGACCGGTATGACAGCATGGCCAATCACCTGCTGGAAAAATATTTCCAAAAACCGTTGGACCATACCTATTTTTTTCCGTCACCGGAGGGACTATAGTGAAACCGGGCAACCCGCTGAGCGGTTGGAAGCTGACCTTCTACACCCTTTTTCTCGGGCCGATATTCCTCAGCCTGTACCTTTGGCAATATCGCAAGCCCTACCCGCTGATTCGCTACATAGTCTTTTTGCCGCCGGCGATTTTGCTGCTGTGCGCCTGGCTGAGCATCTCCCTGGCCGCCAATCCCAATTGGATCATCCTGATGTATGCCGCGCTGGTGGCGGTCATCTTCTCGGCGGCCTTTATTTTTTGCTGGACCATTGTATCGTCGACCAAATCCAGGGAGCCGTCCCCCCGTCCGAAAATCATGCTGTCCCGGGGCATCGCCTGGATGACCTTCATGGGAACCGTTTTTTACAGCCTGTCCCAGGCGGTCCAGATCATCAATTACTGGATTTTCGGCGAGTATGTCATGGTTTATTTTTCGTCGACCACCGCCGCCTTCAGCATATGGATCATGGTGGGCCTGGTATTCGGTTTCCTATACGGCATCGATGAAACCAACCAATATTTCAATCGGGATATCAAATCCTTCGGCGTTTCCCTGTCCCTGGTTTTCCTGTTGATCGCCATCTTCAGTGTGCTGACCCTGTTTCTGGTGGTGTATCCCCAACAGCGGTTGGGACCCATTTCCTACCGGCCCCAGATGGCCGATTATGCGTTCTATGTGTTCAATGCCCTGTCCATATTGCTGACCGTGATTTTTTTTCTACCCGGCGGCGTTCATGTCGGCCTGAAAAGAACCATTGCCACGGTTGTGGCGGCCGTCCCGCTGATCGTGCTGCACACCATCGTATTATCGGGCTATACCACTACGCTGAACCTGATCGCGGCGTCGATTCTGGAAGAGAGGGGACGACTGGAATCGGCAAAAGCGCTATACGCAAAGACCATTCCGTATATCGACCACGACCCGCTGCTGGCCTCCCTGCACCACCGCCAGGGGGTGTTGAATATCCTCAACGAGAACTACGAAGCCGCCGAGGCGTCCTTCAAAAAGGTCATCGCGGACTATTCCGAGGGATTCGAAGTATATCGCAAAGCGCGGCGCTACATGGCGAGCTACCAGAAAAACAAATCCCTGCCGGACGCCGGCCGGAAGATATTATCGGTCCGGCACCGGACCTTCGAGCAGGCGGCGTCCTGTTATCCGAACTCGCTGTCCGTCATTTTGAATTTTTATGAAACCAATCCCATCAGCACCCGCGAGCTGAGCTACGCCATCAAGGAAGGCTTCAGCGAGGGAACTTTCATCTGGAAAGTGGAGTCTTTTTTAAAGCAGCGGGGCTACCGGCTGATGACCACCCTCTGGGAAACCAAAGAGACCCTCATCGCCCTTTTGGAGGCGGACTATCCAGTGCTGATCTATGTGCCCGGACATGTCTACACCCTGTATGGCTATGATGCGAAGATGGAAATTTTTTTCTGCTACAATACGGCAAAGCGCAACCGCTGGGACGACGCGCCGTTTTTCGAATTTCAGCGCGATTGGATGGAAGACGGTTTTCTGATGAGCGTGGTGGTGAAAAAGGGGGATGAGGAAAAACTTGCGGCCATCGCCCCCGGTCTGACCCGGCATTCCAATTCACACCGGATGTTCCAGAAAGCCATGATCAGCGGTTATTATGCGCAGAAGGACAACTACTGGGATGACAGCAATCGGGATCAGCTCGCCGAAGGCGTCGGCCTGGACGCCCTGAAGCTCAATAACAATGAACTGATGGAGGACGGGTTCCATTACCTGCCCTGGGATTCCCGGCAATGGAAGGAGGAGATCGCGCCGAGCCTGACCGCCAAGTGGTCTGTCCAATGGGACCAGATCGAACGACACGTCATCTATCTTCTCTATCACGGGCAGGTGGAAACGGCCCGCCAGTTGATTCAGCAATACCAGATCCATTCAAACGAAGAAGATTCCGCCGATGACGACCGGTTTCTGGAGGTGAGCCTGGCCATGGAGAAGGCCGCCGGTAATCAGGGAGAGGTGTTGTCGCTTTCCGACAAGCTCATCGGAAAAATGGATCGCTATGGGGAAGGCGCCGGTTGGGGGTACTATTACAAGGCGGTCGGCCTGCTGGAAAAAGGGGAACTGGAGCGCGCCGCCAAGCTCCTGCTTCCGCTGCTCGACAAAATCGATCTTGGATATTCCTCGTCCGCAACCGGCGCCCGAAACATCGTCGGACTTCTCAGCGAAATTCAGCATCGGCAACCCTCCCTGATCGAACCGGAGAAGGCCCGCCTGCTGGATATTTACCGGATTCAGTTTGCCATGTAGTCGCATGGTCGGGTGGCAGGTCAATAGAAAAGCGTATGAAGGACGAAAGATACAGCATTAGCGTTACATCAGGCTTTTTTGCATTGCGCTTGACATCCTTTCAGGGCAAATTTACCTGAAAACCCATTCAATATTATATTATCAGGGCAAATTGACCTGATAATCAATGGTTAGGCAGGATCGATTTCGCATTTTGTGCTGCCCGCTAAATAGACACTTTTTAAAAAATAACGAAATATCAAAAAATGAAAATATCTGTATGCACAAATAGAAAAATTCTATCCCCTTGCGGATTAAAGGACCTCGATTATCAGGTAGATACTTACGTTGGATGTGAGCATTATTGTTACTATTGCTATGCGCTGGCCAATGCCGAAACTGATTGGTCAAAGGAAATCCAAATATATCCGAACATCCTTGACCAACTGAGTGAAGAAATCAGAATTATTTCTCCTCAAACCATCTATATGGGCTATCAGACTGATCCTTATCAACCATGCGAGGCTGAATGTCACCAAACCAGAAAGGTATTGGAATTATTTCTGAAAAAAGGGTTTTCCGCAAGCATTCTTACAAAGTCAGATTTAGTTGTTCGTGACATCGATATTTTAATGGAAATGAAATCTGCCGCAGTCAGCGTTTCAGTGGCATTCAATAATAATCAAACACGCAGGCTGTTTGAAGCCAATACTATGGACAACGAGAGAAGAATAGAAGCTCTCCGTCAATTAAAGGAAGTTGGTGTAAAGACCGGCGCCTTGGTCTGTCCGGTTATACCTTATATTACGGATGTAATTCAATTGATCGAGATGTTGGCACGATACACTGATGTAATTTGGATTTACGGCCTTAACATCAATGATCGTTTTGGACAAAATTGGTTAAATATGCAAAAGATTCTTAACAGTCAATTTTCTGAATTAGTTGAGCGGATCGAACCAGCAATATTCTCAAAAGAACATATTTATTGGTCACAACTTAGAGAGAATTTGGTGGCACTTAAAAATGATCGAGAATTGAATTTAAATATTCATTTATAGGAATAATATACAAAGATGCCTATAGGGATAGGGACGCCCATCGCTGAGCGCCCCTCCCACACCAAAACCCTCCTGAATGAGCTTGACGATGGAGTGAGCGGGAAACGGGCTTATTCGGCTATTCGAGCCGGCCATATAATAATATATGTTATGAACTCTTATGAAAATTGGACTAAAAGAGAAACTATTGTGGTTATCAGTGATTGGGTCTTCACTATTTGTTTTACCAAGCCTCTTAACCCTAATTTTTCAAATATATGCTTACGTTGATGGTTGGTTCGTTTTTTGGCATCGAGATAATAGTGAAATACAATTTATAGAATTTGTTGTGGCAATTGCAATTTGGGCTATATTTCCTGTTCTTTATCTTTGGTTGCTTCGGTATAAGAATGATTCAAACCTTCGTAAGCTTTATGTTTATGGGGCCATAAGTAATTTGGCATTGATTGTGTTACCTTTCATAAATCTGTCATTGCTATTTTTATTGGATAACTAATTTTTTCATAACAAGTGGTTTCACAAAGGCCTGCTCGTTCCTCGCGGCCTGTGAACCGAGGCCTTGCAGGACCTGCGAATGAATGAAATGGCGTCATCATGAGAGTACAGGTTTTCAAAACATGGAACCGCGTTCGTTCTAGTTTCTGGTTTCTCCCTGCAGTCATGGCTGGCGGGGCGATGGTGTTGGCCTTCGCAACCGTCGCCCTGGATACGCTGGTGACGGACTGGTTGTCGCTTAATTGGGGTTTGAATTTCACCGGTGGAGCGGAGGGGGCGAGTTCCTTGCTGGGGGCCATCGCCGGATCAATGATCACTATCGCCGGGGTAGTTTTCTCGATGACCTTGGTCGCCCTGTCGCTTGCCTCGTCACAGCTCGGGCCCCGTCTGCTTCGCAATTTCATGCGCGACACCACGACCCAAATGGTACTCGGTACATTTGTCGCTACCTTCCTTTACTGCTTGCTCGTCCTACGGACCATCCGCCGCGCTGAGGAGATTGCCTTCGTTCCCCACCTGTCTGTCACCCTCGGCGTGCTGCTCGCTGTGGTGAGTGTGGGGGTGTTGATTTACTTTATCCATCACGTGTCCGTTTCTATCCAGGCCAACGAGATCGTGGCGCGGGTCGGAACTGAGTTGATTGAGGGAATAGAGCGCCTGTTCCCGAAAAACATCGGACGGGGAGCACCACGGATTCCGACAGAGCCACCCGACGCAGGCTTCCTCGACACGTTCGATCGGGAAGCGCGTCCGATTGGATCTGCCGGGGACGGTTATCTACAGTTCGTCGATGGGGACGCTTTGATTGCGTTGGCCATTCAAGAGGATGTCGTTATTCGACTGGAGCGACGACCCGGCCACTATGTCGTTGCCACCCGTCCGCTGGCGCTAGTCTGGCCAGGAAACAAGGTTACCGATCAGCTTATTGACCGCGTCAATTCCGCATTCGCCCTGGGCAACCAGCGTACGTCCGGTCAGGACATTGAGTTCGCGGTTAACCAGCTTGTCGAAATCGCGATACGAGCCCTCTCCCCCGGGGTGAATGACCCGTTCACGGCGATGGTGTGTGTGGACCACTTGGGATCGGCACTGTGCCGCTTGGCTGAACTAGACATGCCGTCGCCTTATCGACATGACACTCAGGATCAGATTCGGGTCATTACACCTGTCTTCACGTTCCCGGATATCACGGATGCGGCGTTCAACCAGATCCGGCAATATGGTCGTTCCAGCACTGCGGTGACCATCCGTCTGCTGGAAACGATTGCCGAGGTTGCGGGATCCGTACATCGGCCAGAGGACCGCGCTGCGCTGTTACGGCACGCCAATATGATCGCCCGAGGGGCACGCGACGGGTTGCTGGAAGACGAGGACCGCCAGGAGGTGGAAGAACACTTTCAATCAGTGAACCAATTGTTGAGCAAGTCGTCAAATTCTAACCTCTGAAATGCACATAAGCAGCCAGCACTCCGATGGCAAGTTGGCCGAACCACTCACTGGTGCGGACGCAAGAAGCCGCGCCGCACAGTTCAAGCGTTCTGAGAGAGCGGTTCGGGAAAAACTGGACAGGTGCATAAGTGTGAAAACTGTTCTACAATGACCTCAAGGAGGATCGACGTATGAGCAAACGACCAAGAAGGAACCATGCACCGTCATTTAAGGCAAAAGTTGCCTTGGAAGCC
>JBGSLR010000089.1:0-27671 GCA_041740615.1 Desulfobacterales bacterium
AATATCTTCTTCCATTCAAAGGTCTTGGACAGCATAAAATGAAAATGGGAACCTGATTTTGAATTTAGCAATTTAAAATAGCTAAACGGCTGAATTTTCAAAGAGCGATTCTTAATTTCTGTTTATTTTGGACAGCAGTGGTCGCCAATATTCTTTTAAAGAGTTGCAAAGCGAGTTTCTGCGCTCGGACGTTTTGGGCATTTACGTTCTGAAATCAACTTCGATTTTCGTCCCTGAAGTATAAAAAAACATCAGAAGACTGTCAATCCCGAAAGCATACTCGTTATGGTTTGGAGACAATATCCCGCCATGATTTCTTTCTCTGATAAGACGAGAGGTGCTTTTTCCCTTGTTCCAAGGCAGTGGCATCTTTGTTTTGCGACATTAAAGCGTTCGCTTTCTCCTGTGTTGCGACGGCCTTTTGGAAATCGCCTGTCTCAGCGTATGCAGCGGCTAGGGTGTCCAATTTATAAGCATCTTTATTGGCTGCGATTGCCTTTTGGGCCAATTGAACGGCTTTTTGGCCATCCCGACAGTAATCATAAGGGCATGTGGCCAAAATCCAGGACAGACTATTGTTGGCGGTTGGACTGTCGGGGTTGAGAGACAGGGCTTTATTATAGCTTTCTATGGCTTCCCTGTAGTTACCGAGGTTTTTATAGATGAGTCCGCGATTGCTATGGGCATCCGCGAAATTCGGAGCGATATCGATCGCTTTGCTGAAGTCGGAGAGAGCTGACTTGAAATCGTGCAACAAATAGTAGGTGATGCCGCGGCTGTTGTATATTTTTACCAACTTTGGGTCGATTTCGATTGCCTTCGAAAAATCAGCCAATGCTTTTGCGTATTCTCTTTTTTTATGCCAGGCGATTCCGCGGCTATAAAAGGCTTCCGTGTTGTTCTGGTTGATTTCAATGGCGTGTGAGATTTCGGTAATCGCTTGATCGTAGTCGCCTTTGCCATAGTAAGCGACGCCCCTTCCGGTATAGGCTTCAGCAAGTTTTGGATTCAGTTGGATTGCGATTGAAAAATCGCTGATAGCTCGGTCATGGTAGCCGGAATCTTTCCAGGCGATACCTCTGCAGTTATATGCGAAGGCGTAACTTGGATTGATAATGATCGCACGCGTAAAATCGACAATGGCCCGATTGTAATCTCCCTTGTTTTTCCAGGCGATCCCGCGGCTATTATACGCCGAGGAAAGCAGGGGATTGGCAAGCTGCACGATTTTATTGAAATCGTCAATGGCAAGGTCGTATTGCCCGTTGATGAAATAGACGATACCACGATTGTTAAGGGCTTCGAAATATTTGGGGTTTAGTTCTAAGGCCTTGCTGAAATCATTTATCGCCGCGGTTAACTCCCCTTTGTCTTTTAGGGTGAGTCCTCTGCCGTAATAAGCCTTCGAAAGTCGCGGATTTAATTTTAGTGCTTGGTTGAATGCGTCGATGGCATTGTCATTCAGTTGAGATTGCCGAAAGGACTCGCCTCGTTCAACCCAGTCTAATGCGGATAGTTTGGGGAGGGGTTTTTCCGGCGATTTCTCTTTTATCGTTCCCCTGCAGGCGCCAAGAAATAGCAGGATGACAATACCGGCAAAAAAACAGGATCGGATGTGTAATTTTTTGGCCATATAATTCCCTTCACATGGTTCCTTCTCGATTTGTTCCCGGAGGTTCGCTCAATAATCGCGTTCCCTTTGGATCCATCGAGCCATTCCTTCCGACCGTTTTGTTTGAGAGATAAACAGTCGGTAATTCTCCTGCCCGGCATCGGGCCGGTTGGTTGTCTCAACGTATAAAAATGTATCATTATTTTTTTATTAAAACTGGGCAAAAGGATACACGGAACAATAAAAACATCAAGCCTTTTTTGAACCGAACGCGTAAGGCGGCTGAATATACGGTTGACGCAGTTTCGATATTTCTGATAATGAGTATGAAAAATACATAAAAAATACTCAATAATTAAGTGTTGCCAACATTGCCGTATATGCAATAATAATTTAAAAATTCAAAGACTAATTGCCTGTGGGCAACCGTATGACAAGGATGAAACACGAAAAAAAACGAAAAAGTTGCCGTTCATTTCAAGACGTCTCGAAATCGGATGAGGAATATCGGATTATTCTGGAGAGCATTCAGGATGGATATTGTGAGCTGGATTTGTCCGGAAACTTCACCTTTTTCAATTCATTTCTGACCAAGATTCTAGGTTATTCGTATACCGAGTTGATCGGCTTAAACGGTCGGGCGATCATGGATGAGGAGACGGCGAAAAAAGTGTTTCGATCTTTCAGGGATATTTACCGAAGTGGAAGACCTTCGCTTGGTTTTGATTATGAAGTGATATGCAAAGATGGGGCTCGAAGACAGATAGAGGTTTCCGCTTCCTTGATAAGAGGGGAAAACGGAAGAGCCGTGGGTTTCAGGAGTATCGTCAGAGATATAACCGAACGGAAAAAAGTGGAAGCCGAATTGCGTCAAGCCAGGGATGAATTGGAGCGACGGGTTTCTGAACGAACGGCGGAACTTGACAGAATGAATAAGGAATTAGAGATTAAGACGATAAAATTGGAGGAAGCGAATGTCGCTTTAAAAATTTTATTAAAAAAGAAGGATGAAAACAAAACGGACCTTGAACAGAAAATGCTGTTCAATGTTAAGGAACTGATTATCCCGGTGCTGGATAGGCTGAAGGTCAGCGGCCTTGATGATCGTCAGCGGGCATATGCGGGTGTAATGGAAAATAACCTGAATGATATTATCTCCCCATTCGCTCAGGGCCTTACGTATCGCTACTATAGCCTGACGCCGACGGAAATCCAGATCGCCAATTTTGTAAAACAAGGGAAATCGACTAAGGAAATTGCAGTGCTGCTCAATCTTTCGACCAAAACTGTCGAGACACACCGGAGAAACATCCGTCGAAAAATCGGTTTGAGGAAACGAAAAATTAATTTACGCGCCCATTTGCAGACAATCCAATGAATGGGTATTGGTAACACTTCGGTTTATTCTGGAGTGAAATTTTATTGATCAAAGGAGATGGATCGTGATGATGTTATTGAATCCAAAGGAAAATATGTATGATCATCTGGATGAAAAATCCAGGGAAATCATGCGGAAGACAATCGATTTTTTTGAGAAAAAGGGGAAAGTCAAACTCAAGGCGGATTATGAAGAACGGGTCTGGTATGATGATTTTCTTACGTTTATCAAAGAGGAGAAGATCTTTTCATCCTTACTCACTCCCTCCCAATATGGTGGGGAACATTGTCATTGGGACACCTACCGGAATTGTTTTTTTAATGAAATTTTAGGATTCTATGGACTTCCCTATTGGTATACCTGGCAAGTCAGCATTCTCGGTCTCGGTCCCATATGGATGGGAAAAAATGAGGAAGTAAAAAAGAAGACCGCCCGGTTGATGGAAGAAGGGGGGATCTTTGCATTCGGGCTCTCGGAAAAAACACACGGGGCGGATCTATACTCCAGCGAAATGGCCTTGACCCCCTTGGGAGAAGGCCGGTATGTGGCAGACGGCGGCAAATACTATATCGGAAACGCCAACAAGGCCGCCCTTGTTTCCACTTTTGGCAAGGATACGGAAACGGACGAATATGTTTTTTTTGCAGTTGATTCACAGCATGAAAACTATAAACTGGTAAAAAATGTCGTTAATTCACAAAACTATGTTGCGGAATATGCATTGGAGGGATATCCGATTACCGATGCGGATATCCTGTCCAGAGGTCGGGAAGCTTGGGACTCTTCACTGAATACCATCAATGTCGGCAAATATAATCTGGGATGGGCTTCCATCGGTATCTGTACTCACGCGTTTTACGAAGCCATCAACCATGCAGCCAACCGCAATCTGTACGGTAAATGGGTGACCGATTTCCCACATATTCGTCAACTTTTTGTGGATGCCTACAGCCGGCTGACAGCCATGAAACTGTTTGCTCTGCGCAATGCCGACTATATGCGATCCGCCTCCAACGAGGACCGGCGATACCTTTTATACAACCCCATGACCAAAATGAAAGTGACCACCCAAGGGGAAGAGGTGATTAATCTTTTGTGGGATGTGATTGCGGCCAAAGGTTTCGAAAAGGATATGTACTTTGAGATGGCGGCTCAGGATATCCGGGCGCTTCCCAAATTGGAGGGAACGGTTCATGTGAACATGGCCTTGATCATCAAATTCATGCCGAATTTCTTTTTCAACCCCGATACCTTCCCGGAAATCGCAAAACAGGACAAACCGGGTAACGATGATTTCCTTTTTCATCAGGGGCCGACCCGCGGACTGGGGAAAATCCGTTTTCATGATTATAATATCGCCTATAACAGCATCGATCTGCCGAACCTGCGCGTTTTCAAGGAGCAGATCGAAGTGCTGAAGGAACTGTTGATGACGGCTCCACCCAACCAGGAACAACAACAGGACATCGATTATCTGTTAATTCTGGGAGAGCTTTTCACATTGGTGGCGTATGGGCAGCTGATTATCGAAAATGCAAAAATTTACGCCATCGAGAATGATCTGATGGACCAAATTTTTGATTTTATGATCAGGGATTTTTCCAAGTTCTCCCTGCAATTGTATTCCAAACCGAGTAGCACTGATCAACAGATGGCGATCTGTATGAAAATGATCAAGAAGTCAATTGTCGACCAGAATCGTTTTAACCATATCTGGGAAAAACACGTTTATCCGTTACGGGGCTCCTATGATATGAATCCATAATGGAGGGACGGTTTCGTTTCAAAAAAGGGGTGGGGATGAATCCCCACCCCTTTTTGAATTAGCCTTTATACATTTCTTCGATTTCCGGAGCGTATTTGGAATAAATGATTCTACGCTTCAATTTCATGGTCGGTGTTAATTCCTCACCCTCAATGGACAATTCTTCCGGAAGAATTGTCCATTTTTTAATGGTCTGGACTCTGGCTAGGGTGGTGTTGACCTGGTCCACTTGTTTTTGAAAATGCGCTTTGAATTTATCACATTTTGAGGCCTCTTTTGCGTTTGTTGCCGCGCTTCCGGCCGCCTGGGCTTCCGATTTTACTTTTTCCGGGTCTAGGGTGAACAGGGCCGTCATGAATTTCCTCCGGTCGCCTACCACTACCGCCTGGCTGACTACCGGAATTGATTTCAATTTACCTTCCAGAACCTGAGGCGGAATATTTTCACCGCCAGCCGTAATAATTAGTTCTTTTTTTCGGTCGGTGATCTTCAGGAAGCCCTTGTCGTCGATGATACCCACATCACCGGAATGGAGCCATCCGTCCTTATCGAGTGCTTCCGCTGTCGCGGCTTCATTTTTAAAATAGCCTTTGAATACATGACGACCCCGCATCAGCACTTCCCCGTCTTCTGCGATGGACAATTCGCCATTGGGAATCACTGGCCCGGCCCATCCGATCCGGTATTTAAAGGGGTGGGGCAGGGAGACAGTCGCGGGTCCCGTGCATTCGCTCATCCCGTAAACCTCCGTTATCGGAACCGCCAGGCTGTGAAAGAATTCAAGGGTGTCCATGGAAATCGGAGCGGCCGTGGAAATAAATAAACGGCAACGATCCAATCCCAGTTTTTCGCGAACTTTCGAAAATACCAGTTTTTGCGCGAGACCATACATGAACGGTCTGGGACTGCCTTCCTGATCGGCGTATCCGGCAGCGAGTCCTTTTTTGCGTGCCCAAGCGGCGATCTTCTTTTTTAGAGGCGGATTTTGAGAGCCAGCGGCAACCATTTTGGCCTGGATTTTTTCCCAGACGCGGGGAACCCCCACAAAAATAGTGGGGTGGACTTCGCGGAGATTGTCGCCCAGCAGATCCAGGCTCTCCGCAAACCAGCTTGTCGCGCCCATGATGACGGGCCCATGCATGCTGACAACCTGTTCGGCGATGTGGCTGAGGGGAAGATAACTGACGATCTGGTCTTCATGAGTGCCATTTATCAATCCGATCACCTGAGCGGCGGTCCAGGTAATGTTGTCATGGCTGATCATGACACCCTTGGGGTTGCCGGTGGTGCCGGATGTATAGATGAGCGTGCAACAGTCATCGGGGTTTTGTGCTTTGATTCGTTTTTCCAGTTCGGCTTCGCTTGTCTTTTCCGCTATTTTGGTCAGTTCACTCCATGAATAGACGTTTTTTGCCGAATCCGATCCGTTCATCAGAACGATGGCTCGTAATTCCGGAAGATTTTCCCATATTTGTTTGAATTTATCCAATTGCTCGGTGTTCTCCACCACGGCGATGTTCGCTTCACTGTGCTCGGCGATGTACTGGCATTGTTCCGGACTGTTCGTTGTATATATACCACCCGGAACCGCGCCTGCGAAAATCCCTGCCATATTGCTGATAAACCACTGAGGGCAGTTGTTGCCGAGAATACTTACCGCCTTGCCCTTCTCCAGGCCAAGAGCCATAAAAGCGCGGGCTGTCGTTCTGATCTGATTGTAATACTCATTCCAGGTCGTCTCTTTCCAGACACCTCCGACCTTGGTTTTCAGGGCCGGTTTGTTCCCGTATTTTGCGACCGTTTTTTGCATTGCTTCCATGACCGTTGTTTTCATCTACTCTCCTTTCTGTCACGATTAAAAAAGAACCCCTACCTTTTGTCATGTTGATTCTGTTGGATTGTTGTTCCCCATGCCAGTCGAAATATTGTATGTTTTTACCATTAAACCTCGTTTCGATCAATTTATGCTGTTTTGCGAGCGGGCACACCTGTGTTCTTCCAGGTCGTTCACTGGTAACCCCAAGCGCGCGTCGAAATATGAAGCGCATCCTTTTGGGAGAGCACCGAGCCCGGGTAAAAAAAGTATTTTATGAATTGTCGCTAGTTCAAAAGGTTTTTTTCGATGTCGTATCGAAGTTTTTATCTTGCATATCCCAGAGAATTCATTTTGTCAAAAAAAACTATCAATTGACTGTGAAATGCGATGAAAGTGACAGGGGTGGGCAAATGCGTCGGGGATCTTTCCATTTGTCGCTTTTCGGTGCACGGAAAGCGGTATTCCCTACCTTGGATTGCCGCAGAGCAGGATTTTGTGCTTGACAGTATAATACGTATCGGTATAATACGATACAAAAAATTA
This sequence comes from Desulfobacterales bacterium, assembly GCA_041740615.1. Lineage (GTDB taxonomy): Bacteria > Desulfobacterota > Desulfobacteria > Desulfobacterales > SURF-7 > DYJD01. The sequence continues at coordinate 7,115 of JBGSLR010000089.1, forward strand.
CGCAGGAGAATTACATGAAAACAAAAGTGACGGACGGCTGCATTTTCCCCGCATCCATTGAGGATCCATCCGATTGTCCTTATTATTTGATTTCCCGAGTGAGCCTGATGGTGACATCGGCGTTAAAAAAAGGATTTGCCGATGCAGGAGTCGATGCCGTCAAACCGGCCTATCTCGGCGTGTTGTTGGCGCTATGGCGGGAAGACGGACTCAAAGTGATCGACCTGGGGCGGCAAGCCGGACTGGAGCCGTCCACAATGACCGGACTGTTGGATCGCATGGAGCGGGACAAGCTGGCGTACCGGGCGAACGATCCTCATGACCGACGGGTTCAGCTGATTTATCTGACCGATCAAGGAAGAGAAGCACGAAAAGCGGTTCTTACCGTAGTGAGTGACGTTCTTTCAATCGTATTTACCGGAATATCTTTTCAAGAAATGTCGCAGACAATGGATTTGTTGCGGCGCGTACTTTCCAACGCCAACGAAGGGAGGAAATGATGGCCGAACGATCGACGGAAAGAATCGGTTTCGCTTGTGCGTATACGCCGCTGGCATTGATACAGGCGGCCGGATTTGCTCCCTACCGGATTTTACCCATGGGAGATTGGCCGGATCAGGCTGGGCAATTGCTGCATGACAATCTTTGCCCACACGTCAAACGCCTCCTGGACAGAGCCATGGCCAAGGATTTACCGGACCTCTCCGGTGTGATTTTTGTGAACAGCTGTGATGCTATGCGGAGGCTGGCGGATGCCTGGCGAAAAGTGCGTCCGAATGATCGGACGGTTCTGATCGATTTGCCGGCCACTGCCGACGCTCTTTCCGTATCTTTTTTCGGAAAGGAAATGGAACGTCTGGCCGGAATCCTGGATGAATGGAGCGGTTGTAGCATCAATGCCGCGGAAATTGAAGACAGTCTTTTTCAATATGGTCAACTGGCTCGACTCTTGAGTGACTTGAGCAATCGAAATCGACGTGGAGCGTTATCCGGGGGTAGCACCCGCATACAGGAACTGCGAAATCTGGCCGTAACGGAGCCTGTCGAACAAACGATCTTGCTGTTGCAACAAGCGTTGGCGGAGTCGCCGGCGACGATGAACGGTCAAAGCGGGGTCCCAGTGTTTGTTTTCGGAAACATGTTGCCGGACCCGGCGGCTTTCGCGCTTTTCGAAACCTGCGGCGTCCATGTGGTGGGGGATGATTTTTGTACGGGATCCAGAATGTTCGGTGAGTATGAACCATCTCTTTCGGAACCGAATATCTTTCGTCGTATGGCCGAGCGAATCCTCTCCCATCCGCCCTGCGCCCGTACGTTTGATCCAGGACAACCCATAAAAATTGCAAGCGATATCGTGAATCAGGCTGTTGCCTGCAACGCGCAGGGAGTAATCGGCCATACGGTCAAATTCTGTGATCCTTATTTGGCGCGCATACCCATGATTCGGGAGGCCTTGAAGACGGCAAACATCCCGTTCCTGTTTCTGGAGGGAGATTGTTCCCTGCGCTCCATTGGCCAGCAGCGAACTCGAATCGAAGCCTTTATTGAAATGTTGAGGTGACCCAAATGATGAAACAATATTTTGACGGTCTGGTTGCGGGTATCGAAAGAACATTGCGGGAGAACCCGGAGAACAAAAGCCCTCGAAAAATCTATGCTCTTGAGGTGGCCAAGCTTGGCAGTCGGTTATACTCCGGAAAAAAGAGGGTTGCCTGGTGCGGTGTTACGGCGCCATTCGATCTCCTCAATGCAATGGGTGTCACTTCCTGTTTCGTCGAGTTTGTTGGCGCCATGCTTGCGTCCACCGGAATGGCGGGTGCTTATCTGGAAGAGGCCGAGCACGCTGGCTATGCCGGAGACACCTGTGCCTATCATCGCGGCGTCATCGGCGCAATGCGCAAGGGGCTCATGCCCGAGCCGGATTTTTTGATCGCCACCAGTGTCCCCTGTACCGGAGGTTTGGCAGTGATGGAAACGCTGGCGAAACACTTTAACAAAGATCTTTTTGTGCTAAACGTCCCCCAGCGTCTGACAGAGGAAAGCGTTCAATATCTCGCCGACCAGATAAGGGCAATGGTCGCTTTTGTGGAGAATCACACCGGTGAGTCACTGGATAAAGAGAACCTGAGACGAGCCATTCATTTTACAAACGAGGCAAGGGTCCTTACCGAAGAAGTCTACCGGTTGGCCCAGTCGGTGCCATCACCGGCCAATGGGCGGGTTCTGAGTAATTTCGGTATCGTAATGGCGCTGTTGCTGGGCACCAAGGCCGGTGTGGATGTAGCAACGGCTTACCGCGATGAATTCCGTAAGATGATCGACAACGGCGAAAGCGGTGTCGCTGACGAAAAATTGCGTCTCTTGTGGATCCAAAATCGGATTCAATTTAAAAATCCGTTGGTGGATATGCTGGAGGCGGATTACGGTGCTGCGATCGTCTCCGATGAACTCAATGATATCACCTGGGGAGCGATTGACCCGGAAGTCCCCTTCGAAGGGATGGCGCGTCGCGCCATTTCGATACCGTTCAACGGGGATGTTACAAGACGCATTGCGCATTTACAGCAATTGGCCAAACGGTACCGCATTGACGGAGCGATCAACCCCTGTAACTGGGGATGCCGCCAGGGAACCGGGGCACGTGGATTGATTTCGGAAGGATTGAAAGAGATCGGGGTTCCGGTTCTTAACTTGGAAGTTGATTGCATTGATTCGCGAAATTTCGCTGAAGGTCAGCTGCGCACACGATTGGAGGCTTTTACGGAAATGTTGAACGAGCGGCCGTCCATCTGGTGACCGGAGCGGATCATTTCGATGAATCTTGATGGAATAGGAAAAGGAGAACGAATGTATTATCTCGGTATCGATATCGGCAGCCTGTCCTGCGACGCGGTTCTGATCGACGCGCAGGAAAATATTTTAGCCACTTCCGTGGTCCCCACCGGTGCTCGTAATCAGGAAGCAATCGCTCGGGCGACAGCGGAAGTGTTTCGGGCCACTGGATTGTCCGAAACTGATTTGAAAGCGACGGTTTCGACTGGATATGGTCGCGATCGCGTTCAATCAAGAACGGCCGCCGTTACGGAAATTACCTGCCATGCCCGGGGACTCCAGGCGCTCAAGCCGGATATCCGCTTGCTCATCGACATCGGTGGACAAGACAGCAAGGCGATTCTGTTGGGGAGGGACGGCCGGGTGATGGACTTCGCCATGAACGACAAATGCGCTGCGGGAACCGGCCGTTTTCTAGAGGCTATGGCGCGGGCTCTGCAAGTAGACATTGATGAACTCGGTGAGCTGGACAATGGTGCGGAGCGGAATTTGACGTTGAGCAGCATGTGTACTGTTTTCGCCGAAAGTGAAGTTGTTTCATTGATTGCCGACGGTGTCGCCGTAAATGAGATCGTGCGAGGTTTGAATAGATCCATTGCCAGTAGGACCCTGTCGCTTGTCAAACGCGTTTATTCAGGGATTGAAGGTCTTCCGGTCGCCATGTCCGGAGGTGTGGCGCGTAATGCCGGGGTCATTCGGTCCCTGAGTGATGCGTTGAACCAAGCGATTTTTGTTCCCGAGAAACCGGATACAGTGGGGGCCTTCGGTGCGGCGCTGATCGCCAAGGAACGAATGGAAAACGGTAAAGCCGCGTAGCCGCAAGCATCAGGAACTCGGACGTGATGGAAGGTTTGGAAATGTCGCTACGATAACGATGTGGATAAAAAAGATGGTTTCATCGATATCAGTAGGGTGGCGGCAATGAAGTCCAGAATGATAAAGATCATATACGCCGGATCATAGGACCCCATGCGGTCAAAGCTCTGACCGGCAATAATATAACCGAGAAGCTGTGAAATCAGAAAAATGGAGGCATATCGAAGGACCGCCGGAAAGGACTCCCGGCCGAACAGATGGGCGACCATGACAGGGTAGGTCGACAGAATGCCGCCCATGGTAAACCCGAAAACGATGATAAACAGTACCATGGCGATCATGGAATTATGATACAACGCCAGACTCAGCCCGCCGGCGTTTGCAAGGGAGAGAATTGCGGCGACTCGGGTAGGCTCGAAGCGATCACAAAAAGCGCCCCAGAAATATTTCCCCAGTCCACCGACAAGAGCGGTGGCGGACATCATTCCCATGGCATGCAAGTCACTGAAACCGATGTCGGTAAATCTCGGTTTTAACTGTGACATAACGCCGACCGTTCCGATCATGAGCAATCCGAAGGAAAATCCCATTTTCCAAAAAGAACTGGTGCGTATTAGCCGGGATAGCGTCCATGGTGAGCGAAATGTTGATTTCGCAGTCGTTTTGTTCAGTGTGATGGACGTATTTTCTTTCGGCGGTTCCATGTCTTGCGGCTGATTGCATAAACCGTCGGGCTGCAGTCCGAGGTCATCCGGCCAATTCTTGACAAAAATCCAGGCCAATGGGGCCACGAGCATCACCGATAGTCCGAGGAACAGGGCCGCGTCGGTAATGTCGGTTTTCATGATGATATACATGGCGGCCATGGGCAGGACGGCTCCGGAAAAGGAAATTCCGGAAGTGGAGATGCCGAGGGCTCGCCCTCGTTTTTGAATGAACCAGTTGTTGACGGCGGTTGCGGCGACGATGCCTCCGTAGGCCCCGTTGCCGATAAAAAGCAGGGTATAAAACAAGTAGAACTGCCACAGGGCTTCCACCCGTGGGATGAAAATGAAAACGATACCGCCGACAAGGGAACCAAACACCATCAGCCGGCGGACACCGCATCGCAGAACAATGGTACCATAGACAAATTGTCCCGCGAATCCGAAGATCGTGCCGATTACAAGGGCCAGATTGATGTCGGTTCGGGTCCAGCCCTTTAGACGGCAAAGCGGTTCCATGAATGCGTTCAACGCATAAAAACCGGTTCCGACGGACATGAAATTGGCCCAGAAAGCAATGCCGACGATATACCAGCCGTAATAGATTTTATTTTCTTGTGTGTTCATGATGGTGTCGCTGAGATCGCTTCGATGGTAGCCTATCTCAGCGGCTCGCCTTTCGATACCCGAGTTGATCCATGGCGATAATGGTTTTGCATATATTGGCCGATCCTTCCACCAGGACATAGGTGGGAATGTCCCGATAAAAGCGGGCCAGCGGGTATTCAGTGGAATAGCCGTAAGCTCCCATGATACGCATGGCGTAATTGGCGCAGCGCATGGCTGTCTCGCCGGCGAAATATTTTGCCTGGGCGACTTCCAATCCATTGTTTATTTTTCCCTGATCCTTTTGCCAGGCTGCTTGATAGACCAAAAGTCGCGCAGCTGATATTTCCGTACTCATCTGAGCAATGAGGTCCTGGTTCATCTGAAATTTTCCGATGGATTGGTTGAATTGTCGACGGTCATTGCAATACCGAGTAGCGATATCGAGGCAGGCCTGACTGCAACCAACAGCCCCGGCGGCGGCCGACAGGCGGGTATTGTTCAGGGAGCCGAAGACGATTTTGGCTCCGTCGCCGGGCGCACCTAGGAGGTTTTCTTTGGGGATTCGGGTGTTGTTAAAAAAAATTTCACCCGTGGGAGAAGAATGAGAGCCAAGCTTTTCGAGATCGGTAGTGGTGACACCGTTGTGGTTTTTTGGCTCCACAATGAAGGCGGAAAGCCCTTTGCTTCCGATGGTTTTATCGGTGTAGCAGTAGCAAATTATTACGTCCGCCTGGTGAGCGTTGGAGATCCAGGTTTTTGAGCCGTTCAACAGCCAGTGATCCCCGCAGTCTTTGGCCGTCGATTCAATGGCCATGATGTCGGAACCAGCATTCGGTTCCGTAATGGCAAAAGCCCCGATATAGTCCGCCTTGCATAATCGGGAGATATATTTTTTCTTGGCTGTCTCGGTGCCATACAAAAAAATCGGATAGGCGCAACCGATGGAAAGGAGGTTGATCTGAACTCGGAGGGAACTGGAATAACGAGCGATCTCTTCCGTTATAATGGCTACCGCCAACCAGCCCATTTCCTCTCCGCCAAAGGCTTCGGGAATCACGGCACCGAAAAAACCAAGTTTTCCCATTGGCTTGAGGACTTCTTCCACGGGCAGATAATGCTTGCTGTCCCATTCGTCTGCAAACGGGGCGATGTTTTTGGCGCCAAATTCCCGTACTGCTTTTTGCAGCATCCTGTGTTCGTTGGATAATGCGAAGTCCATGGTAATCTCCTTCCGGATATTTTATGTGGCCAGCCCCCACTGATGGGATCAGGGGGGCATGAGGATGGCAATCGTATGAATTTATTTGAAACCTTCAAAAACGGCGGCGATACCAAGTCCGCCGCCGCCGCAAATGCACTCCAATGCGAATCCCGTTTTCCTTCGTTTCATTTCATGAAGTAATGTGACCAATACCCGGGTACCGGTGGCGGCGATGGGATGTCCCAAGGAAATTCCGGAGCCGTTGACATTGATTTTATGGTAGTCCTCCGGGCCGACACCCATTTTTTTCAAATCTGCCAAAACCTGAGCGGCAAAAGCTTCCTGGATTTCGATCAGGTCCATCTGCTCAATGGACATCCCGGCCGCCAAGAGTGCTTTATCGACGGCGGTGGGAACAGTTTTATAAGCGCGTCTTGGGTCATCACCGGTGACGGCGCAGGTTTTAAATATGGCAAAGGGTTCTATATTCATTTTTTCGGCTGTCTCCACCGACATCATCACAACCGCCGCGGCGCCGTCGTTTTCCGTAGAGGAATTGCCGGCCGTGCAGACTCCTCCAAGCACGGGTTTGAGTCGAGAAAGGCTTTCCAGGCTTGTATCCGCTCGAGGTGTTTCATCCTGATCGACGAGGAAAGAGTCTCCCTTGTGTCGGGAAACGGGTACCGGGACTATTTCTGCTTTGAATTTTCCGGCAGTGACTGCGGCGCAGGCTTTGCGGTGGCTTTCCATCGCCCAGCGGTCACAATCTTCCCGGCTGATGTTTTCTTCCTGCGCGGCGGTTTCCGCCCATGACATCATGGCCGGCAATATACCATAGCGTTCCGACGGCTGGTGCATGACCCGACAGCGTTGGATTCGATCATAAAAAGGAAGTCCCCAGATAGAAAGTTCTCCATGGCCGCGCGGCATTCCTTTCTGTCCGCCAATGCCCCATTTTATTTTTCCAGGCAGGTAGAATTCGGCATTGCTCATGCTTTCCACACCGCCGGCTAAGACGATTTCAGCCTGACCTCCGCCGATCAGAAGCGCTGCGTACCGGATAACATCCAAACCGCTGCAGCAGCGACGGTCCAGTGTAATACCGGGAATTGATTCCGGCCAGCCGGCCTTGAGAAGTCCCATTCGGGCGATATTGACGTATTCGCCGTTTTGATAAGACTGCCCCAAGACAACTTCATCCACCCGTTTTGAATCCAAATCGATCCGTTTGATGACTTCGTTCATCACCAGCGCTGCCAGATCATAGGCTTCCACTTCTTTCAATGCTCCCAGACAACTCCCGATTGGCGTCCGAACGGCACTTACGACGGCAATAGGCTGCATGTCCTTTTCCCTCCAAGATTTGAATAAGCGTTAAAAGGCCTTGTTGGGTATTTCCAGGATTTCCCGTCCGCTGTCAATGCAGGTTTCTATACGGGCCATGGTGTGGGGCAGAGTGATAGCGGTGAAATATTCTGCCTGCATCACTTTTCCCGTGTAGAAGTCAGCCCCCTTTCCATTTTTTTGCCCGTGTTCTAAAGCGATGGCAGCCATGTCCAGGAGACGCCATGCCATGACGGTTTCCGCAAAACAAAGTAGGGCCGGATAGGTATGTGACGCCCAATATAGCGGATCTATCTTTATTTGTTTCTTCATTTCAACGGCAAGCTCACCCAGACGTTTTACAACCTCCGCAAGTTTGCCGATCTGGAAGCCGAGTTTCTTGTGGGAAGCGGTTTTTTGTAAAAAGGTTTCGATTTCCGATTGAAAAGCCATCAAAGCCGCACCACCGTCAGCGGTCATTTTTCTGCCCAGTAAATCCATGGATTGAATACCGTTGGTGCCTTCGTAGAGGGACAGTATCTTTACATCCCGCAAATATTGTTCGATGGGGTATTCCCGGCAATATCCATAGCCCCCCAGGCATTGCATGGCGGTTTCGCATACCCGGAAACCCATATCTGAGCAGTATGCCTTGATGATCGGGGTTATGAAATCGAGAAGGTTTTCATAATGACGTCGGCGATTCCCGGATGGCAATTCCTTGGCCAGATCGGACCAGTAGGCCCCCGTATAAATCATAGAGCGCATTCCGTCCACCATCGCTTTCATCCAAAGAAGCATGCGGCGAACGTCCGGATGGTCGATGATGGGAACAGCACCGGATTTTCGTCCGGTCAAGTCATGCCCTTGTTTGCGGCCATGCACATAGGCGAGGGCATTGCGGTAGGCCGTGCTGGCTATGGCCATACCCCCGACTCCGGTGTTGATTCTTGCCGAATTCATCATTTGAAACATCTGTGAAATGCCATGATGGGCCTTCCCGCAGAGATAACCGACACAACGATCCCGAGTGCCGAAATTCAATGTGCAGGTGGGAGAGCTGTGCAGCCCCATTTTTTTTTCTATCCCGCTACAGATCACATCGTTTTGTTCGTCCAGTGTGCCGTTCGGATGAATATTTATTTTGGGAACGATAAAAAGGGATAGACCCTTGATGCCGGGCGGTGCACCGTCAATGCGGGCGAGTAAAAGGTGGATTATGTTTTCCGTCAGATCATGATCTCCCCAGGAGATAAAGCTCTTCGTTCCTTTTATGGTATAGTAATCCCTTTGGGGAGAAGCGGTCGTCTGAATCGCCGACAGGTCGGACCCGGCTTCCGGTTCGGTCAGGCACATGGTGCCGGACCAAGTTCCGCTATACATGTTGGGAACAAATCGTTTTTTCTGCATTTCGTCGCCGAAGCTTTCGATCAGATGAGCGGCTCCGTGAGTCAAGCTGGGCGCCATATTGAAAGACTGGCATGCTCCGTACATGATATCATTGATCACGATGCGCATCATATGCGGGAAGCCCTGACCACCGTACTTCGTGTCACGGGCAGCGGCGATCCAGCCCGCTTGTCCATACTGATTGAAAGCCGACCGAAACTCAGGTGGACATCCGACCTTACCGTTCTCAAAGGTTATCCCGGGCTGTTCACCGATTGAGTTGAGCGGCGCAACAACGCCTTTTGCGAAATGAATTGCTTCGGTGACCAAGAGGTCGAGTGTCTTCTCGTCCAATCCCTGATAGCGATCGAGACCACAGAGAGAGCCATAGTTCAATTGCTCTTTGAGGATGAAAAAAAGATCTTTTGGATTGACTTTGAAATGATCCATTATATGGCTCCTTGTGATTCGGTCTGAGCCTCCTCATTCCTTACGCGTTCCGTCGGCGTTGTATTCATACCAACCCTTTCCGGTTTTTTTTCCCAGATGCCCGGCTTTGACCTTCCGGCGCAATAGAAGCGGAGGGAAAAAACGCGGGTCTCCGGTTTCCTGGAAAACAGCCATCATGGCTCCGTAGGTGACATCCAGGCCGACCATGTCGCCGGTTTCGAAAATGCCCATTTTTCGACCGGCCCCCAATCGTAATCCCTTGTCGATGTCCTCGCAGGTTGCCACCCCTTCTTCCACGAGTCGCATGGCCTCAATCGTGGAAGGGAAGTTGATGCGATTGATCACGAATCCGGCTATGTCGCGGTTGACCATAATCGGTTCTTTTCCAATGTCGCGTACAAACGTTTTCCCGATTCGGGAGGTTTCGTCGCTGGTCGCCATCCCCCTAATAACTTCCACCGCCTGCATCAGGGGCACCGGGCTGAAAAAATGCAGGCCCAACACCTTTTCCGGGCGGCGGGTTACGGCGGCCAGCTCCGTGATGGGAATGGCCGAGGTATTGCTGGCAATGAGAGCTCCGGGAGGGAGTTTTTCATCAAGAGCTGAAAAAATTTTTCTTTTTAGCTCGATTTGTTCAAAAACGGCTTCGATCGCTATATCGATTGAATCGTCCGCGCGAACCTCCGTCACGGGCGTAATTCGGCCAAGAATGGTCTTCAGGTCCTCCGTCAACCGATTTTTCGCTATCAATTTTTCAACCGACTTCTCGATACGGATCATTGCATTGTCAAGTATTTCAGGAGAGTTGTCGTTCATCAACACCGTGATACCGGCTTGGGCGCAGACTTGGGCGATTCCGCTGCCCATCAGCCCTGATCCGACAACCAGAATACGATTGATCTCCATTTCGAACCTCTTTTTTGTGTTAAGCGGGGTGTTTCATTTCCGCGATTGCTTCATCGCTTGCGCCAATATCGAAAAGATGTTTGGGCTTTCATGGTACCATATTATATCATATTTCATTGCTGAGAGGGACAGTTCTTTCGGTTTTTCACCGATGTTCATCCAAATGGGTCGCAAAACATTTTTTTCGCCTCTATCCATAGATTTTTTTCTTTGGAAAAGAGTTTTTCGCCATTTTTTTCTGATGAAGATACGTCGGAAGTGAGCGACATTCTATAATTCGCATAAGTGGATAAAAAATGTCAAGAACTTGTATAAAAATATAAAATAATTAAAATAAATAATTATTAACCGTGATTGAAATGGCTCGCTACTGAATATTGAGTCGTAATTTATATAGAATATTGCTCGAATTAATCAAAAAAATAATAAAAATAATAGATTATTCTTTGGAAGAAAAATGTGCTTGTCAACATTTGTTTCAACAACGTATTGGTAACAATCCGGCTTTGAAAGAAAAAATCTTGACACGCGGTTTCAGGTTGGTACTATGGAGTCAATTCGCTTCGGGCTGCAAGCGGCGATTACCTCATCGGGGTTTCCCGTTGAAGTGGTGGAAATTGAATGTTTCGTGCAGTGATTCTTGTCGCTACGGATGGAAATTTGATTGAGTCGAAAACAATAGCTCTAACTTCACACGCGTTTATGGCTGAAAAAAGAATATTGAATTTTTACACTCGCCTCGCAACCATACTACTATTGCTGCTTCTTCCCTCGGTTGCGATTGCAGAAAAGAAATTACTGGATCAGCCTTCCAAAGATAGTTACTCCAAAAACTCCCGTTATTCCAAACAGTATAACTATTTCGTCGAGACAAGGCTCCGGGAAGAAGCAGAGAAATTTCTTGGCACGCCATATCGCTATGGAGGGACGAGCTCCAACGGGATTGATTGCTCCGGGTTGACCAGTCAGTTATATTCCAGATTATTCGGAATCAAGATGCCGCATAATTCCATACGACAGAGCCGTCTGCCGATTCTGGAAGACGTTCCGACGAATGATTTACGGCCGGGAGACCTTATTTTCTATGGCCCCGGGAAAAAGCGTATCAACCATGTCGGGATATATTTGGCCGACGGTAAATTCATTCACGCCTCCCGGTCGGCCGGTGTTACGATTTCCAGTCTGACCAACCGATATTGGCGGAGTCGCCTTATCGGTTCTAAGCGAATCAAAGGTCTGGCATCCTATCTCGACACGGAAATGGCGGATTCCCGTAACCGAGATTCCGCTTATGAATCAAGTCGGATCTTCGAGTTGGCTTACAATACTCCGCTGTTGGGCGACACAATGGATTTGAGCCTGGGTGCTTTCACCGAAATCAATCAAGACGATCAAGCGGGCGGAATTCAATATGCAGGCCTGAATCCGTCATATGGATCATATGATTTCGGCTTCCGCAAAGGGGCATGGGTTTCGACGGATACAAAAGTATTCCAATGGCTGGCAATTTCGCCGACAGTTGGATATGTCGATGGCCGATCCACGATGTACGAAAAAGACGGTACGCGGCAGATACTCGGACTTGGGGCTCGGATGGCGCCCCAGAAAGCCAAGTGGTCACTCATGATGTCGGCAGCTTACAGTACCCTGCCGGATGAATCGTTGCAATGGTCGAAGCTGTCTCACAGCGACTGGGACACGCTGGATATGTCTTTTGGATTCAGCTACAATTTCAGCGATTTTGTAAAGATGTCCGTAACCGGAACGAGACTCGGCTCGGATCTTGCCGATCGTCATGAGAATATGAAGAAGGGTTTGATGCTCGATGACGTTTTCTTCCGGTTTGATTTGGGCTTCTAATCTCGACAAAAAGGCGCTGCACTGATTACTTTTATCCCGCCACCGACAAGTCCCATTCTCCCGCATTTCCGACTTTGATCCGTATTTATCCATAAAGGGTTGTCATGGCTCAATCCAACAAGAAGCAGCTTATCCTAAATGTTGCTGTTGAGATAATGTCCCGGAAAGGGATCGACTCAACAATTGCGGAAATCGCCGCCGCTTCCGGCGTCACCGATTCGGTTCTATACCATTATTTTAAAAACAAGGAAGACTTGCTATTCCATGCTGCGGGCGAGCATCTTAAAACCGGCATTCAGGATCTGCACAAGCATTTATCGGGAATCGGGACGCCAAGCGGTCGGTTACGAAAATTTATCTGGTTTCAACTTTTTTATCATGATACCAACCCCCAATACGCAAATTTCACCATTTTTGAATGCAGATCGAAAAAGAATTTTTTCAGGCACGAGGCCTTTGAGCATTTTCGGCAATGGACCCGCGTGCTAAGAGGAATAATGGAGGATGGACAAAAAGAATGCGAATTTCCAAAGGATTTGAATATTGTTGTGGCCCGCGACATGATTTTGGGCCTGCTGGATATGGAAAATATACAATTTTTTACCGGGCTGCAAGAACGGGAAGCCAGGGATGATCTGGATGAAATTCTGGACTTGCTTCATCCCATACTGACGGCCCATCCTCAAAAGCGGAATGAAAAAATGGGTCGAATATTATTTGCAGCCGAGGACATCTTCGCCCGGAAAGGCTATGACCGAGCCACCGTAGCGGAGATCGCGCGCGTGGCTCAGGTAGCGGAAGGGACGATCTACGAATATTTCCGGAACAAGGAGGATCTTCTTTACTCGGTGATGCAATTTCACTTTGGAAACTATTTGCATTCTTTGGATGAATTGTTTTCCGTCAAGACTCCGTTGCAAAAATTAGAGCGTTTCATACGGTACCATTTTTCCATCTATCTTAACCAGCCTTCATTTGCTAAGACATTCATACTCAACGGTATTTTTAACCGCGGATTTTACAAGTCCGCGGTATATGCTGATTTTATGAAATATCTTCATATTATAGACCAAATCCTGGACGAAGGGAAAAGCGACGGAAGCATTCGAGCGGCTGTGAACAATCGCATTTTTCGAAACCTGTTTGTCGGTGCGTTCAGTCATATGGTTTTGCGTTGGTTGTTTGTGGGTGAGACAACGACGGTTGATAAGACCTATGAAATCAATGAAGTGGTGGATCTTTTAAAAAAGACGGTAGCGACTGTGACGTTCTCGTAATGGATCGTTCCGTTATAGCAAGGAGCATGAATGGAAGAGCGGCATTTTGGATGCGTATGGTTTATCCCTGGTGAAAATAAAGGAAAATACCCAAACTGTCATACCATCTATATCGCGGGATCGGGCATCCTGATTGATCCCGCTTCCGATCGGGAACGATTGATAAGGCTGCGGGAAGAAAACGGCGTCAATGAGGTATGGCTCAGTCACTGGCATGAAGATCACTTCATGCATCTTGATCTGTTTGACGATGTACCTTTAGCTGTCTCGGAGCTAGATGCGCCGCCGCTTTCGAGCCTCGACAACCTGTTGGATGCCTATGGACTGGACAACGAATACCGGGAATACTGGGTCACCTTGTACAAGGACCTTTTTCATTTTAAACCGCGCATTCCTTCACGGATTCTCCAGGGCGGTGAAACGATTTCTTTAAACTCTATCGACGTGGAAGTCATTGCAACGCCAGGTCATACTCCCGGGCACCTCGCTTTTTTGTTTAAGGGGCCTGACATCTTGTTTTTAGGCGACTATGATCTGACGCCTTTTGGCCCATGGTATGGTGATGTGCACTCGAATATGGCCGATACCATCGATTCGGTCAGGCTTTTACAAAGGGTGCCGGCAAAAATTTGGCTTTGCTCCCATGAAACGGGCGTGTTCGAAAATGAACCCGGTGGGCTGTGGGATCAATATCTTCAGGTTATCGGTTTGCGGGAAGAAAAGTTGCTTCACTTCCTGGAAGAGCCGAGAAGTATGGAAGACATTGTCGATGCCTGCATCATATACAGAAAAAAAAGAGAGCCGAAAGCCTTTTTCGAATTTGGTGAGCGTGCACATATGAAAAAACATCTGCAAAAGCTAACGAACGAAAACCGGGTCGCTATGGAAAAGGGCCGATTCTATCGATTATAATCCGATTCGATGCCGGAAGTTAAATACGGCTGCTACACCCCTCCGAAGCCATCATCGTCGATTTCAATAGCGGCCGGGCAAAATCCCGTGATGGCGTTCATCTTGCCTGCGGTTACCGGCAATTGGGTTTTGATGAAGAATTCGGCAGTTTTCAATTGCCCCTGATAAAAGAGGGTGTCTTTTCGAGTGGGATTGCCCGCCAGTTGGCGCTTGGCTACTGTCGCCCTCCAGAGCAGCATCCAGGCCATAATCGTGTCACCCATCACTTCGAGAAACGGCAGGGAATGGGCAAAAGCTACTTTAAAATCAGGCGATAGCGCTTTTTGGCCTAATAACATGGCGGTTTCTCCTAGCCGGTTTGCGATTTTCTCCAGTATACCGGATAGTTCCGACAAGTTGTCGTTCCGCTTTGCCGCCGACACCGTTTTCTGGATTTCCTCTAGAAAAGAAAGAAAAATCCGGCCTTTTTTCATGCCCAGTTTCCGACCCAGGAGATCCATTGCCTGGACGCCGCTGGTTCCCTCGAATATGGAGGTAATTTTGCAGTCTCTTGCATATTGCTCTACCGGATAATCGCTGGTATATCCCGCCCCTCCGTATACCTGGATGGCTTGGATGCAGACTTCATGCCCGTGAACGGAAAGGTAGTCCTTAATCAGCGGAGTGAGCAAATCGAACAGGTCGTCGTTATGTGTTCTATCTTCGTCGGATTCCGCCAGGAAGGCTTCAGTGCGGCATCTGGCCATATAGTAGAAAAAGCTTCGCATGCCATCCACGTAGCATTTCATCCACAGTAGATTGCGTCTGACGTCCGGATGTTTGATAATGGGAATGGAAGGGGCATTGGGATTCTTAAAATCGATCAGATCTCTTCCCTGAATGCGCTCGCGCGCATAGTTGACAGCAAGCATGTAGGCGGCGGATGCATAGGAGAGCCCTTGCAGGCCCGTGGCCATGCGCGCTCCGTTCATCATGTTGAACATAACCTTCATCCCTTCACGTTCCTGACCGAGAAGGTATCCGATGCATTTGCCTTTTGCTCCGAGAGTCATACTACAGGTTGCACTGGCATGGATGCCCATCTTTTCTTCTACTCCCGTGCAGACGATGTCGTTGCGATCGCCAAGCGAGCCATCGGCGTTCACAAAGTATTTCGGAACGATGAAAATGGATATCCCTTTTGTGCCGGGGGGATCGCCCTCGATGCGGGCAAGCACGGGGTGAATAATATTCTCACATAAATTGTGTTCACCGTTGGTGATGAATATTTTGTTTCCGGTAAGAGAATAGGTGCCGTCTCCATTCTTGACAGCGGAGGTGGTCAAGGCGCCGACGTCGGTTCCGGCACTCGATTCCGTCAGAAGCATTGTGCCGCCCCATTTGCCGGATACCAGTTTGTTGACATAGGTTTTTCTTTGCTCATCGGTGCCGAACTTCTGGATCATATCGGCTGTCCCGTTTCCCATGGATGCATAACAGAAAAGGGGCCAGTTGGCGCCCATGAGATATTCAATAGCGGCCGTCGCCACCAGGCCCGGCACCCCTTGTCCGCCCATTTCTGCTGGAACTTGTAGATTCCCCCATTCACCTTCCAGGAGGAGTTGGTGAACCCGTCGAAAACACTCGGGTACTGTTACCGATCCGTTTTCAAAGCAAACTCCTTCCCGGTCTCCTTCCTGAAACGTGGGGAGAATTTCCTTAATGGCTAATTTGCGGGCCTCCGTTATGATCATATCACATGATTTTCTGCTGAACTCATTATATATGCTGTGTCTTAGAAGGGTTTCTCCTTCCAGTTGTTCCCAAATCACAAAATCGATGTCTCTTCTGTCGGCTATTTCCTGGGCCATGTTTTTTCTCCTTAATACAATTCGGTTCGCTTTCTGATATTCCTATGAAGCGTAAGATAGCTACCGGTAAGCCCCTTCCCGTATCAATCGACTGGGCATGAAAATGTCCTTTTTAAATTGTTTGGATAGATTTTCAAGACGCCGACATAAAACCTCCGGAGAGGTCGTTTTGATCATGGCGATAAGTCCCATGGGGTTGCCGGTGGCGTTTTTGATGGCGACATCGACATCTTCAAAGGAGCAGACTCCCAATTCAACTATTTTGGCGGCTTCATTTGCATTGACCGCCACCAGATCCATTGGGTCGAAATGCGGTGTGGCTTTTGAGAGATCGATTGATGGACGTCCTTTGGACCAATCAAATAGACCCTTTCCTGTTTTTTTCCCCAATTCGCCGGCCTCGTATTTCGCCATCAGGGTTTCCCCCATGGCAAAATCTGAATGTATGTTTTCGGCGTAATATTTACTGCCGTGGTAGTTGATGTCGATACCGGTGTAATCGATTGTCTCATAAGGGCCCATGGGCATGCCCAGCTTTCTCATGACCGCGTCCACTTGCTCCGGTTCCGCTATTTTTTCATCCAAGATGCAGTTCAAAAGGACGCCGCTTGGTGCTTGAACGCGATTGACGATAAAACCGGGAAGATCTTTTCTGACGCGCACCGGTACTTTGTTGTTTCTCAGAACAAATTCGTAGCCGATTTGCATGGTCTGATCGGATGTTTTTTCGCCGCGGATTACTTCTACCAGTTTCATTAATACGGCCGGATTGAAATAGTGAAGACCGAAAAATTTATCCGCTCGCTTGGTAGCGGAAGCGATTTTCGTGATGCTCATGGTTGATGTGTTGGACGCGAAGAGCGTATGGGAAGGGGCTGCTCGATCGATCAATTGGAATGTCTCTTTTTTTAAGCTCATCACTTCCGGGATGGCTTCGATTACCAGGTCGGCTTCCTTGACCGATTCGGCAAGATCCACACAAGGAACTAGTAGCTTGGATTTTATTTTTTCATGATGTCCGGCGGAAACCTTTCCCTTCTCCACCAGTTTGGCAAGGCTATCATGAATCCTGGAAACCCCTTTTTCTACAAAATTCCATTGGATGTCCCGCAGAAAAACCTTGTAGCCGGCAATCAAGGCTACTTCGGCGATTCCGTGTCCCATGTCACCGGCTCCTAAAACAGTAATCGTCTTAATATCGTCCACGGTCATGTCGTCCTCCGATGTGTGAAATGTCGGGATTACCGGATCGTGCGGTTGCCAAAGGTCCGCAACCGATATCTTGGCCGCCCAACGAATTGCATTATGATAATATAACGTGTAGCATAATACATGCTATGCAGACAATCACTTAAATAATCAGTATATTTATGTCAAGAAAAAAATTTAAATATGGTTTTTCACGCATTCCCTTGACATTTTTATGTCATATACACTATTTTTCTTGAAAACAATGCATGATTATGAAAGAAAACAAACTCTTCTATGATCAGAAAATCCGAAAAACGGAATGTTGGGGGAAATATCGAATATATGATTTTAAGCAACCACTTGGGTTGCCCGACAGGGTGAGGAATGAAGATCGGCGAATTAGTGAAAAGAACCGGAATTACGAAAGAAACCATCCATTATTATATCCGTGAAGGTGTGTTGCGCAAGCCGCGGAAGATGGGAAAAAATGCTGCCGATTACACGGAGACCTATGTGGAACAGATCCGGATCATCAAAGCATTGCGGGAAAACTATTTTCTTCCCATCCCGGTCATCAAAAAACTGATCAAAAAACACAGTAAGCAGTCTCCTTCCGAGCAATCCTCGTTTCAATTTCTCAGCGAGTATTTCAGACCCCTGGACCAACTCTTTTCAGGCGAAGTCCTTGGGAAGCAAGCCTTCATGACTACGACCGGCATTAGTCAGAAATGGCTGGATAAGATGGCGGAATGGCGAATCATAACCGCTGAAGAGAGAAACGGGGGCAGTTATTATTCTCAGGACGATGTTATTATCGGGAAACTGTTGGTGGATATGGACCGGATTGGGATAGGACCGCGTGACGGATTCGATCCGGAAGAGCTGCGATTTTTTACCGATTGGTTTCGTGAATTTGTTGCAAAAAATGTTGAGCGGTTCATCCAAATCGGCTGGGATCAAATGTCAGCCGAGGAGATCCGGAAGAAGGGCGGACAGTCCACTGAAGTCATGAGCCTCTTCTTTTACCATATCTACCGAAAACTGGTAAAGGAGGAATATCGGTCCTATCTTCGTTCAATTGATGGTGTGAAAGAAGAAGCTTGATCCATTAATCACATGGGTCGCATATCTTCGATGATCATTTGGAGGCTTTTTTGACCTTTCCAATAGTTCCATCGCAAACGATACGCCACTTCATGCAATTTCCCCTTTGAGATATCGGCCGCTCCGGCGTTAAAGAAAATGGCGTTATGGGTATGCTGGCTGCGTCCGTTATTCTGAGATAGCTGCATGCGCTTATGGTTGACACCGACTTCCACAACCGACTGAATGATGACGTCGCGGGCAATGAATATCGGTTCTGTGTTCTTTACGCCAAAGGGATGAAGGACAGACATTTCCTGAAGCAGTCCGTCTGAAATGAGATGGAAGTCAAGCACGCAGTCGACCCACATTTTGGGAACCAATTCGATTGAATCCCCCTTCGCGGCGACCTCCCTTTCGAATTTTTCCTGAAATTTTTCAATCGATTCAGACCTGATTTTTAGTCCCGCGGCCATTTGATGCCCACCGAAGCCTTCCAATTGGGATGCACAAGCCTCCAAGGCGGCGTATAAATCGAATCCGGGAATACTACGGGCGGAGCCTTTTCCGATACCCGATTCGATGGAAATAAGCACGGTGGGCCGGCAATAGAATTCCGCAAGCTTGGCAGCCACAATGCCCAAAACGCCGATATGCCATCCATGGTGGGACAGCACGAAAGATTTTTTCTGGAGTATTCGAGGGTTGTCCTTCAAATAACTGTGGATCGCCGTCATGATTTCCTGTTCGGTAGCTTGTCGGGAGTCGTTCAGGCTGCATAAGCGACTGGCAAGTTGTTCGGCTTCGAGGGTGTCCTGCGTGGTGAGCAATTTTACGGCCAGATCTGCATGGCCCATGCGACCGGCTGCGTTTAGCCGCGGCGCCAGACGAAACGCCACGTCTTCGGAGTCGATGGTCGGCTTGCTGATGCGGCAGGTTTCGATGAGTGCCTTAAGACCGGGTCGGGGGGTGTTGGTGATAATTTCCAGGCCGAATTTACTAAGAATTCGATTTTCCTGGATCATCGGCACCATATCTGCGATAGTGCCCAGGGTGACGAGGTCGCACATGGCTTTTAAATTCGGTTCCGATATTGATTTCCAATAGTTGCAATCACGTAAATGCTTCCGCAACGCAATGATGAGGTAAAATGCTACTCCCACGCCGGCCAAATGCGCCAAGCCGGCCGGACAGTCGGTCCGTTTGGGGTTGATAACGGCTTCGGCCGCCGGGATATCGGTTGCGATCTGGTGGTGGTCGGTCACAATAATTTGGATTCCGGCTGCATTCGCGGCGGTAACGGCTTCATGGTCGGTCGACCCGCAATCGACGGTTATAATTAGTTGAATCTTTTCCGGAACGGCAAGGTCGGTGATGTGCCTGGATCGTAAGCCATAGCCCTCTTCGATGCGATGGGGAATATAAAAGAGAACGTCTGCGCCGCAACTTTTTAGAAATTGGTAGAGGATAACGGTGGCGGTGACCCCGTCCACATCATAATCTCCGAATATCATTATTTTATTTTTTAATTTAAGCGCCTGTGCGATCCGTTCGACGGCCTTGGTCATGTCCCGGATTGGAAAGGGCGGGCGCAGATCCTGAAAGGTCGGCGAGCAGAATTGACGAATGTCGGAGGGTGTTGCGATTTTTCGATTTGCCAGTATGGCGGCGATGATTGGACTGCAACCGGTGACGCGGTGAATGATTTCCTGAGTTCGTGGATCCGGCTTAAGAATTTCCCATTTTTTTTTCATACTGTGCCAGATAGCGCATCCGTTCTGTTTGGACAAGCCTCTTCTTCGGATCGTATACAGAATGATCGGATGTCGCCTTCACGGAATTTCGAAATGTTTTTTATTGATCCATGAAAGGATTGAGTGTTATTCTTTGTGCGGAACAGGAACGTGCGTTTTGAACACATTCCTGATCGACCATTCTATTAACAAAGGCAATCCAGGCTTGAAAACCATCCAGAAGTGCTATCGCATCAACCGCCGGGAAATTTCTTTTTTGAAATCACTGCTGTCCAAAATAAACAGAAATTAAGAATCGCTCTTTGAAAATTCAGCCGTTTAGCTATTTTAAATTGCTAAATTCAAAATCAGGTTCCCATTTTCATTTTATGCTGTCCAAGACCTTTGAATGGAAGAAGAT
>JBGSLR010000090.1:0-5277 GCA_041740615.1 Desulfobacterales bacterium
ATCTTCTTCCATTCAAAGGTCTTGGACAGCATAAAATGAAAATGGGAACCTGATTTTGAATTTAGCAATTTAAAATAGCTAAACGGCTGAATTTTCAAAGAGCGATTCTTAATTTCTGTTTATTTTGGACAGCAGTGATTCGGAATATTTTCGATCCGTTTTTCACTACCAAGGAAGTGGGCAAGGGCACCGGTCTGGGCCTGGCCACCGTATACGGAATCGTCAAGCAAAACAACGGCTGGATCAACGTTTACAGTGAACCGGGCAAGGGTGCGACCTTTCACATTTATCTGCCCCGGGCGCCATATACGGTTGAGACCGCGACCGTAAAGGAAATGGACAAACCGGCCCGAGGCTCCGAGACCGTGCTCCTGGTAGAGGACGACGAGTCAATTCTCCAACTGGGAACGATCATCCTGAAGCGTTTCGGGTATTCGGTCCTTGAGGCCCAAACGCCGAACCAGGCCATAGAAATCGTTCAACGGCAGACAGGTCCGATCCACCTGCTCATCACCGATGTGGTGATGCCCGGAATGAACGGCAAGGACCTGCGGGACAAAATCGCGGCTATGAGGCCGGAGATCAAAGTCTTGTTCATGTCGGGATACACGGCCGATGTCATCGCCCATCATGGAATGTTGGATCCCGACATCCAATTTTTGCAGAAACCTTTTTCGGTTAACGCCCTGGCCTCCAGGGTGAGGGAAACACTTGAAAAAGAGTTGACATGCCCATAACCCGAATCGAAAGAAGAAAGGGAAGTCGTTGACCCGGATACCGTGCCTTTCCCGAGGCAGTGCATTGCAGCCGGCATGGTTGTCGTCCTTGTCGGTATCTGGTGACAACGGCATCTCAAAAGATTGAATCCATCACCCAAACCGAAAGGAGCGATCGCATGGCTACCGGAAAAATCGTATGGGACGACGGCAAGATGAGTGTGAAAATTAGTGAAATCGACAAACAGCACAAAGCCCTGGTCAATCTCATCAACAACTTGTTCGACGCCATCAAGGACGGGAAAAGCAACCAGATATTCGACAAACTGATCACCGACTTGATCAAATACACGGAATTTCATTTCGCCACCGAAGAAAAATATTTTACCCAGTTCGCCTATCCGGAAACCAAAGCGCATAAAGGCAAGCACCATGAATTCATCGATACCGTCATGCGATTCAAGAAGGAATTTGATTCCGGCAAAACCGGCCTGACCGTGGGCGTCCTTGATTTTCTGAGGGACTGGCTGACAAAACATATCCTGGGAGACGATCAGAGATATTCCGCTTATTTGACATCCAAGGGGATGAAATAAGAGGGCATCGCCCTAAGTCCCAAAAAACAATGCACAGAAAGATAGGAATGGATCAGAACCTAACAGACAATCAAATAAAAGACATTGAATTCCCATCTGAATCTGTAATTGATGATCGCGAAATTATAATCTAATGTAAATAACTGGTTACCATCAATAAAAAACAAACCGATATGGTTATAGTAACCGAGTATTGAGGGAGGAAGGGCGATGAATACAAATCAGGTTGTCACAAACTATCATAATGCCTGGACGATTGGTGATATGGAGTCGGCGCGTGTTTATCTGGCGGATGATCTGGATTTTCAAGGCAGCATGGAAACTTTCCGCCGGGCGGATGATTTTATCGTCGCGCTCACGATGTTCCACAAGATGCTTCGGAAAGTCAATTTACTTCAGCGGTTCTTTTCTGAAAGTGAAGCTGCGTTGCTCTATGATTGTGACACGATGAGCCCAGCAGGCGTAATTCGGACAGCCGAGTTCTTTACCATTTCAGATGATAAGATTACATCGATTCGCCTGATTTTTGACGCGACCGAACTACGGAAACTGATGTGATAAATTAAAAGTAATGTTTTCTATATGATAACTGTTTCTTTGCCCACCATTTCCATGCTGATTGGATCGACAAGCAGCGCCGGCAACTGGGATGGATTGGGCGGATTCCTCCTGCATGTTCCATTGACCCTTTCGATCGTTCGATTGGTCTAAACGGTGATGGCCTCATCTTCTCAAATCCGACCTTTTAGGTGACACAATGTCTAAAAAGCCCACCTACGAAGAATTGGAAAAAAGAGTTCAAGAACTAGAAAAGGCTGAAATCGAGCGAACAAATGCGGATATAGCGCGTCATGAAAATGAAAACCGCTTTAAGTTGATGTTCATGAATGCGCCCCTACCATATCAATCCCTTGATGAACGCGGGAATTTTATCGCGGTGAATGAGGCGTTTCTGAATACACTGGGATATACACGAGAGGAGTTAATCGGTCGGAACTTTGGAGACTTCCTTCATCCCGATTGGGTTGACCATTTTAAGGAGAACTTTCCTAAATTCAAAGCCATCGGTGAAGTCTTAGGTGTTGAGTTTGAGATGGTTAGAAAAGACGGCTCCATCATCCTGGTATCTTTTGATGGAAAGATTCAACATGACGATCTTGGCAATTTCCAAAGAACACATTGCATATTTCATAATATCACGGAGGATAAACGCAAGCTGGAAGCGATAAGGGAGAGTGAAACGCTCTTCCGTACGTTGGTCGATGGCGCTCCAGAGGGAATTTTCGTCCAAAGCGACGGCCGTTTTTTATTTCTCAACCCAGCAATAACGCGATTCCTTGGGGCTAACCAAGCTGATGACTTACTTGGTACAGAGTTAATGGCAAGGATCGCCCCCGAGTACCATGAAGCTGTTCGCAGCCGCATCCGGTTTCAACGTGAGACGGGAAAACCCGCACCCCCCATGGATCAGGAATTCGTTCGTCTCGACGGCTCGCGAATTCCAGTCGAGACTTCAGCAGTAGCTATCCGCTTTCAGGGCCATGACGCGCACTTGGTTTTTGTACGCGACAGAACAGCTCGTTGCAAGGCCGAGGAGGAGCGGGAGAGACTTCAAGCCCAGCTGCTCCATGCGCAGAAAATAGAATCAGTGGGCCGCCTTGCAGGCGGAGTAGCCCACGATTTCAATAATATGCTCATGGCGATCCTTGGGAATGCCGAGATAGCCATGGAGGCAATCGATCCATCGACATTGCCATACACAAACCTTCAAGAAATTTATACATGTGCACAACGCTCTGCCGATCTCACTCGCCAACTCTTGGCGTTTGCCCGTAAGCAGACCATCAATCCCCAAATACTGAACCTCAACGAACTGGTTTCCGGTATGATTAAAATGCTCCTGCGCCTCATCGGAGAGGACATCGAGTTGGTCTGGAAACCGGCAGCAAATCTCTGGCCGGTGAAAATGGACCCCTCTCAGGTCGATCAAATCCTGGTCAATTTTACCGTCAACGCCAGAGACGCAATTACAGGTGTAGGTAACTTGACCATTGAAACAGAAAATGTGGCCTTTGACGAAACCTATTGTATGTCTCATGCTGGTATAACTCCCGGTGAGTATGTGCTGCTGGCTGTAAGCGATACCGGTTGTGGTATTGAAAAAAGCTCCATAGAACATCTTTTCGAACCATTTTACACCACCAAAGATATTGGCAAAGGAACCGGACTCGGGCTTTCGACGATTTACGGCATCGTAAAACAAAATGATGGCTTCATTAATGTCTATAGTGAGCCCGGCCAAGGAACGACCTTCAAGATATACTTTCCGAGAATACAGGTTGAAGATATAACTGAAACGAAGGGAACCATACAAAAACCGGCCCAGGGAACAGAAACGGTGCTTCTGGTCGAGGACGAACCCTCGATTCTGGTTCTCGGCAAGGCAATTTTGGAACGGTACGGATATAAGGTGCTTG
The DNA here is from genome assembly GCA_041740615.1 of Desulfobacterales bacterium. GTDB lineage: Bacteria > Desulfobacterota > Desulfobacteria > Desulfobacterales > SURF-7 > DYJD01. The sequence continues at coordinate 3,790 of JBGSLR010000090.1, forward strand.
CCGTCCGTACACCGGAAGAGGCCCAGAAACTTGCGGAACAGTACGAAGGACAGATCCACCTACTGATCACCGACGTTGTGATGCCTCAAATGAACGGAAGAGATCTAATGGTACGGATCATTACTTCCCGACCGGAGATCAAAACCCTGTATATGTCCGGATATACAACTGATGTCATCGCGCATCACGGAGTTCTCGAAGAAGGCATTAATTTCCTTCAAAAACCATTCTCCAACCAAACTCTTGCCGCGAAGGTGCGAGAAGTATTGGATGGTTCCGATGGCATGTGACGCGATCATTTCGGCAATGGGCCGGCACTAGTACGAATATTGGGACAGTGAAGACTGTCGAATTCTCTGTTGACCCGGAATAGGTCAACCAAATGTTCTTTTTCCGTTCTTGATAAATATATCTTTTTCGGATACAATCGTTACAAATTACCAAAGCGTGATAGTATCGCGCTTGCAATATCTGCGAAGATCAAAACCTCAACCATCGATTCTGTAAAACAATCGAAAAAAAGAGCACGATTCCTCTGGAGTCAACCATTTTCTCCTTTGCATGAGTGTTATCTTCCAACCGATGGTTAGCATCATATGCCGAAATTTGGAGTGATCATGTTTTCAATAATTCCCAGAGATGACAGGAAACAGGCATTTCGAATCAAGCGCCTGTTCATGGCCAATGTTTTTTTTGGCGTTTGCGCCATCGTAATCGTCGTTGCCATGCAGGCAGGCTTGGTGGCCATGTCAATCCATCAACGGGTTCTTTTCTTCGGGCTTCTTGTTTCCGTTCAGTCCCTGTTTTTTATCATTATCCGGAGCGGTATGAACAGGGGATTTAAGGATCCCAGCCTTACAGCGTTTCAAATTTCTGCGGGTCTTTTGTATATCAGTTATTTCATGTATTTTATTCAAGAAATCCGCGGGGCTGTCATGGTTTTATACTTGTTGACAATCCTGTTTGGTGCTTTTCAACTCAACATGTCCGGTTTTATTTTCGTATCCCTGAATGCGGTGATTGGCTATGGGGTAGTGATTGTGCTGAACATCCTGTCGCCTCCCCCGAATTTCAATCTTACCCAGAATATTGTGCAATGGGTCATCTGTACCCTGGGTTTAGGCTGGCTCACCTATATCGGCACTTACATGAATGGAATTCGAAAACAGTTGAAGAAGCGGGAAGTCGAGCTGACAGCGAGCAAATCCCGGCTGCAGGAGGCCATTCTGGAGATTCAGAAAAATGCTGAATTTTTGAATCAATCATCCATTGGGCTATCCGACCTATCTGAGCAGATGTCTGGTGGAGCCGGTGAGATGTCAACCATCTCAGAAAATGTTGTAAGGTCTTACGAACAATTCAGCGGAAATACAAAAACCGTAGCGACCTCCATGGAACAGCTGTCCAATAATGCGAACATGGTAGCCTTGTCAGTAGAACAGATGACCAGTACGATTCATGAAATCGCCGAAAATACGAGTCGTACGC
>JBGSLR010000091.1:0-100909 GCA_041740615.1 Desulfobacterales bacterium
GTCTAGATTTATTTAATATTTTCAATAGGTTGTTTAATAATGATATTGTTTATAAAATTGAGTGGTTATGCGTATAGATGCATGGGCACTCAATTCAATGCATCAAATTCTATGCCATCAAAGATATGCGATTGCCCTGGAATGTATCCCGAGCGCGCTTGCGCGGTTTGTTTTTTTGGGATATACGTTAGAATGTCTCCATATAGGTGCGCTTTCCTCTATCAATCCTGTTTTGGAAGTACAACCGATGAACTTCCCCGGGCCCTTGAAAATAATTCTACTGGCGTTTTGTTTTTTTTCCCTTTCGGTTGCCGCCGGCGCGGATCAACTGAAAATTCGAGCCGCATTCACGACCTGGGAACCATACGGTTATCTTGAGAACGGCAAGGCGACCGGTTTTGAAATCGAAATTTTCCGCAATGTGATGGATCAAATGGGGATACCTGTTACATTCGTGAATCGCCCCTGGAAGCGTTGCCTTTTCGAAGTGTCTCGGGGGCAATCGGATGCGGTGATTTCGGCGCTGCAGACGCCGGAAAGGGAAAAATATATGTTTTTCCCCAAAGAAAACATCAGCACCAGCTGCACGGCCTTGTTTACGGTGAGCGGGAAAGAGATCTCATTCGATGGTTCCTTTGAGTCGTTGAAACCTTATACCATCAGTATAACGGACGGTTTTAGTTACGGTTCGGCATTCGATGCCGCTGCTTTTTTACAAAAGGAACCGGTAACGACAACCGAACAAGTTGTGGCAAAAGTGCTCTTGGGTCGCAATGACATCGGCATCGGTGACGTTTACGTCATCAACGCCATTACCCGGAAGATGAGGAACCGGGAGAAAATCCGTTTTCTTTTTCCCTTGGTTCATACCCAGAAACTGTATGTTGGTTTTTCCAAAGCCAACGGCTTTCAAAACCTGACAAATCAATTTTCCAACGCCCTTTCCGAATTCAAGCGTACCGATGAATATCTCCTGATTCTGAAAAAATACGGTTTGGAATAATCGGGAATCTCGCGTCCAATACCAAACTGTATTTCGTCTCACCTGATACAATTTCATCCATCCGGCCCGATTCTTCCCGTTTCAAGTATCGCTGTCCCTTTATCAAAACGTCTAAAACAATTATGTGTGAATATGAAATATTTTTATTCAAAAAATGAATAAAATGGTATTGACTTCAAAAAATGAAAATAATAATAGAATATTCTATGTCAACACCCCAACATGTTACCAGTTGCAAGGAAAAACATTATGCATGCGATTGAATCCAAAATTGATATTCAGTCCGAATCCTACCAACAAAACTATACGGCCATGGAGGCGCTGGTTGCGGACCTGCAGCGCGAGTTGACCCGTGTGCGGGAAGACCGTTCCCAAAAAGCCTTGGACCGTCTGGTGGAATCCGGGAAACTGCCGGCCCAGAAAAAACTCGAACTGTTGCTGGATAAAAACACGCCTTTTCTGGAGATTGCAGCCCTGGCTGCCAAGGACATGTATGACGGTAAGGTCCATGGCGCCGGTTTGCTATCGGGAATCGGTGTGGTGAGCGGGAAAGAGGTGCTGGTCAGTATCAACGACGCCACTATCAAGGGCGGGGCCGCCTACCCGATTACGGCCAAAAAAACCCTGCGCCTGCAGACCATAGCCATGGAAAACCGGCTGCCGGGCGTCAGTCTGATTGACTCTGCGGGCGCTTATCTTCCTCTGCAATCTCAGATATTTCCCGATATCGACGGCGGCGGAAGGATTTTTTACAACCAGGCCTTGTTGTCGAAAATGGGCATTCCTCAAATTGCCGCGGTAATGGGGCTCTGTACGGCCGGCGGCGCTTACGGTGTGGCCATGAGTGATGAGATCGTGCACGTCAAGGGGCACGGCGCCATTTTTCTCGGCGGCCCTCCCCTGGTAAAAGCCGCCACGGGTGAAGAGGTGACGGCGGACCAATTGGGCGGACCGCTGCTGCACTGCATGGAATCCGGTGTTTCGGATTATATCGCTGAAGACGACGCTCATGCCATTTCCATTATTCGTGACATCGTCGCCAACCTGCCGAAACGAGAAAAGGCGCATCTATCCATGGCACCGCCCAAGCCGCCGATTTACGATCCCAAGGAATTGTACGGAGTTGTCAGTCGTGATCTGGCCACCCCGTTCGATATCCGCGAAGTCATCGCCCGCATTGTGGACGGCAGCGAATTCTTGGAGTTCAAGGAGTTGTACGGCCCGACCTTGGTATGCGGATATGCCTATATTCACGGGTACCCCGTGGGCATATTGGGCAACAACGGCGTATTGTTCAACGAATGCGCCGAAAAGGCCACCCAGTTCATCCAAATCTGCGATAAACGCAAGATCCCGTTGGTCTTTCTGCAGAATATCAATGGATTTATCATCGGTTTGGAGTATGAACGGCGCGGCATCACCAAAAACGGCCACAAGATGGTCAATGCGGTGGCCACCAGCACGGTGCCCAAATTTACGATCATCGTGGGCGCCTCTTATGGGGCCGGAAATTACGCCATGTGCGGGCGGTCCTATTCACCGCGTTTTCTGTATATGTGGCCCAATGGTAAAATCGGGGTCATGGGCGGCGCGGAAGCTGCCGGAGTCTTGATTTCCATCACCAACGATCAGAATCAGCGTCTTGGCAAGCCGCCGTTGACGCCCGAAGAACAAAAAGCGTTGCGGGATCCCATCATCGCCGCAGCCGACAAAGAAGGCAATGCATACTACAGCACGGCGCGTCTTTGGGATGACGGCATCATCGATCCTGCCAAAACCCGGGATGTGCTCGGTCTGTCTATTTCGGCGGCCTTGAATGCGCCCATTCGGGATGATGAATTCGGATATGGTATTTTCAGAATGTAATGAAAATTGAGGGATCAGCATGTTTACAAAAATTCTGGTGGCCAACCGAGGAGAAATTGCCTTGCGGGTCATGCGCACCTGTCGGGAGATGGGGATTGCCAGCGTGGCTGTCTATTCGGATGCCGATCGAAAAGCCCTGCATACGTTGAACGCGGATCAGGCCCTATATCTCGGCGCCTCCGAACCGGCGGCCAGTTATCTCGATATCGAGAAGATCATTCAGGCGGCAAGGGAATGCGGCGCTCAGGCCGTCCATCCGGGATACGGATTTTTGGCGGAAAACGCCGCCTTTGCCGAGCGTTGCGAACAGGAAGGGCTGGTGTTTATCGGCCCCCCATCCCGGGTGATACAGTCTCTGGGGGACAAAACCACGGCCAGGGAAATCATGCGCCGGGGCGGTGTTCCCATTATCCCCGGTATGATCAAGGCCGAATCTCATATGGATATTCTGACGGCGGAAGCCCGACAACTGGGCTATCCGGTCCTGATCAAAGCCGCTGCCGGAGGCGGTGGTAAGGGCATGCGCGTGGTTCAATCGGAAACGGAATTGCCCGATGCCTGTCGTCAAGCGGCTGCCGAGGCCCAGGCAGCCTTCGGCAGCGGAGCTATCTATCTGGAGAAATACCTGAAACGACCTCGCCATGTGGAATTCCAGATTCTGGCCGATGCCCATGGAAATGTGGTTCATCTTATGGAACGGGAATGTTCCATTCAAAGACGACATCAGAAGATTATCGAAGAGACCCCCTCACCCGCCATGACAACGGAATTGCGCGAATCCATGGGGCGGGCGGCCGTCGAAGCGGCCCGGGCCTCCGGGTATATCAATGCCGGAACCGTGGAGTTTCTGTTGGATGAAGACGACAATTATTATTTTTTGGAAGTCAACACCCGGCTTCAGGTGGAGCATCCCATTACGGAGATGATTCTGGGAATGGATCTTGTCCGGCAACAGATCCGCATCGCGGCAGGCGAACCCCTCGGATTTACCCAGGCGGATATAGTCAGTCGGGGTCACGCCATCGAATGCCGTATTTACGGCGAGGATCCGGAAAATGGATTTATGCCCTCGCCCGGAAAGATTCATTTTCTGAAGGAGCCAGTTGGTCCGGGAATTCGCAATGACTGCGGCGTTTACAGCGGATTCGAGGTGCCGGTGGAATACGACCCCATCCTCTCCAAACTGATCGTGTGGGCCGAGGATCGCGACCAGGCCATCGCGCGTATGCGCGGCGCCCTTTCCCAGTATATTATCCTGGGAGTAAAGACACCCATCGCCTTTCTGATGGAAGTACTGGCTTCGGAACCCTTTCAACGCGGGGAAACGTTTACGGATTTTATCGCCACCCATTTCAACAATTGGCGGCAACCGCTGGATGAGGCGGCGCTGGCGGCGCTGGCCTATATCATCTACGAGATGGCCGGTCAGCGGCGAAAAAAGGGGATGGTGTCAGAACTGGCCGAACCGAACTCCCCCTGGCTTCAGCTGGGAAACTGGCGACTGTAATAAAACGTGGGCGCCACCGCGAAAAGGAGACACACAAGTGGAATACAAACTCAAGATCGAACAGACGGATTTTTCCGTTGAAGTCATAGATCAGCACGATCGACAACTGAATCTGCGGCTGGGCGACGGCGTCTACGAAGTCGAATATGAAGTCGTTGCCGATCACTGGATTCACATGGCGGTCAATGTCAGCGGGCGGACCGGCTTGGTGAATGCATGGGTCATGGACGGCTCGGAAGGTAAAATCATCGTGATCAACGGTCGAACCTATACGGTCCAGGACCTTGATCAACTCACCCGACGTGTTCCAAAAGGACGCGGGGCGAACTTGCCGGATCAGATTACACCTCCCATGCCGGCGGTGGTCGTCGCCGTACCGGTAGCGGAAGGAGAACGGGTGAAAAAAGGCCAGGCGGTCATGGTTGTGAGCGCCATGAAAATGGAAACCACCTTGTGCGCGCCGTTCGACGGCGTGGTGGCCAAAATCAATGCGACCGTCAATGATAAGGTGGCGCCGGGACAGATCCTGGTGGAAATTACCAAAGACACGGATTTGACGGAAGACCCGGCTGGTGGAACGAATTCTTAAAAAACCATCGGAACTCGCTGGGAAAGGAGACGGTAGAAAATGAATGCCTCTGATTTGCTGTATCAGGTTAGGGAAGGCGTTGCCTACTTCACCATCAATCGTGAAAAACAACGGAACACCATCAGCGCCCAAGCCCTGGAATTGTTTTTGCACCACCTGGAAAAGGCCCGGGAAGATGACGGTGTCCGCGTGGTTTGTGTTACCGGCGCCGGGGAGAGAACTTTTTGTGCCGGCGCCGATCTGGGGGCCGGTATGGCAAGCGGGGACGGGATGACGGCGTTTCAACAATACGCCCGTCTGCTGAAAAAGCTGAGCGGATTTCCCAAGCCGACAGTGGCGCGGGTGAACGGCGCGTGCGTTGCGGGCGGCACCGGTTTCATGCTGGCCTGTGATATCGTTATCGCCGGCAGCAATGCCACATTCGGTACGCCGGAGGTCAATGTCGGTCTGTTTCCCATGATGATCGGCGCGCTCATTTTCCGTAATGTGCTGCGCAAGAAAGCCATGGAGATGGTGTTGCTGGGAGAAAAACTGACCGCCCAGAAAGCGCTGGAAATGGGCCTGATAACCCGCATGGTAGCCCCCGAAGAACTGGATCCGGAAGTGAACCGGGTGTTGAAGATGCTCCTGACCAAAAGCCCCATCGGCATGAAAATCGGCAAAGAAGCGTTCTATGCCGTTGCCGATATGCCGTTTGAGCAAGCCCTGGACCATTTGTCGGAAAAGCTGGCGAAGGTTGCCGCAACCCAAGACGCGCGTGAAGGAATTCTGGCCTATCTGGAAAAGCGGGAACCCCGGTTTACGGGAAAATAATAAAAGTTCAAGGCTGAAAGCTTACAAGTGCAAAAAAGCGCAAAACGAAAACACAAATGAGCAACCAGAATTTCAGCCCAAACACCTGACTGGTTACAAAGGAGGAAGTAATGGCCGATAAGGATAAAGTCGTCGTCACCTGTGCAATTACAGGCGTATTGACTGACCCCAATCGCTTCAACGTACCGGTGACTCCGGAACAAATGGCCGCCGCTGCAAAGCAGGCGTTCGACGCCGGCGCTACCATCGTGCATGCCCATTTCCGATCCCAACAAGCGGGCGCCGGCGCTTGGCCAACCTGGGACTTGCAGGAAGTCGGTGATATTCTGGCGGCGATTAAAAAACGAGTGCCCGAGATGATCATCAACATGAGCACGGGCGTGGTGGGTGCGGATATATCCGGCCCCCTTGCCTGCCTTGAGAAATTTCAGCCGGAAATGGCGGCCTGCAATGCCGGCTCATTGAATTATCTGAAAATTCGACAGGATGGTGTCTGGGCCTGGTCGCCCATTCTGTTCGACAATCCCGTCGAGAAAGTGAAACGGTTTTTGGATGTGATGACGGCGCATAACGTGATCCCGGAATTTGAATGTTTCGATACCGGGATCGTGCGCAGCGTCGGCATGTACAAGGCCGCCGGTATGTTCCGCGGAGATCCCCATCTTTCATTCGTCATGGGGGTGGACTCCGGTATGCCGGCCCGGGGAGATCTACTTCCGATCTTGAAGGAAGAACTACCGGAAAACGCCCATTGGCAGGTCATCGCCACCGGTCCGGGCAGGGAAAAAATCTGGGAGCTTCACCGAAAATGCATCGAACTCGGCGGCAACGTGCGAACCGGCCTGGAAGATACTTTTTACCTGCCAAGCGGAGAAAAGGCCACGGATAACGGGCAGCTCGTGGAAGCGCTGGTGAAAATCGTCCGTGAAATGGGTAAAGAACCGGCTACGGCTTTAGAAGCCAGGGAGCTGTTAGGAATACGCAACGGGAGGTGAAACGTGGCAAAGGAATTGTATTTCAATAAGGAAGCCGTTATGGTGCGGCAGGCAGTGAGGGATTTCGTGAACAAGGAGATCAACCCCTATGTGGATGAATGGGAGGAGAACGGCATTATTCCCCTTCACGATTTGTTTAAAAAAATGGGCGATCTCGGTTTTTTAGGCATCCGCTACGATACGAAATACGGCGGGCAGAATATGGATTTCTGGGCCGAGACGGCCTTTATCGAGGAGCTGGCTGCCGCCAATTGTGGTGGTGTTCCCATGGCCATCACGGTTCAAACCAACATGGCCACACCGGCCATCGCCGAGTTCGGTAGCGAATACCTGAAGGAAACCTACCTCAAACCCGCCATCGCCGGCGAAATGGTCGCCGCCATTGCCGTCACCGAACCCGGGGCCGGTTCGGACGTGGCGGCCATCACCACTTTTGCCAGGCGCGAGGGCGACCATTACATTCTGAACGGATCCAAAACCTACATAACCAACGGAACCCAGGCGGATTTTCTGACCCTGCTGGCACGCACCAGCGATCAACCCGGGCATCATTCTTTTTCCTTGTTCGTCGTGCCCACGAATCTTCCCGGTTTCGTCGTCAGTAAAAAACTCGATAAACTGGGCATGCGATCTTCGGATACGGCCGAGCTGTTTTTCGACGACATGAAGATTCCGGCTGAAAATCTCATCGGGGTGGAAGGTCACGGCTTTATTCAGCAGATGATGCAGTTTCAGCACGAGCGTTTCGCGGTATTGCCCATGGCCTATGTCTCCGCCAAAAACATCATCGACAGGACCGCTGAATACCTGAAGGGACGTGTGGTTTTCGGAAAACCATTGATCACGAAGCAGGTGCTGCGGCACCGCATGGCCGAGTGGCTCGCCGAAACCGAAGCATTGCGGCAGTTGGCATATCATATTGTGCGCATGAAGGAGAACGGACAGGATGTTACGCGGGAAATATCCATGGGTAAACTTCTGGCCGGCAACCTGATGAATAAGGTTACGGACGGTTGTTTGCAAATGCATGGAGGAATGGGGTTCATGAACGAAATGTGGATTTCCCGGGCCTATCGGGATTCGCGATTACTGGCCATCGGCGGAGGTGCCAGTGAGGTCATGAGTGAGATCATTTTCAAGATGTCGGGATATTGATGCTGGGCTGAATGATGAACCAACCACTGGAAAACAACAAACCTTCCGCTAGTTCTCTGAGAAGAGAGCGGGAAAAACAGCTTCGGCGCCGGACGATTCTCAACGCCGCCGAAACCCTGTTTGCCCGGAATGGCTACCGCAAGACCAAGATCGAGGATATCGCCGAGCGAGCCGAAGTATCCGTGGGGACGGTCTATGGATATTTTCAAAACAAGGAGGAACTCCTGGTGGCGGTGTTGGATGATATCGGACTTTATATCCGCAAGGTTGCGGGGAAGGCCTTTGCCGAAACCGGAACCACATTGGAGGGTATCGAAAGGGCCGGGATGGCGTTTTTCGAGGAGCTGTGCCAAAATCACCCGGACAAGGCGCTGCTGCTGTATGATGAAGCCATCGGACTCAGTGATCAGTTCATCAGCGCACGACGAAATTTCATGCTGAAAATGACGACGGACGTCCAGCATGCCCTGCTTCAGGTGAAGGACGGCCTGGGGTTGACGTTCGCCTCCGGAATCTCAGCGGAAGTCGTTTCCGTCTGCACGACGGCTATCTTCATGTGGTTGGGCATGTATTACAAAATATGGCGGCGCCGGCCGGAGGACATCACGAACATCGGGCGGGAGACGGTCACCTATATCGTCGGGGGCATCAAAAGTCTGATCACCGTCAAGGATTGAAAGGAAAACGGATGGAAGCGATTTGCCGGGATTTACAGGATGAATATCAGGATCTGGATGCCATGGTAGCGGGACTCGAGCCGGATGAATGGGCCCTGCGGACCCATTGTGCGGAATGGAGCGTGAAAGATCAGATTTGTCATATCGCCTATTTCGATGCTGCCGCGCACGAAGCGGTCACGGATGCCGAAACCTTTGCGCGGAATGCGGAAGCGCTGTTCAAGGAACTGGATAGTTTCGAGAGCTTCAACCGGAGAACACTGACCCGAGGACGCCAGATGACCAATACTGCGTTGCTTGCCTGGTGGCGCAGGGAACGCGGCCTGCTCGTAAGCGCCCTGGTGCGCCTGAACCCTAAAGACCGGTTGCCCTGGTATGGCCCGCCCATGAGCGCCAAATCCTTTGCCACCGCTCGGTTGATGGAAACCTGGGCGCATGGTCAGGATGTGGCCGATGTACTTGCCATTCGCCGCACACCAGGCGACCGGTTGCATCATATCGCCCACCTGGGGGTGAAAACGTTTGGCTGGAGTTTCGCAAACCGAAACCTGGAAATACCGGAAAAGCCCGTGCGGGTGGAACTCGCCGCCCCTTCAGGAGCCCTGTGGACCTGGGGACCGGAGGGGACCGAAGATCTGGTGCGTGGTTCCGCGGAAGATTTCTGTCTGGTAGTGACCCAGCGAAGGCATGTGGATGACACAAACCTGGACGTCCGGGGACAAGTGGCCGTGGATTGGATGATGAAAGCCCAGGCCTTTGCCGGTCCTCCCGATAATGGACCAAAACCGGGCATGTTTCGTCGGACCGAATAGGATGGAAACCCGATGAACAACGACATCCAAACAGCGTTCGATACCTTGATGGAAACATGAGGTGTGCGTCGCGCCTTTAATACTTTCCATGAGACTTTCGGAAAAGGAGAAACCATGTATCATCATCTGTTCAGCCCCATCAGGATTAACCGCCTTGAAATTAAAAACCGCATCGCCTACCCTGCCTTGGGATTGCTGTACTCCCATGACCGGAATCTCAATGATCGGTATTATCATTACTTTCGTGAAAAGGCCGCCGGCGGCGCCGGTATCGTCACCGTCGGTCCGGTGGGTGTCGACTTCATCGGTTCGGGCTTGTTGGTGCTTTCTCTCGACGAGGACCGGGCTATTTCCGACTTCCGGAAACTGACCGATATCATTCGCTCCGAGGGGGCCAGCCCATGGGTTCAACTTTTTCATGCCGGTGCGTATTCCCACCCCATCCTGATCAACGGGCAGACCCCCATGGCGCCGTCTTCGATCCATTCCAATTACTCCAAAACAACTCCCCGGGAAATGACACCGGAAGATATCCAACAGGTGAGGGTTTCCTTCAAAGAGGCGGCCCTGCGGGCGAAGGAAGCGGGATTCGACGGAGTGGAAGTCATCGCGTCGGGTGGTTATCTTCTCACCCAGTTTCTGTCTCCCCTTCGAAATCAGCGCTGCGACGAATACGGGGGTAGTTTTGAAAATCGACTTCGATTCCCTCGACAAGTGATTTCTGATTTGCGCAGTGCCTTGGGGGAAGACTACCCGCTCAGTGTCCGAATGGCGGGCAATGATTTCGTGGCCGGAAGCAATACCGATGCGGAAACCCCGATCATTGCAATGGCCTACGAAAAGGCAGGCGTCAACGTCATCAATGTCACCGGCGGATGGCACGAAACCCGTGTGCCGCAATTGCCCATGGAACTGCCCCGCTCCGCCTATGCGTATCTCGCCTTGAATATCAAAAAGGCCGTTTCGGTTCCGGTGATGGCTTCAAACCGTATCGCCGATCCGGAAGCAGCGGAAAAAATCATCCGGGACGGATATGCAGACATGGTGAATCTGGGTCGTGTGTTGATCGCCGATCCGGAATGGCCGCGGAAAGCGTTTGAAGGGCGCGCCCACGAAATCCGTCCCTGTGTGGCCTGTTCCCAGGGTTGCACCGACCAGGTGTTCAGCGGCATGCCCGTATTTTGTGTGGGGAACCCACGCGCCGGTTTTGAAGGCGAACGGAATATTGTAAAGACCGACTCGCCGAAGGATGTTATGGTGATCGGTGCCGGAGCCGCCGGTCTGGAAGCTGCCGTAACCGCCGCGAAGGCCGGACACAAGGTCGAAATTTATGAAAAGTCCCCGGATATCGGAGGCCAGCTCTGGCTTGCCGGAGCACCGCCTCATAAGCAGGAAATCCTGGAGTTCATCCGTTACTACCGCGCCATGATTCATCAATACGGCATTCCGCTCCATTTGAATACGGAAGTGGATATCGCGTTTATACGGAAAATGAAACCCGATCATGTCATCGTCGCTGAAGGTGCCGAGGCCCTCCTACCGCCGATCCAGGGCATCGATGACCCGTCCGTGCTGTCATCGTGGGAGGTGCTCGGAAAAAGCCCGCTTCTCGGTCGATCCGTGGCGATCATCGGCGGCGGCGCCGTGGGATTGGAAACCGCTTTGTTCGTCGCCGCCAAGGGAACCCTCAACCCCGAGACTCTCCATTTTCTGTTCACCTATGAGGCGGAAAGCGTGGAGCGTCTTCGCGAACTGATGTTTCAGGGCAGCTCCCGGGTTACCGTTTTTGAAATGTTGCCCAAGGCCGGCGCCGACGTTGGCAAATCGACGCGTTGGGTTTTATTTGACAGTCTCAAGCGTTTCGGGGTGAGAATTGTAACTGGAGCGAAAGTCAGCGCCATTCGTCAGGGAACCGTTTTTTTCCAGAAGGATGGCAAGGAAGAACAACAGACCTTCGATCAGGTGGTATTGGCGTCCGGATCGCGACCCGTCAGGAGGCTTTCGGATGAAATCAGGGACATGGGCATATCGTTCGATGTCGTCGGAGATTGTATCCGGCCCGGCAAAATCAATGATGCCATTCACGGAGGATTTTTGGCAGCCCTTGCGCTGTAGCGACTGCTCTCGACGTTGTCCAGATGGGAAATTTTTGTACTCGGCAATGACCTCTTTGTAACTGCGTTGCGGTTTCGTTGGCGGTTGCTTATAAAAATTTCCCATAAATTCAATCATGAAAAAAATGGTATAACTATTGCATGGTATCTGTCGCAAAGCCTAGGAGAAATTCGAAATTTTCCAACGAGCGAACCGACGTGTGCGGGATTCCATATAGACACAGAGATTATCATGCAGGTAAATCAGATACCAGTGGCAAAAAAATTCAATGATGTCATGACCCACATTCTTGGACCGTTTATCGATGGTAATTCAGGAAAGGTCTTGCAGGGTCATTTGTTCTCACCTTCGGATCTGTACCATATCATTTCCGGTTGCGATCCACGAACCGAGTTTTTTAAATTTGAAACCATCAACGAGGGATGTGGTGAGGGATCAAACGAATTCTCCTCAACAATAAGCACCCGAATCGGTCGTTGGGGTCGGCACCTTTTTTATTCTTCGAAGAAAAATGCCGGCAAGTCCAATACTTTTCGCCAGAGATGTCGGATCGGCATCCGATATTCCATTTCCCAATTCACGAATTTCGAGCGGGCAACACCCGCTTCCGGATTACCCATCGGCAAAGACGAAGGCCGTTACTGGATCAGACCGCTCCAGGCCGAGCTCTTGAAAACCGGTATATCGGATGGTATTTTCCCATTGGAAATCAAGTCCGTATTCCAGTTGACCTTTGCAAACGGAACCACCGGTCAGGCAGGGTACATCGACCGGATGAGTACTTCCGAAAAGTTCCGTCGTTTTCATTTGTATGATGACGGTAAACAGGAACCGGCGGAAACCTATTCCGACCAGAAACGGATGCATGATCTGTTTCGAACTCTGATGGGGCAGATCCTGCTGGGGGAAATGTATCCTCGGTTATATCAAATTTTCAGTCCCCACATTCGTCACTGCGAACCGGATACCGGTATAAAAGCCCACTCGGATAATCTGATCCGAACCGACGTGAACCCGGACAATGTCTTGCCTTTTATCCTCCACAAATCGCATCGTACTGAAAATTCTGTCGAGAGCGATCCTCCACGTCGAATTTGCATCTTATAGTGAACTCCCCGAAACGAAATTGTGGTCTGTCGAAGACAAGGAAGTGATATGGATCTCTCGTTTCCAATTCAAGCAAAACGCAAGGGCTGCAGCATGATCTTTCTGAATTCCTGTCACCAGGTCTTACTGGTGTTGCGTGACGACAACCCCGCAATTCCGTACCCCAACTTCTGGGATTTACCCGGAGGTCATGTGGAGTCCGGGGAAACCCCGGCGCAATGCATCGTTCGAGAAATGAAAGAAGAGATCGGCTATGATTTGAGCGAGTTTCAGTTGGTCTCTGTTTTCGAATTCGATGATCGCATCGAATATACCTATTGGCAGACGGCGGATTTGGACATCCGGCAGATCCATTTGACGGAAGGACAATATTTGCGTTGGTTTGCCAAAGACGAGATTTTCAACACAACATTGGCCTACGGGTTCAATCTGATTTTAGATGATTTTTTTCAGAAAGCCCCCTATCTTCGATGAATTCGGTTGGGCACCCCCCTCCCATTTCAGGCAGAACTTTACTAATCAACCACATTTTGTTATGACGATAACCGTTTCCTGTCACGCTGGTCGACGATTCCACAACAAACCAAACAACGAAAAACGGAGCACGGCTATTGATGCCGAGAACCATGTAGGAGGGAAATCATATGCTGAAAAGATTCGTCGTAACGTTGGCCTGTCTGTTTTTTTTCGGAATCTCGGGCTTTCCCCTGACGGACCGAATCGCCGCTGCTGCCGAAAAACCATCCTTTACCTTCGGACTGCTGTTGGTCGGCCCGTATAATGATCATGGATGGAGCCAGGCGCATTATGAAGCCGGCGAATACGCCCAGGCCCGGGTTCCCGGGGTGAAAATGATGTATATCGATAAGGTCAACCCCGCCGACCGGCCGGGCGTTACCATCACCCAACTGGTCGACGATATGGCGGAAAAAGGGGTCCGCTTCATCATCGCCAATTCAGACGATATGAAGGATGGCGTTCGCGAGGCAGCCAGAATTCATCCCGATATTCATTTTTTGCATATTTCCGGAGACGATGTCCTGACCGGCAAAGCCCCGGCGAACCTCAGCAATCTCATGGGGCGAATGGAATATGGGAAAATGATTGCCGGTTTTGCCGCCGCCATGACCAGTAAAACCGGAAAAATCGGTTACCTTGGTCCCCTCATCAACGAAGAAACAAGACGTTTGGCTGTATCCTGCTATCTCGGTGCGCGTTACGCTTGGGAGACCGTTCTCGGAAAAAACCCCAACGACCTCACTTTCCAGGTCAACTGGATCGGGTTCTGGTTTAACATTCCCGGTGTGACCGCCGATCCAACCCAGGTGAGCCAGCAATTTTACGATTCCGGTTTTGACGTGATCGTCTCCGGAATCGATACGACCGAAGCGGTGGTCGTGGCCCAGCAAAAGCGAAAACAGGGGAAATCGGTATGGGCGATTCCCTATGATTATGTCGGCGCTTGCAGTGTCGGCGCAGAAGGCTGTCTCGGCGTTCCGTATTTTAACTGGGGCCCGAGCTACGTGGATTTTATCAAGAGTTCCCTGGAGGGCACCTGGAAATCAAAATGGATATGGGTTGGCCCGGATTGGAAGAATATCAATGACAAAGAGCACAGCGCGGTCGGGTTTTTTATGGGACCGGCGCTTTCGGCATCGACCACCTCGGCCGTGAATGCCTTTATCGAACAAATGGGACTACAAAAAATCAACCTTTTCAGTGGTCCGTTACGGTACCAGGACGGCAGCGAATTTTTGAAAGCCGGGGAAACAGCCGACGATAAAAAAATCTGGTATATGCCGCAACTGCTGAAAGGGATGACCGGTCAGAGCAGCGCCCAATAGCGCGTTTTCGGGGGGCGGCCGTCTTGTTGCACCCTTGGCCGCTCCGATTCATTAGGGGGACGCCGCTTCGCACATGTTGGGCCGTCGCGTGCGGCGTTATGCCTTGTCCTCTATCATACGGCCTGTTCCCCATTCCGGTTCGCATGCAAATCGAGCTACGAAAAATTTGCAAACGCTTTGACTCGGTCAATGCCAATCAGGACATCTCCATTACCTTTTCGGCCGGATGCATTTATGGAATTTTAGGAGAAAACGGCGCTGGAAAGAGCACCCTGATGAAGATCCTCAGTGGGTATACCGAATGTTCAAGCGGTGAAACCTTGATCAATAACCAACCGGTTCGCTTGAGCAATCCCATGCAAGCCCTTCGTTACGGTATCGGCATGTTATACCAAGAACCCATGGATTTTCCTCGGCTCACGGTGCTGGATAATTACCGGCTCGGAAATCCGCTTCTTGGGCGTCAATCAAAGACGGTAGTGGGGAAACAATTGACTGACTCCGCCGTAACACTCGGCTTTCAACTCCAACCCGACCAATCGTTGGAAACCCTGACCATCGGTGAACGCCAACAACTCGAAATTCTACGCCTGCTTTCCCTTGGTGTCGACGCGCTGATTCTCGACGAACCGACCACCGGCATATCCACGCAACAAAAGGAAATGCTTTTTTCAGCGCTTCGAAAATTGGCCGGCGATGGAAAAACAATTCTGCTGGTCTCCCATAAAATCAAGGATGTCGAAGCGCTTTGTGATCATGTCGCCGTTCTGCGCCGCGGATCCCTGGCGATTCAGATGGATCGCCCTTTTTCAACCGCAACGCTGTTGGAGAGCATGTTCGGAGAACCACCGAAACACTGCCCTCCAGACCGGAAACCTGCAGTGGGGGTTCCGGTTCTGACCATGGATCGCGCATCCGTTTCTTATGGCCGCAGTGGTCTGATTCAATGCAGCGAGATCGTTCGAGAGCGAGAAATCATCGGTCTTGCCGGTCTCGAAGGTAGTGGACAAGAGGCCTTTCTTCGGCTTGCCGCCGGGCTTCTTCGTGCAGAAGAAGGGTCTCTCCGACTCCGCGACCAGCATATGAAAAACTATCGATATCATGAACTCCAACCGCACGGCGTCTTTTTCATGCCGGCCGCCCGTCTTGAAGAGGGATTGATTTCCGAAATTTCCATTGCCGATCACATGGCGCTGATAAAATTCCATGAAACCATGATTCTTCCATGGAAAGCGATTTTATCTCAAACGGAAAACAGCATATCCGCATTCGATATCAAGGGACGCCCCTCTACGACGGTAAATCGACTGTCCGGAGGAAATCAGCAGAGATTGCTTCTTTCTTTCATTCCTCCCAATCCCTCGCTGTTATTGCTTGAAAATCCCACAAGAGGTTTGGATATGGCGTCCAGCGCCGACATGTGGAGCCGTCTGCGGACATATTGTCAACAGAAGACCAGCATCGTTTTCAGCTCACCCGACCTGGAAGAAATCCTTACCTACGCAGACCGGATTTTGGTTTTTTTCGACGGTTGTGTTATACGGCATTTGATGGCGGATCAAACCGATATCAATTATCTGGGAAGCGCGATCGCGGGTGCTCCATGAAAAGAGGCCCCTGTTTGCAACGATCCAATCAAACCCATTTGAATCACCTACCGGCAACGCGAGTCGCTCGCGCCTGGATTCCCATCCCATCCATCCTTGTTACACTTGGTGTCGCACTTCTTTTGGCTACTCTCGTCCTTCTGACTGTGGGAACGTCTCCCTTATCGGTATATGGTCACTTGCTGAAGGGGTCGATTGGTTCCTGGCAAAAAATTGTCCAGGTCCTGAATGTATGGATACCGCTTGTCCTCTGCGCTACCGGATTGCTGTATACCTTCCGCATCAACCTCTGGAACATCGGAATCGAAGGGCAAGTCATGATTGGAGCCGTATTCAGTACTGGTGTTTTGCGCAGCGAATGGTTCGTTGGCTGTCCGATGAGCGCCCTCTTCATTTCCATGCTTGCGGCCATGATGGGCGGCGGACTTTGGGCGCTGTTCACTGGATACTTAAAAACCAGAGGTGGCGTAAATGAAATATTCGCAGGATTGGGAATGAATTTTTTGGCGCAAGGATTGATCCTCTGGCTCATTTTCGGCCCCTGGAAACGACCGGGTATGGCCTCCATGAGTGGAACGGAATTGTTTCCACCCGCTGTCTGGCTTCCGACACTCCTCTCCTATCGCTTATCGATTCTTGGATTGGTTTTGGCCATCGCAGCCATTCTGGTCACCACCTTTCTCCTCCGCCATACACGCATTGGACTCGCCATCAATGCTATCGGTCGCAATCCTCGCGCCTCCTTTTTATTGGGACTTCGCACGGACCGGTACCTGCTATTGACAATGATGCTTGCTGGATGTTTTGCCGGTCTTGCGGGGAATATTCAGGTAACCGGGATCTACCACCGCCTGATACCCGCCATATCCTGTAATTATGGATATCTGGCATTGATGGTGGTAATGTTGTCCAATTACCGAATTTTGGCGGCAACCATCATTGCCTTTTTCTTTGCCGGCATCAATGTCGGCAGTATTCAACTCCCCATGGCGCTTCAACTGGACTCCTCTTTCAGCGGGGTCTTGCAAGGATTGATGGTCCTTTCCGCTATTTGTTTCCAGGGATGGCGATCCAAACGCCGACCCTCCGCATCAAGAGGAGGCACCCCATGATTCTACCGGATCCCGTCATACTGTTTGCCGGTATTGTCGCCAGCGCGACACCGGTCATCATTGCCGTGATCGGTGAAACCATTTCCGAGAAGGCCGGTGTCATCAACCTGTCGCTGGACGGTACCATTTTGCTTTCGGCCATGACCGCGTTCAGCGTCGCTTACCAAACCCAAAGTATTCTGATCGGAATCGGTGCCGGCACCTTTGTGGGCGGTATAATCGGTGCCGGCATCGCCGCACTCAGTCTTTATTGCCGGGTTTCACAAGTGGCCATCGGATTTGTGTGTGCACTCATGGCCAAGGACTTGGCCTATTTCCTTGGAAACGCCTACGCACGACTCAATGGACCGCAAATCGGCGACAGTCCCCTTCCGTTCCTTCGCCATCTTCCTGTTGTAGGTCCAATACTATTTAACCACAATATATTGGTATATTGTAGTTTGCTTTTGATCCCGCTATCCACCTGGTTTCTTTTTTACACCCGAATGGGACTGACCTTGCGAGCGGTTGGAGAGAATCCCTTGGCCTGCTATGCCCGGGGAATTCGACCACAGTTCCATCAAATCGTATATTCCGGAATCGGTGGCGCGCTTGTGGGATTATCCGGGGCTTCTTTTGCGCTGTGTTTCAAACCTGGCTGGGGGCGACCCCAGGGCGCAGAGGGTACTGGTTGGATCGTGCTGGCCTTGGTCATTTTCGGCGGATGGAATCCCATTCGTGCTTGCATGGGAGCCTATCTTTTTGCCTTTCTGCAAGTCGCCGCGATTTACCTGCAAAACCGCTTTGATGCCATCCCAGCTCAAATTTTTCAAGTGGCGCCTTTTCCGCTGATGATTTCAACACTGCTGGTGATCCAACTGGTCCAACAGGACAACCGGAAGAAGAACGTCGCTTCCAAGGGGGTCTTTCGAAAATTTCTCGCCATTCTATCCGGATCGGCGCCCGCATCCCTCGGAAAATCGTTTTTGTAGCAGTACCGCCGACCAGTCATCCTGGGTTTGGGAGCGCTCCCACTCAAAAGCGATTCGGGTGTAGGAAGACAACACCGAATCCACTTCCATCGACTTGATTCCCGATAGTATCAATTTCCCACCGGGTCTCATGATTCGAACAATGGAATCCCGCAACCTCAATAGAGTCGGCAACCGTAAATTGGCGGTAACGCAATCACAAAGCCGACCCCAGGTATCCATACCGCCCACGCGAACATCGATGCGATCCTCCAATTGGTTGAGGCGAACATTCTCGCTCGCTTCATATGCTGCACAGGAATCTGTGTCCACCGCTGCCACGTGATCGACCCCCATCATCGCCATCGCAATGGCCAGTATTCCCGACCCGGTCCCAATATCCAAGCCGGTACTCATACAATGCGGACGATTTCTCGCGTCGGGAGAGAGCGCGCTATCCAACAGACATAAGGCCAAACGGGTGGTGGCATGATCTCCTAGTCCAAAGGCTGCACCCGGCGCTATGGTAATGGCAATCACGTCGGTTCCGGCCGAAGCGGCAACCGGATTTCGTGGGGGCTGTATCCAAATATGATCCGAAATACGCACCGGTCGATCATGGGAGATTTCAAGAAAGGAACAACCATGCAGGTAAGTGAACTTCAGTTCTCCCCGGGATAACAAATCGAAAATCGCGCGACGATAAATATCCGAAGAAAGTGGAAAGGCGCGCTTACACCGCAGCGCGAGTTCATGGCTTGTCAGGCGATGATCCGTGCGTATGCGATCCAGAATCCAGTTGCGAATCTCTTGGAAAACAGACATGGGGTATCCAAAAAACGGGATGGGACTTATTCAAGGCCCTCTTGCTCAAGTAACTTCTGATACCAGCAAGAAAAATCGAACATTCCGCGACAGCGGTCTTCTTCATTGATGAGTCCAAGGCAGATCTCGAAAGCGCCCCGTCCGTATTCGTTGCTGTACTCCTCCAACTTTCTGGACTGCAGAAACTCCCGGATCAGCATCTGGCTGGTTCGTTTGGTTTTATCTCGACGAATATCAATGGGATCTTTGGGTTCCAGGAACGGATCCCATTTATCGTATCCCCTTTTTAGAATGTGCGACTGGCGACGCGGAGACATGGCCTCAAACACCGCTTTTTTCCGTTGTTCCGTTTCTTCCTTTTCGGTCGTCATGATTGATTTTTCCCCTCCCCTTCCCCCTCGGCTTCGGGTGCACAAATGCCCAGATATTCTTCATCATAGATGGTCTGCAGGACCATGGAAAGGGGCACCAAAATATCCGCCATTTTCGAAAAGCGAGTGGGGATGGATGCCACTAGGTCTGCCGACATCTGATACAGTCGTTGGTGAATCTGGTCCAATTTCACGGTTGGATACGGTTTGCCTTGAACAAACCCGGATTTACCGCAGGTATGACTTACTTCGTCGCTGGCCGTCGGAATCCCATATAAGCGACACGTAATCGGTCGAAAATCGTATAATTCACATGTATCCGATTCGTCCAGCAACGGACAACGAACGCGCTCCATGGCGATGGACCCAAGAATTTCGATTTCGGTTTTTCCCTTTTGGAGATCATCGTAGGCCGATTTTTTGATTTTGTAGATTTTGCGATCGGCACGATTCGCCTTTTCCAGTAGACGTTCTCTGGCCGGACCATCAAATACCCGGTTGAAATGGTGGTTGATATAGAGCGCCTCAATCACGGTAAGGTCAAACAGGGCATGGCAGCAGTCCGAACATCCCCGCTGACAGGTCACTTCCTGGGGGAAATCGACTTTTACCCGTTCAAACGCCTGTTCCACCGTCCGAACCAGCGCTTCATATTGTTTAAAAAATGTTGTAAAATCCAAATCAGCCATTTGAAAGCTCCTTATAGCAATTGTTTCACGTGAAACATTTTCGAGGGGATGGTGCGCCCGACGATGGTTGCGGTTTGAAAGAAATGGT
The DNA here is from genome assembly GCA_041740615.1 of Desulfobacterales bacterium. Classification (GTDB taxonomy): domain Bacteria; phylum Desulfobacterota; class Desulfobacteria; order Desulfobacterales; family SURF-7; genus DYJD01. Next base: position 20,126 of record JBGSLR010000091.1, read on the forward strand.
GGATTCTGGTGATCGACACGGCTATTTCCCGATGCAAAAATTTTTGAATATTCTGTCCAACACATCGTTGGTCACATGGATGCCCAGGATGGCATCCAGATTTCCAATGGCATCCTGGAGATCGATGGCCACCAGTTCCAATGCCGGCGGATGCTGCCCGGCCGACAGAATGGCGGAACAGGCATCGCGGCAGTTCTTGAGTGCAATTGTTTGTCGCAAATTGGGAGCGATGGTGGTTTCGGTATCCGGATGGCTTTGCAAAAGCGCATGCATCATGGTGCGTTTGAGATCGACCATGCCGTATCCGGTCAGGGCAGAGATCGCAGTTTGGGGCGTGTTCGAAGGCAGAAACGATACGTCCGGCAGAATACCGGATGGAATCAGGTCCATTTTATTGACAACCAGCAGAATCTTTTTGTTGTGTAATTGTTCGAGGAACTGAATCTCCGTAGCGCTGACAGAAGTTGTGGCATCGATTACAAACAATACCAGATCGGCGGTTGCAACATGCTGTCGGGCCCGCAGTATTCCCATCTGTTCGATAGGGTCGCTGGTGGTTTGGATGCCGGCCGTATCCGTAATGGTGATGGGAACACCGTCCACCAAAAAGGTATCTGCAATCAGATCACGTGTGGTACCGGGAATATCCGTGACAATGGCACGATCCTTTTGCAGCAGTCGATTCATCAGGGAGGATTTGCCAACATTGGGTGCGCCGACGATAATCATGGACACGCCTTCTCGATAAAAATGATGCTGATCATACTTGTCTATCAGCGTTGAAAGCTCGGAAATAATGTCGGTGATTCGACGGTGCATCGATTCGGTTAGGATCGGCTGGTCTCCGGTTTCGTCGGGAAAATCAATGCAGGCTTCGATCTGGGTTTGAATCTCCAGAAGCGGATTCCGTAAATTTTCAATGGAGGACCGCAGTTGTCCTTGAATTTGCGCATTGGCCAATTGGAGAGCGGCCTTGGATTTTGCCGTAATCACATCAATCACCGCTTCCGCCTGGGTAAGGTCGATGCGGCCGTTCAGGAAGGCGCGCTTGGTGAATTCTCCGGGTTCGGCCGGCCGGATACCGGACTGAATGGCGATTTCCAGGATGGATTGAAGGATATAGGGGCCACCATGGGAGTGGATTTCAACAACATCCTCCCGTGTATAGGTTGCCGGCGAACGCATGAAGGTGATCAGAATTTCGTCGATGGTCTGGCCGGTTTTCGGCTCAATGCAGTGGCCAAAATACAGCTTGTGAGAGTCATAAGCGGTCGCCGGTTTCGGCTGAAATGGCGCAGAGCGGCCGGATGAACCACGGCTTCGAAATACGGATGCGCCGAATGAAAAGGCCATCGGTCCGGAAATCCGGATGATTCCGATTCCACCGCAGCCAAAAGGCGTCGCTATGGCGGCAATGGTGGCGTTATCCATTTAAGCGCTCTCATTCCCGGCTTCCGCGGGTTCGGAGTCGTTTCGCTTTCGATTCGGGGCTTGCTTTGGGAAAATCATCAGTTTGCGGTAATAGCCTTCACCGATGCTTTGGGTCCGAACGCCGCGAACATTTTTTAAGGTAATATGAATAATGCGGCGGTCCTGGGCATTCATCGGCCCAACGGTGGATGGCTTTCCGGTTCGCTTGGTTTTTTGGGCCATGCGTTCGGCCATTTTAATCAAGTTCTCTTTTCGTTTTTCCGTGTACCCGGCAACATCGATTTGAACCCGGATATGTTTGGTGGTGTTTTTGTTTACGATTTTATCAATGATATATTGAATCGCTTCCATATTCTGACCGCGTTTGCCGATCAGTACGCTTGAATTGCCCCCCTCGACGCGGAATAGCAGCTTGTCCGAGGTCTGTTCCGGGGAAATGGTGACACCCTCGGTAATATGATCCAGTATTTTTTGAAGAGCGGACATGCCGATTTGGGCCACCTCTTGGAGGTTTTGAGCGGGAGCGCTGTCCATTTCCGTTTGGGGGGCGTTGTCCGAGTCGGCGGCAACGGTTTCGGATGGCGACATTTCCGGAATCCGTGTGTCCAGAGGCGTGACAGTATCCGCTCGCTGTTCCGAAGAAGGCGCTTCCGAAAATGGGAGATCCACGAGATCCCGTTGGTTGTCGGCAATGGTTTCCTCCGGTTCGATCGACTTGGCAGGTTGGCTGTCGGTTGTCTGCGTGGAGTGGGCGCGTTTTTTTCCAAACGGCTTATGGCGTTTATTCGTGTCGTAATCCTTTTTGGGGTGAACATTCTCCCGCGTGTTTTTAAAGGCCTCGTCCACCAAGGAAATCGCTTCCCGGGGATTGATTCCGGTAGATTGGGACGGCGTGTCTTCTGCCGGCTGTCTGCCGGATCCGGACGCCGTTTCGGTATTGAGAGCGTTCAGTACACGAATTTTGGCTTTTTTAACGCCCACAAAACCGAAGATACCGGTTGAACCATTTGATATTACATCGTATTTAAGTTCGCGTGAAGAAACGTTCAATTTTGAACATGCAGTTTCAATCGCATCTTTGACGGTTTTACCTTCAAATTCTAAACCTGTCATATGTTGCCTCCATCCTTAAGCGTTTTTTCGTGACACATAATACTGTTGGGCGATTGACAGAACGTTATTGACAAGCCAATACAAAACCAATCCGGACGAGAAGTTGATGAAAATGACCGTAAAAATGATCGGCATGAACATCATCATTTTGGCTTGGGTCGGATCGCCGGCCGGTGGCTGTAGTTTCTGTTGGATGAGCATGGTTGCGCCCATGATGATCGTCAATACCGGGATACCGTATGGGGGCTCCATAAAGGGAATGGACAGGCCAAATTTCCCTAAATCGAAGAGACGATCCGGGGCGGATAAATCATTGATCCATCCGAAAAAGGGCGCATGTCTCAGCTCAATGGCGCCGTACAGCATCTGGTATAGGGCAAAAAAGACGGGTATCTGCGCCACCATGGGCAGACATCCGCCAAGGGGGTTGATCTTGTAGGTTTTATACAACCCCATGACTTCTTCGTTCATCTTTTTCTTGTCGTCTTTGTATTTTTCTCGGATCTCGGCCATGAGGGGCTGAAGCTTTTTCATTTCGTTCATGGATTTGTAGCTTTTATTGCCGAGCGGCCAGAACAGGATTTTGATCAGGACCGTTAGAACGATGATGGCGACACCGTAGTTGGGGATATGTTGATGTAACCGATTCATAAGCCAGAGACAAGGTTTGGCGATGAAATCGAAGAAGCCGAAATTAACGGCCTTGTCGAGGTCGAATCCGGCCTGCTGGAGCGTACTGACACTTTTGGGCCCTAAATACAGATCAAAGACGGTTGTTTGTTGACCGTCCGCCGGGATGCTCTGCAGTGGGTATTGAAATAGGGCGATAAGGGTCTTTTGGCTATCCAGGGACAAATCCACCTGGCTTTCGACAGGCGTTTTCGGGATGATACTGGTGAGGAAATAGCGGTCCTGTATGGCGACCCATTGGAGCGGTCCGCTGATGCGACTGCTGTCGGTAATGTCTTTCACTTCCGTTTTTTCAAGGCGCTGATTGACAAAGGCGCAAGGTCCCTCAAATCCGTATTGACTGGGTTTGTCACCCCAATGCTTCAGAAGGGAAAGTACGAGATTGCCGTTGATGGACTGGCCGCTGCGGTTTACGATAGTTACCGAAAGTTCGATCAGATAGGATTGCGGAGAAAAGGTGTATTCCTTCTGAATAACGATACCTTCCGGAGATTGCCAGGAGAAGGTGATGCTTTGGGAATGCGCTGACACGGTCACCAAATCTCTCGGATAGTCGGCGTGGAACAGGGCATTGTCGGCGCCGGCCGGATTTTTGGTTTGCAAATCAAGTCGGAAGGTACCGTTTGGATTATCCGTGGCGATGAGCTCTTTCAGGGGAGAATCGGCTTCCACATGTTCACGATAGTTGGAGAGCATACAGCTGGTGAATGCCGCGCCGATTTCGGAAATGGCCACCGTATAGAGCGGCGTTTTGACCGTCAGGACGCGGGCCGGTTGCTGGGATTCCGATATGTCAACAGGCGTGGCTGGTTCCGGGGCGACAGGGGACTGGATCGTTTCCGGGCTGCCTTGGGGGCTGGGTGCAATGGACGGCTTCGTCAGGTTCTCTTGACGTGCCGGTTCTTGTGTGACCGGCGTCTCCGGCGTTTCAGAGAAAAACATATTCCACAGCAGAAATACGAGAAATGAGAGCGCGATGGCTAAAAACATGCGGGCTTGTTCCATTGTCAACTCCTGGAGCCGCGCGCGTTCACCAAGAACGGGCGACGGATTTGGTGTTTAATCTATCGTTAAAAGGCAAAACGGACCATATCAGGAAAGAGGTGGAGAAGCAGAAAGCGTGACGGAGAACCGTCAGCCGTTTACTGGATTTCCAATGCATCAGGGGACCGGATCGATTCCCCCTGGATGAAAAGGATGACAGCGCGCCAACCGGCGGAGACTCAAATAGGAACCTTTGATGGCACCGTATCGCCGGACGGACTCATACGCATAGTGAGAACAAGACGGATAAAAGCGACATGCAGGACCAAATATAGGAGACAGTATAATTTGATATGCCTTGATCAGGCAGAGCAGAATATATTTAATGGTGAAATCTCCTGGTTACATCATCAAACAAGCGATGCAGGGAATGGCGCATCTCTATTGAATTTCTGGTTGCGGAGCTGTTTTTGGCAATGATGTGAATGTCGATTCCATTTGGCAAACGCGTTTTGTTGTTGCGAAAATGTTCTCTGACGATGCGTTTGATTCTGTTTCGCGTAACAGCTGTTCCAACCTTTTTGGTGACGGTAATACCGAGTCGGGTGATCGGTTGACGGCCAGTGAGCACCACCCCGATAAAATCGATTTGGTGGACGGACTTGCCGGTCGTCTTCATGCGGAGAAATTCACTCCGTTTTCGAATTCTTTCCGTCTTTTTGAAAGAAGAAGGTTGCAATAGGTAATGATTCCCTGCGATAAGGCGTAACCTGCCGGTCGTTAAATGTTCCTAATAAATCCAGTAATCTCTTGTGGCATCCTTTTCATGCCGATCCTGAAATGTATTCGCGTTTCAGCGGCCTGCGTAATGACCGCCCATGCCAAGGGTCCTATACGGACAAACGCTTTCTCCCTTTTGCTCGGCGCCGATTGATGAGTTTTCTGCCCTGTTTTGAGGACATTCGTTTTCTGAATCCATGTGTTCTGGCGCGCTTAATTTTGCTTGGCTGATAAGTTCTTTTCATGATTCCATTCCTTTACAATCCGTGGCGCCTCGCGTATCCGCAAGAGCGTCTATTTGTAATAGCCATGTCTGACGGGCTATCGAACGAGTCGGTGTCGCCTTTCGAGCATTTTTAATCCGCCTTAATATACACAAAAAAGTTTCAATGTCAATAAAATGTGGCAAGTAGGCTGAAATATACGCCGTAACGACTAGTTACGCGTGCTGTCCAGGATTTCGAAAATATCGAATTCTTCCAAGTGAAACCGCGGATTCGGATAAATGACGATTTGCTTTCCAAGTCGGTTTTCGAGGGAATGAATCAGATCGTTCTCCTCTCCATGAAGCAAATCCGCAATGTCGGGGTTCACCCGTAAGGTAAACCGGTTGCTATTCATGTCGCGGGTTTCCCGTATAATTTCCCGGTAAATATTATAGCAAATGGATTGTTTTGAGAGAAGATATCCATCGCCTTCGCAGTAGAAACATGGCTCGCAGAGCAATTTGGGAAGCGCCTTGCGAATTCGCTTACGCGTCATCTGGATCAGCCCCATATCGGACATGGGGAGCACATTGGTTTTGCTTTTATCTTTTTTGAAGGCTTCTTTCAGTGCGTTGCAGACTTTTTCGCGATCCGCGTTTTTGATCATGTCGATAAAGTCGATGATGATAATGCCTCCGAGATTGCGAAGTCTGATCTGGTAGGCGATTTCCTTCACGGCCTCTAAATTTGTTTTCAGAATGGTTTCATCGAAATTGTGTTTCCCTACATATCGACCGGTGTTGACATCGATGGCGACCAGGGCTTCGGTTTGCTCAATTACAATGTAACCACCTGATTTAAGCCATACTTTCTTTTTCAACGCCCTGGATATATCCACTTCCAGGTTATAGGCGTCAAAGATCGGCTCGCCACCTTCGAAATACTCCACCGAGTCCTTGAGTTGGGGCATGAATTCCTCAAGAAAATTAAGAACCGCCTGATATCCGCTGTAGGAATCGATGACCAATTTATCGGCCTCATCCGTCAGAAGATCACGGACGGCGCGCAGGGTGATGGTGAGTTCTTTGTACATGATGGCGGTAGCGGAAACCATTTCGTATTTCTTTTGAATTTTTTCCCACAGGTTGACCAGGAAAAGCATTTCCTTGACGAGCTTTTCCTTTTCAATCCCTTCTGCCGCTGTTCTGACGATATATCCGTATGGTTTTTCTCTCAAACCGGCAACCAGGTTTCGAAGCCGGGTCCGCTCCTCTTCGTCTTCGATGCGGCGGGAGATGCCGATGTGATCCACCGTCGGCATTAAAACCAGAAATCGTCCGGGTAGGGAGATATGGGAGGTGATGCGTGCCCCCTTGCTGCCGATGGGGGCTTTGGCAACTTGTACGAGGATTTCCTGGCCCTCGAACAGCAGTTCCTCAATTTGTTTTTCGCGTTTATGATAATTGCCGACAGCCCCTGGGGTGTCTTCGATTTGATTGTCGCTTTCATCCTGGTCGGAGCCATTGAGAAATACGGCTTCAAATTCAGACGTGCTGTCTCCAATAACATCGTCGACATAAATAAAGGCGGCCTGGTTCAAACCGATGTCCACAAAAGCAGCCTGCATTCCCGGCAATACTCGCTGAACCCTTCCTTTATATATATTGCCAGCGATGTTTTCGTCATCTCCCCGGTCAATGAACAGTTCGACGATGGTGCCGTCTTCCAGAAGGGCAACCCGGGTTTCATGTTCGGTAGCGTTGATGATGAGTTCCTTGTACATAACTCCTTGACAAATATTATCGAATTTCAGTTTCAGGTTTCGGTCGCTTCACAATCCGCGCCTTCCGTATGGCCGTTTCATCCAACTGAAAAATATGAATGATCATTTCCGTGGGTCGAACAGACTGACCGGCGATCAATCGCAAGGAGAGGATCAATCTGTCCGGCCGATCCAGAGAGATATGGGTAATCATATCTGTAAGATTAATTTTTTGCAATGTTCCCTTTTGATTGCGTCGTGAAAGTATGACCGCTGTTTCCGATTTGTATTGTTCGAGCAATGCGGGGTCGAACACCGCTCCCGTCAAGGTGATTTCATATTCAAATTCCGGTTGCCGGAGCGGGGTTTTGGAAGGTGTTTCCAATCGGCAACGATCGACGCGGAGACCATCCGGAAGTCTGGCATTCAGGGCGCCGGTGATTCGATCCGGTGACAGATGGCGCGTGAGCACCAGCAAACAGCATTCCGACAGGCTCTCGATGCCCACCGGTAGTGGATTGTCAAAGGAGACGCGGGGTTTGGGATGAAATCCCTCCGAATATTTCAACGGGATTTCGGCCCGTCGAAGGGCGCGTAAAAAAATGTTGACCATTTCGAGGTGACCAAAAAAACGGGCATCTCCGGTTTTTGAATAGAAGAGGCGATACACAAACCGGGATTCATCGGAATTTTTACCGGGAGGAATCGAAATCGGAAAATCGTCCGGACACGAAGGATGCACTCTGGGTTCTATTGTCTGGAAATCACAGACGCCGCAGTGATTACAATCGCCGTTGCGACAGTCGAAGGTCGGCTCCATTGCGAGGGCGCGCCGATGCTCGGAGAGCAGAAAATCCCGGTCAATGCGACTGTCGATATGATCCCAGGGAAGGGGTTCCGCCGGATCTCTGGGGCGGGTGGTGTAAAAGTCCACATCAATACCGGCTTCCTCGCATGATGCCTGCCATATCGCGTAGTTGAATTGATCCGACCATCCATCCAGCCGACATCCCTTGTGGTAGGCCGTGAGAAGCAGGCGGCTCAGTTTTCGGTCTCCTCTGGCGAACAGGCCTTCCAGCCGGCTCATTTCCGGATTTTGCCACTTGAGAGAAACGCCGGGGAGGTGCAACGCTCGTTTCAACCACCGGATTTTTTCATGGGCGGCTTCCAATGGGATCTGGGGTTCCCACTGAAACGGAACATGGGGTTTCGGGATAAAGGAATTCACGCTGACATTTATGGTTCGCTTTCTTCGCTGCGGTCCAGGCAGGTTGCGAATTTCCTGAACCATATCCACAATCGCTTTCAGATCCGCTTCCGTCTCCGTCGGAAGACCGATCATGAAATAGAGTTTGATGACCTGCCAGCCTAGCTCATAAGCATCCCGAACGGTGGTGATGATTTCTTCCTGGCGAATGTTTTTATTGATGACATCTCGTAGACGCTGGGACCCGGCTTCCGGGGCGATGGTGAACCCGGTTTTCCTGACTTTCTTGATCAATTCCATCATGGCGGGGGTTATGGTTCCGGCCCGCAGGGAAGGCAGGGAGACGGCAATATTCCGATCGGCGTATTGCTGCATGAGGATATCCAAAAGCGGAATCAAACAACCATAATCGCCGGTGCTGAGGGAAAGAAGGGAAATATCCTCGTAACCGGTGGCGCGGATGGCACGATCGGTCAGGTGGAGAAGTTTATTCAGGGAACGCTCCCGAACCGGACGGTAAATCATGCCGGCCTGGCAGAAACGACACCCGCGGGTGCACCCACGCGCCAGTTCCAAGCGAAGACGGTCGTGTACCGGTCGTCCAAATGGGATTACCGGCGCCTCTGGAAAGGGACTTTCTTCCAGATCCGATACGATAACACGCCGAACGGGTCCACGAATCGGGGAGTCGCCCGTAACGTATTGAAAGCCGGAAGCATCATAGGCAATCTTGAAGAGCGACGGAATGTAGACGCCCTCGATCTTCGACCAGGAAATGAGCAAGTCCTTCTTGTCCCGTCTCTCTTGTTGCTTCCAACCCAGCCAGATACGCAGCATTTCCATCAAAACGGATTCACCTTCACCAATAACCACGGCGTCGAAAAAATCAGCCACGGGTTCCGGGTTGCAAGTGGCTGGTCCGCCGGCGATGATGAGTGGATACGAGTCGTCCCTTTCCGAGGAAAAAAACGGGATGCCGGCAAGATCCAGTATGGTTAATATATTGGTGTAGTTTAATTCATACAACAGACTGAAGCCCATGATATCGAAATCACGCAAGGGGCGATGGGATTCCAATGAAACCAGCGGTGTTCCGGAATTTCGCAGGGCTGCCTCCAGGTCCACACCAGGAGCGAATACCCGTTCGGCGGACATCTTTTCCTGGCGATTAACCAGGTCATACAGGATTTGAAGGCCGAAATGGGACGTGCCGATTTCATAGAGGTCTGGAAAAGCCAGCACGATGGTTGTGTCCATCTCTTTGAAATTTTTATGGATGCTATTTATTTCCGAGCCTAGATATTGGCTGGGTTTTTCAATAAAGGGAAGCAAATCTTGAATCGTTGTTTCAACCATGTTAATAGCTCGACAAAGTGGAGCGAACAGGTATTGCATCCGCTTGCGACCGACAGGTGGGATTTTTTCCCGATCCAAACGCAAGCTTCCAACAATCCCGATCACCCGGATTTATTTTGGTATAACAACCCAAAAACCATTCCTTATGACAAAATATCACTTAAAAAACAACCCTGGAAATTTTTTTCGAAGAATCGCGACTTCGGGATTGGCCGTGCTGCTGTTTGGAATTCCGGCTTTGGCGCAACACCAAACGTATCCCCGCAGGGATGCGGTGGTCAACGCCGTGGAGGTCGTCAGCCCGGCCGTGGTGAACGTCAGTTCCGAATATGAGGTGCGCAGACAAGTCAATCCATTTCAAAACTTTGGTGTAAATCCTCATTTTGATTCATTTTTCAATGACTTTTTCGATCACGGCTACGAGCAGCGGTACAAGCGCAACAGTCTGGGGTCGGGGGTGATCATCGATGGAAAGCGGGGGTATATTCTGACCAATACCCATGTGATAGCCAAAGCAGGGACCATCACCGTTACCTTGAAGGATGAGCGTGAATTTAAGGCCCAGGTCGTGGGCGCTGATCCGGAATCGGATCTGGCCGTCCTGCGCATCGTATCCCAAACGGCCCTACCCGCCGTCGATATGGGAAATTCCGATGATCTCATGATCGGTGAAACGGTTATCGCCATCGGCAACCCTTTTGGATTCGCCAATACGGTTACAACCGGTGTGATCAGCGCGGTCAATCGCAGTGTCAAGACCGGTGACCGTGTATTCCAGGATTTTATTCAAACGGACGCCTCCATCAACCCGGGGAACAGCGGCGGTCCATTGCTCAATATCAACGGCGAATTAATCGGAATCAATACGGCAATTTATGCCGAAGCCCAGGGCATCGGCTTTGCCATTCCAATCAATAAAGCCCGACGTATCGTTACCGATCTGATTCGGTTCGGCGAAGTGATTCAAGCCTGGACGGGCATCGACGTCCAGGGCGTGGATCAGCGACTGGCCAGCTATCTCAAGCTGCCGGAGAACAAGGGCGTTGTTGTGATCACCGTCGAATCGGCGAGTCCAGCCCAACAGGCAGGTGTCAAGGACGGCGATATCATTCTGGCGATCGCGGGCAGAAAAGTCGAATCCCTGGACGTCTATCAGTCCATCGTCAAAGGAATTGTGGCTGGAGAAATTATCCCGTTGACGCTTTTCCGGAACGGCAAGGAACTGACCGTCACCCTGAGAACTTCTGCCTATCCGCTTGAAAATGCCCAGAACCTGGCGAGCAGGCTGTTGGGAATTCAGGTGGAGAGTCGCTCGCGGAAAGCCGCCGGTAACAAGTCTCGGCCTCTGGAAGGCGTCGTGATCACCGAAATACAGAAAAACGCTTATCTGGCGAGGATCGGCGTACAGCCGGGTGACGTGATCCGGCAGATTGATGAAATGAGTATTCGGGACGTATTGGATTTTAAAAAAGCGATCATCAAGTATCGGTTGAAAAAATCAGTGGTCATCTTGTTGCAGCGCGGCGGTCACGGGTATTATATCAGCGTCGAAATATAATACCCGGATATCGTCATAAAGAATTCGATACACCATCATGGACGGAATTGTATGATACGGAAAAAAATAAAGCATCTCCTGGAATCGTCTGAGGCTCACAAAAACGTGCTCGTTCAGGGATGGGTCCGAACCCGACGTGACGCCAAGGGGTTCTCGTTTATCGAAATGAATGACGGCTCCTGCCTGCAAAACATGCAGGTGGTGGCTGGTCAAAATCTGGATAATTATGATCAGATCTGTAAATTGACCACCGGTTCCGCTGTCACCATCCGCGGTGATTTGATCGCTTCCCCTGGTGGCGGGCAGAAATGGGAGGTGCGCGCGACGGATATTCAAATTATCCAGATTGCACCGGAGTCGTATCCTTTGCAAAAAAAGCGTCATAGCGATGAGTTTTTGCGGACCATCGCGCATTTGCGGCCCAGAACCAACAAATATGGCGCGGCCTTTCGGATCCGCTCCGCACTTTCCTGGGCAATTCACCGTTTTTTTCAGGAACGCGGGTTTGTATACGTGCAAACCCCCATCCTGACCGGGTTGGATTGCGAGGGCGCCGGAGAACTTTTTCGGGTCACCACCCTTGACATCGAACAGTTGCCGGACCGCGACGGAACCGTGGATTATTCCACGGATTTTTTCGGCAAGCTGGCCAACCTGACGGTTTCCGGCCAGTTATCCGCAGAGATGTTCGCATTGGCCTTGGGGGATGTATATACCTTCGGGCCGACATTCCGCGCCGAGAATTCGAACACGTCCCGTCATGCAGCAGAGTTCTGGATGATCGAGCCTGAGATGGCGTTTTGCGATCTGGAAGAAAACATGAGGTTGGCGGAGAGCTTCCTGAAATATCTCGTTCAATACGCCATAGAGTATTGCCGGGAGGATCTGTCGCTCTTTTTTCGGTTCGTGGACAAACAGCTGCTATCCACATTGGAAACCATACGTGATGAGGCATTCGTGAAAATTTCCTATGGGGAGGCGATCGAAATTCTGCGCAGCTGTGGAATGCCCTTCGAATTTCCGGTGGAATTCGGCAAAGATCTGCAGTCCGAGCATGAACGGTTTCTGACGGAGAGACATTTTAAAAGGCCGGTCATTCTTTTCAACTACCCCAAAACCATCAAACCGTTTTACATGCGTCTCAACGAAGACGGTGAAACCGTCGCCGCCATGGATATACTGGTCCCGGGAATCGGTGAAATCATCGGGGGCAGTCAGCGGGAGGAGCGGCTCGACATCCTGGAGGCGCGGATGGACGAGGCGTGTCTTTCAAAGGAAAAATATGGATGGTACCTGGATTCGAGGCGATACGGTTCCGTACCCCACAGCGGATTCGGATTGGGGTTTGAGCGATTGATCATGCTGATAACGGGAATCAGCAATATCCGGGACGTTATCCCGTTTCCACGGACACCGAATCATATCGAGTTTTAATATCGGTGTGGGAATCGACAGGAACCAACGACCTTCTGTGCCGGGCGGTTGGACACATAGCACACCGCCATCCAGCAAGGGTGTTGGATCTCCGATTCGATGTTGATTCTGATATTGCCTGGATTCAACGCCAACGGAGTTCGAATCGCCGGGTTGTCGGCGCCCGTTGATCGGCGTTGTCGGCAACGAAGGTTCTTTCCACAACCGCCACCGAAAGATCCGTTCCGATGAAAACGAGGGAAGCGCTTCGCGTGCCGTAAACTGAACTGGCAATGAAGCGTGGAGACAGAATCCGCTCCCAGGCGGCTCCGACACCGGTGTCGGGGAGTTGAACCGTCGGCGGATAGGTCCGGTCACCGAGAAGATGGAACAACGCCTCCTCCTCAACCATATCGTTCCGGAGCAGCCGATCCAGATCGGATTTTCCCCCTGCAATCTTGGGCCAGGGCGTATCCATCAGATGATTGCTGATGCCGTGGATTCCGGGCGACACCCGCAGGATGCCGGATCCGCGGTTAGAATAATACCACAAGGAGTCACGCTCACCGACCAGCAGGTTGAAACCGCTGTATGCCGCCCCGACGGCCGCCACTTGTTTCAGATAGGTCTCTGCATCATTGTCGCCCTCCAAGAAATTTTTTACCAGCTCTCCCCGGGAAGGCGCCCCGGGATCGACCGCGGCCGGTTCTCGGTAATTGGTGAGGGCGGCCAAACGACCGTGCCTGCTGACGCCCAGCCAGGTCCCCCGGGCCTTAAGATCCCGACCCGCGAGAACGGACGGGTTGTCCGGCCAGAAATGGAGTGGCAAGGTCGGACGATCATAGTATTCATCTCGATTGGCCGCCAATATAAAGCGATATTTTGGATGGTGGCAATAGGCAAAAAGGATCAGGCACATGGATGCCTCTTTGGATGACCTTATTGACCTTGCGGTCGGTTCTGTGTTATCAATTTCACTTTTGGAGCAAATGATTTCATGCGGTTACTTGTCGGCGGGCCTTCCAAGGCGCGGTCCGGCCTTGGAAGGCCGATCCTGCCCCGGCATAGCGCCGGCGGAATTCCAATGGATATAAATACAGTAGCATTTTCGATAAATCAATAAGGAGGCGAAGATATGAAAGAAGTAGTGGTAGTGAGTGGGTCCCGAACCGCTATCGGTGCGTTCGGCGGTTCGTTGAAAGAAGTACCGGTGGTTGATCTGGGCGCGTTGGTCATGAAGGACGTCTTGAAAAAAGTCGGTCTGCGCCCGACAATCGGGGATGACCTGAAAACCGCTGCACCGGATAAATTGAAGAACCAGGGCCAGATCGAGCTGGAAAAACGGTATGACGACTGGGACACCTCCCTGCAACCGGTGATGATCGATGAGGTCATCATGGGAAACGTACTCCAGGCTGGCCAGGGCCAGAATACGGCGCGTCAGGCCATGATTCGTGCCGGAATACCGAAAGAGACACCCGCCCATACGACCAATAAAATCTGCGGGTCCGGTCTCAAGGCGATCGCCCTTGGCGCCACGGCGATTATGGCCGGTCAGGCCGATGTCGTACTTGCCGGCGGCCAGGAAAACATGAGTCTGGCGCCCATGTCCCTGCCCAAGGCAAGGTGGGGATATCGGATGGAACTGACCGGTTCTGGGGAAGTGCATGATCTCATGGTGATGGACGGCTTGTTCGAAATTTTCTACGGGTATCATATGGGACAGACAGCGGAAAACATTGCCGAACTTTACGGTATCGGCCGTGAAGAACAGGATGCGCTGGGTGTCTTGAGTCACAACCGGGCCATGGCGGCAATCAAGGGGGGTATTTTCGCCAAGGAAATCGTTCCAGTCGTGATCCGGTCCCGTAAGGGCGATACGGTATTCGATACGGATGAGCGTCCCATGGAAACCAGTATGGAAAAAATGGGCAAACTGAGAGCCGCCTTCCGCAAGGACGGAACCGTGACGGCGGGGAACGCCTCCGGAATCAATGATGCCGCCGCCGCCGTGTTGTTGATGAGCGCCGACAAAGCCAAAGACCTTGGTCTCACACCCATCGTAAGGATCAAAGGGTTCAGCTCCGGCGGTCTGGATCCGGCCTATATGGGGCTTGGACCCGTGCCGGCCGTTCATAAGGTTTTGAAGACAACCGGCATGCGCCTTGGGGATATCCAGCTGATTGAACTGAACGAGGCGTTTGCCTCCCAGGCGATCGGCTGTTGTCGGGAGCTCGGGATCGATCCGGAAAAACCCAACGAACTGGGCAGCGGGATTTCTTTAGGGCATCCCATCGGTTGCACCGGTGCGCGTCAAATGGTCAGCGGCATGTATCAGATGCAACGCAAGGGGTACGGCACCGGTCTGATCACCATGTGCATCGGCGGCGGCATGGGGATGGCCATGGTCATTGAGCGATAGATCGGCATTCTGTCTGTAACCGGCTGATACCGTATGCGAAACAACTATGCGGAAGGCGACCCGGGCAGGGTCGGACGGTTGTTTTTTTTCTTTACTTCCGCATATGTTGTTGTTAAAACCGAGTGGGTTTTCAGAAAGCGCCGGACGGCTGAAACGCGGATATTCCAAGGGTTTTGTTCGGCGCCGGGGTTGGTATTGACGTTTGACGGTGGAGAGAATGAACAGGAGATGATTCAATCATGAGCATAAGCAGAAAACTCGGCATTCTGGTTTTTTTCATGGTGCCGGCCATTATCGGTGGGGGCATCGTCTATCATGCATTTCACAATTATGCCCCGGTCGTGATCTACGAACTGATTCTATATCTGTTCGCCGGCAGTCTGATCAGCAAATAAAGACCGACGGCCGAGACCCGACACCACCGTTCCGTAACGCCGAAATCCCTGCTGTCTGATTGACGTCCATTCCGGATGGCGGGGATTGTTGTTTGTTTGATCTCCATAGCAGGTTCATGAACGCGGGTGCGCGACCACCTGCGAACGGCCGTTGGCAGCGTTATGACCAGCTCTGTGGTTGGCTTGAATATGGGGAGATAATGGGCGACGGTATTTCCAAAAACATGATTTTTTGGTTTTTTCTGGCCCTGTTTCTGGTTTCCGCTTATCTGTTGGGCCGGTTGTTGCTGCCCTTTTTCTCCATTCTTGTCATGGCGTCGGTGGTGACCCTGGTTTTTCATCCGATCTACCGCTTCATCCACTTCCGTGATAAAATCGGCGATTCTTTTGCCGCCCTGTTGACGTGTGTGCTGATTTTTTTCATTCTGTTCATCCCGATCGTTTTTTTCAGCGGCCTGCTTTCCCGGGAGGCCTATGAATTATATCTGATGGGGAAAAGCGCCATGGTGAGCGGGCATGTGAAGAGCCTGCTGGAAAGCAGCCGAGTGCTGAACGCCCTGGACAGCATGAACATGCTGCTGGCCAATATCCACTTGGAGTTGACCCTTGAAGACTTGAATACCGGGATCATGAACCTGGGCAAAATCACCGGCAAGGTTCTGTTCGATCATTTGACGGCCATCACATCGAACATATTGACCTTCATTATTAACTTTTTTTTCATGCTGCTGGTGGTATTCTTTCTGCTCATGGACGGCGTCAAGCTGGTGGTCTTTATCAATGACCTGTCGCCCTTGCCCAAGGAGCAGGATGAGATGCTCATCGCCAAATTCAGGGCCATGGCCACGGCCATCCTGATCGGAAATGGGCTGAGCGGCTTGATACAGGGTGTGGCGGGGGGCGCCGTGTTCGCTGTTTTCGGACTGAAATCCCCATTGCTGTGGGGTTTTGTCATGGGGTTGCTGGCGTTTCTGCCCATTATCGGCATTGGGGCGGTGTTTTTGCCGGCGGCCGTTTACCTTTTGTTGACCGGAAGAATGTTTGCCGCGCTGTTCTTTGTTGTATTCTATGCGGCGCTTTCCGGGGGGATTGAATATATTTTCAAACCCAAAATTGTCGGCGACCAGGTGAAGATGCATACCCTGCTGGTGTTTCTTGCCATTATCGGCGGGCTGAAACTATTCGGCATCCTGGGGATCATTTACGGACCGCTGATCGTCACCGCTTTTTTGACACTAGTTGATATTTACCGAGCCAATTATCAGACGCTGGTCGAGCCGCGATAAAAGGCGCGACCGATATCAACCGCAACAAGAACGACTTAAACCCGTTAGGATAAAGACAGTATGACCGAGATCGAAAAACAGCCTGAAATCAGTATAGAGCGTGAAATGAAGCGTTCGTATCTGGATTACGCCATGAGCGTCATCATCGGACGCGCGTTACCGGATGTTCGCGACGGATTGAAGCCGGTTCACCGCAGGGTCTTGTTTGCCATGCGGGAAATGAAAAACGACTGGAACAAACCCTACAAGAAATCCGCCCGTATTGTCGGCGACGTCATCGGTAAATATCACCCCCATGGGGATACGGCGGTTTACGACACCATTGTCCGGATGGCCCAAAATTTTTCCATGCGCTATCCCTTGGTTGACGGCCAGGGAAACTTCGGCTCGGTGGATGGTGACGCCCCTGCGGCCATGCGTTATACGGAAGTTCGTATGACCCGGCTAGCCCATGAGATGTTGACCGATCTGGACAAGGAAACGGTGGATTTCATTCCCAACTATGACGAGTCCATGTCTGAACCGACGGTATTGCCGACCAAGATTCCGGCCTTGCTGGTGAACGGCTCCTCGGGAATCGCCGTGGGTATGGCCACCAATATTCCACCCCACAACCTCTCGGAGGTGATCTCGGCGATCAAGGCCTTGATTGAGAACCCGAAACTGACCTGGCAAGATTTGATGGCCTACATTCCCGGTCCGGACTTTCCAGCTGGCGGGATCATTTACGGCACCAAGGGTATTTACGAGGCATACGGGACCGGCCGGGGAATCATCCGAATGCGCGGGCGCATTCTCATCGAAACCGATCGACAAACCAAGATCGAGACCCTGGTCGTCACGGAAATTCCCTATCAGATCAACAAGGCCCGGTTGATCGAAAAAATCGCCAGTCTGGTGAAAAACAAGGAAATCGAAGGTGTCCGTTATGTGCGGGACGAGTCGGACCGCGAGGGGATGCGAATCGCCATCGGGTTGAAAAAAGACCAACTGGCCCAAGTAGTCATCAACAAACTTTACAAGCATACACCGCTGGAAAGCAGTTTCGGCATCATATTTCTGGCTGTGGTCAACAAAAGTCCCGAGATCCTGAACCTGAAGGACGCCTTGGAGTATTTCATCCTGCACCGAAAGGAAATCATCGTCCGTCGCACCCGCTACGATCTGGCAAAAGCCGAGGAAAGAGCCCACATCCTGGAGGGATTGAAAATCGCCTTGGAGAACCTGGATGATGTCGTTGCCCTGATTCGCGCCTCCAAATCTCCGGCGGAGGCCAAATCCGGATTGATGCAGACGTTCAAGCTGACGGATATCCAGGCACAGGCGATTTTAGATATGCGCCTGCAGCGCCTGACGGGTCTGGAGCAGGAAAAAATCCTGGAGGAATATAGAACAGTCCTGAAAGACATTCAGCATTTCAGAGAAATTCTGGCCAGCGATCGTTTGGTGCTGGAGATCGTCAAAGACGAATTGACCGAAATTCAAAAAGAATATGGCGATCCCCGGAGAACGGAAATCGTTCAGGATACCCGGGAGATCACGATGGAGGATATGATCGCGGAAGAAGACATGGTGGTGACCATCTCCAGCCGGGGGTATATCAAAAGAAATCCGATAACGCTGTATCAGCAACAGCGTCGTGGCGGAAAAGGAAAGACCGCCATGGGCACCGCGGATGAGGATTTTGTCGAACACCTGTTCGTGGCTTCGACCCATCACCATTTTCTGTTTTTCACCAATCTGGGAAAGGCGTATTGGTGCCGGGTGTATGATATCCCCCAAGCCGGTCGTGTGAGCCATGGAAAGGCCATTGTAAATCTGCTGAATTTTGGAGAGAAGGAATTCCTCACAACGGTTCTGGCGGTTCCGGCCTTTGAGCCGGGGTATCATATCATCATGGCCACGCGCAACGGAACGATTAAAAAGACCGATCTGATGTCCTTCAGTCGTCCCCGATCGGGAGGTCTCATCGCTCTGAATCTGGCCGATGGGGACGAGCTCATTACGGCGCGGATCACGGATGGCAGCATGAACGTATTTCTGGGTTCCGCAAAAGGAAAGTCCATCCGCTTCCATGAGTCGGATGTACGGCCCACCGGGAGAATGGCGCGGGGCGTACGCGGAATGAGACTTTCACAGGATGACTGGCTGGTGGGAATGGAAGTGCTGAGTCACGGCAAAAACCTGTTCAGCGCCACCGAGAATGGGTTCGGTAAACGAACCTCCATCGATGAGTATCCAGTGCAACAACGAGGCGGCAAAGGCGTCATCACCATTAAGACCAACGTGCGAAACGGGAATGTCGTAGCGCTGCTGCTGGTGGAGGACGAGGATGATGTGATGATCATGACCGGAAAAGGGAAGTTGATCCGCATCGCCATCCGGGGGGTTTCAGTGATCAGTCGCAATACCCAGGGCGTCAAATTGATCGAACTTGATCCGGGCGAACGGGTGATCGGCGCGGCCCGACTGGCTGAAAGAGAAGAAGATAGTTCAGCGGAAGAAGAGCGTTCCGCCGGGGAGGAGGAAGCACCGGCCGATGATGAAGCAACAACCGCCGAAGAAGAATAGAGGCTCGTAACATTTGCCATGGAGACACAAGAAATGAAAATCGGCGTTATCGGCGCGGGCAGCTGGGGAACGGCCTTGGCCAATTTGCTGGCGGGAAAAGGCTTGGATACCACCCTTTGGGTGTATGAACCGGAAATCAACGCGCAGATCGAAACGGAACGGGAAAACAACGTGTTTCTGCCCGGGGTGCGCCTTTCGGAAAACCTCCGGTCATCCAATGATCTGGCCTTCGCGGCGGCCGAAAAAGATCTGCTGGTAATGGTGGTTCCCTCCCATTTGGTCCGGGAGATATCCAGTCGCATGGCCCGGCACGTATCTTCCAGAACACTGATCGTTTCGGCTTCCAAAGGGATCGAGAACAAGACCCATCTCACCATGTCCGCCGTGCTGCGGGAAACCCTGGATCACATACCCGCGAAGCAATTCACGGTTCTGTCGGGACCGAGTTTCGCCAAGGAAGTGGCCCGCAAGGTGCCGACGTTGGTGACGGTGGCCGGCGACGATTTGGAAACGGCGGGTCGCATCCAGCAGGTCTTCGCGACGACATTTTTCCGAGTATACACCAACAAGGACATGATCGGCGTTGAACTCGGGGGGGCCGTGAAGAACGTCATCGCCATCGCTTCCGGGATTGTCGATGGACTGGGGCTCGGACTCAATACCCGGGCCGCCCTGATCACCAGGGGGCTTAGTGAGATCAGCCGTCTGGGGTTGAAAATGGGGGCGAATCCGCATACTTTCGCCGGCCTGGCGGGAGTGGGCGACCTGATGCTGACGTGCACCGGCGACCTGAGCCGCAATCACACGGTTGGGAAGCAAATCGGCGCCGGTAAGACCCTGAAGGCCATTCTGGACGAAATGCGGATGGTGGCCGAAGGCGTCCGAACCGCGAAATCGGTCTACAATCTTTCCCATAAGATAGGCGTCGAGATGCCGATCTCCCATCAGGTGTATCAAGTTCTATATGAAAACCTGTCACCGGCTGAAGCCGTTCATCGACTGATGACAAGAGATTTGCGACAAGAGCTGGATGATGATTTATCCATTTGAGGCGTTTGCCGATGGAAAATTCGGACACCCACAAAGGAGAAGGACACCGCGGCCGACTGCGGGAAAAATTTTTATCCTCCGGGTTGGACGGGTTTCACGACTATGAAGTCATCGAACTGTTGCTGAGCCTTGCCACACCGCGGAAGGATTGCAAGGCGTCGGCCAAGGAGGCGCTTTCGAAATTCAAGACCTTTGGGGCCGTATTGGCGGCTTCTTCCCGGGAGCTGTGCGAAATCCGGGGAATCGGCCCCAAAAATGTATTCGGGCTGAAACTGATCAAGGCGGTCGCGGATCGGTATCTTGCCCAGAAAGTCCTCGACAGGGATGTGATTCGTCATTCCAAGGCGCTTAATGAATACCTCAAGGTCCATTTCGGACCCCGGAAGCGGGAGTGTTTCATCGTTGTTTTTCTGGATGCGAAGAATCGCGTGATCGATATGGACACACTGTTTCAAGGAACGTTGACCGCCAGTTCGGTTTATCCGAGGGAAGTGGTTCGGGCGGCGTTGGAGCGAAACGCTGCCGCTCTCATTTTCGCCCACAATCATCCCTCGGGAGATCCCGCGCCGTCCGCAGAGGACCTCGCGGTAACACGTCGATTGTTGTACGCCTGCCGAGTGGTGGGGCTGACGGTACATGAACATATCATCGTCGGTGACAATCGCTATTTCAGTTTCGCGGATCAGGGTCACATGGAACGTCTCAACCGGGAGTACGAAGCCCGCCAACGAACCATCCACACAGATCCAGCGGACATGGCCGTTCCATCCCTGACGGATCGGAAGTGACGGAGACCATGTCCGGGAAACAGGGGTGGTGGAAAAGAGAGTGACATATGATTAACCGGAGTGAAGATCGTCCGGCCTGTTTCGGAAAGCTGGAAGAGGTCTTTCCCATGGGCAAAGACGGGTTGCGGCACTCCCCGGAGTTCTGCATGCTGTGTCATTGTAAAACGGAATGCCTGCGCAGCGTCCTTTCGGGCCGGGAGGGATTGAAAACCAGAGAGGAAATGACGGATCGGGCCTATGCGGCCGGCAACATCGGATTTTTTGAAAGATGGTCGCGCCGCAAGGCATTGCATCGAAGGAACAAGGAAAAAAACAAGAACGACTAACCGGACGATACGGTGGAAGAGCGCTTTTCCACGGGAGAAGCGTATACGAAAAGGAGGACAGCATCATGGCCAAACTGTTTGTCGAAGACATTGCACTTGCCGGAAAACGAGTACTCATGCGGGTGGATTTCAATGTTCCCCTTCAGGACGGCAAGGTAGCCGATGACAATCGCATTCGCGCCGCACTGCCCACCATCCGGTATATCCTGAAACACAACGGGCGACTGGTGCTCATGTCTCATCTGGGGCGTCCCAAAGGCCGGCGCGTCCCGGAAATGTCGCTTCGACCCTGCGTGGCGGTTCTCCGTGAGCTGTTGGGGAAACCGGTGGCCTTCGTGGACGACTGCATCGGAAAGGAAGTGGAAGCCGCCGTCGAGAAACTTGGCGAGGGTGAGGTGCTGCTGCTGGAAAACCTGCGATTCCATAATGCGGAAACCGAAAACGACGATGCCTTCGCCGCCCAACTTGCCCGCCTGGGAGACGTCTATATAAACGATGCCTTTGGTACGGCTCACAGAGCGCACGCTTCCACCGAGGGAGTTACCCGCCACATAACCCAATGCGCGGCGGGATACCTGCTCAAGAAGGAAATCGATTATCTGGGGAGAGTGCTGCAGCATCCGGAGAGCCCTTTTGTCGCTGTACTGGGGGGCGCCAAAATATCCGGAAAGATCGATGTGATCGACAGCCTGCTGCCCAAAGTGGACCGGCTGATCATCGGCGGCGGGATGGCGTTTACATTCTTCAAGGCCATGGGCATGGAAATCGGACGCTCTTTGCTGGAAGAGGATAAAATCGATTTGGCAAAATCCCTGCTGGAAAAAGGGAAAACGAAAATCATTCTGCCGACGGACTGCATGGTGTCGGATCGGGTGGATTTCAAGCAGCGGACGGTCGGAGTATTGAAAGCCGTTCCCTGCAACGGCATGCCGGCCGACGGATACGGCCTCGATATCGGTCCTGAATCGATTCGGCGCTTCAGTGAAGTCGTGAAGGAAGCCAAAACCGTTCTATGGAACGGGCCAATGGGGGTATTCGAGATCGAAGAAACGGCGCGCGGCACATATGCCATCGCCAAAGCCCTTGCGGAAAGTACGTCCACTGGAGCTATCACCGTTATCGGCGGCGGGGACTCCGCAGCAGCGGTGGAAAGAGCGGGCATGGCGGATGCGATTTCGCATGTGTCCACCGGCGGTGGTGCGTCACTGGAGTTTCTGGAAGGAAAAATCCTTCCCGGTGTTGCCGCTCTTTCGGAAAAATAAGCGGGGATCGTTTGGGAGAAACGGAAGCCAAAGGAGGAATCGTCCACGAATGACAGGTCGGCGGTCGAGCATTTCCCCTGGAGGGTCAAGATGCCCTTCCCGCCTGACCATTTTTCTATCTATGGCCGCGGGAATGTTGCTTTCCGGTCTGGTGTATGGATATCGTCAGGAAATCGGCGAGGTCTTTTCCCAAGGATATTTCATCTTGACGGATCGGGAAGCGATCAAGGCCTTTATTCTTTCCTTTGGTCCCCATGCACCGGTGGTTTTTATCGCCACTCAGATTCTGCAGGTCCTGTTCGCTCCCCTGCCGGGTGAGGCGACCGGTTTTATCGGCGGCTACCTGTTCGGGGCCCTGCCTGGGTTTGTCTATTCCACTATCGGTTTGACGGTGGGCTCCTTTGGCAATTTTTTTCTCGGTCGTTTTCTGGGAAACAGATGGATTCGCAAATTGATTCCGGCCGAACCGCTGCGTAAATTTGAAGTGCTCCTGAAGAAGCAGGGTCTGCTCATTGTCTTTATCCTTTTTCTTTTTCCGGGTTTTCCAAAGGATTATCTCTGTTTGTTTCTGGGAATGACCCGCCTGCCCCTGAAAGCTTTCGCCATTCTTTCCACCGTTGGGCGAATGCCCGGTACACTGTTGTTGAGCCTTCAGGGGGCGTTTCTTCAGGAACGGATGTATGGCTGGCTGGCACTCTTTTTTGGAATCTGCTTCTCCCTGATTCTGATTTCCTACCGATACCGACTGGCCCTGTATCGATGGATGGAAAAGATGAATCACGGGGACGACGATAACCCCGTTGACGATTCGCAAAAATAGTGGTATTGACTGAAATGATGGAAAATACAGACACCTGAATACTGCTGCCTATTGATACGAATTGATACGGAGAGAAACGGGGGAACGTATTGAGCTACTGGAATTACAGGGAAGAACTGAGCGCTCAGAATCGTCTGCGCCGTTCCTATTACGAACTTCTGAGAGACGAACTGGATCAGTTCATTCTTCAATACGCCCTGCTTGACTCCTACCAGCGATTCATCGACAACAAGCAACCCTACCCTTTCGTGGAACGACGGGAACTGAAGCCGCGGGCCCGAATACCCAATCTGGAATACAAACATCAGAACGCCATGCTGATCATTTTTTTGGAAGATGTTCTACCGGACATCCACAAAAAATACATCCGCTTTTTTGACGATAACAAAACAACCAAAACCAACCTGTTGCGTTCCAAGAATCTGTTTTTGGACAAGCAATTCGATCGCAACCAGAAATACCTGGATTCCGTTCATTTCGTCGATTTCCTGAAAGCACTTCTACCCGTCGACTATGCCCTTCTGATTCAGCGGGATCCCGCCAGTCACGCCAGAAACCGCTACGCCCTCTCCCACTTTCATGTCCGGATCGACTGGCCCATTGCCGATGCGGCCGAAGACCTGGCTCGGGTTCTGCGGTACATCTCAAAGGATATATACGAAAAAGGAGACAAGTACGCGGAGGATGTTCAGAAAAAACTGTTCGAATACTACGGCATGCCGGTAATGGTGGGCGGTCGGCGTACGGCCGCCATCGTCGCTTCGCAGTATCTTAGAAGGCTGCCGTGCCTGGCGACCGTATATGCCAACAGCAGTGAAGCCCGTTCGTTGATACGAATCTGCGAACGCGGGGTTTCCAAAGCGGTTCTGATCAAATTCAACCCCGATGAGGTCGCTCAGATCGCCAATACCCACCAAATCTCGTTGCGGTCTTTCAATAATAACTATGTGATTGCCAATGAACCACGGGATGACAAGCGCAAGGATGCGGTTTGTCTTTTCCAGGCGACCTATGCCTACACCGACCATGCGCGTCCGCCGGACGATGGTAAAATGAGAGAGATAAAGCCCGATCCCTATTGGCTGACCGTGGGCGGGCAGCACATTCTTCCCAAGCCGGGTGTTTGGAAACGTGCCCCGCTTCCCATGAACCTTATCTATTCCTGATCGCCAAGCGGCTTCATCATGGCGATTTCATCACAGTCCGGGAATTTTACGCAGATGATGCAGTCCGCCCAAATCTTCAGCGGCAGATCGGCGCGGTCCACGACGGTAAATCCCTGCTTTTTGAAAAAGCCCGGCTGGTAGGTCAGCGTGAATACTTTTTTGACTTTGAAGGACTGTGCTTCCTGAATGGCCGATTCCACGAGAAGGCGACCGATACCCTTTCGCCAGTAACTTGCTCGGATGGCCAGGGAACGTATTTCCGCCAGATCTTCCCAGCAGAATTGCAGTGCACAACAACCTGTAATGACATTTTTTTCCGGATCAATAAATACGGAAAAATCCCGGACGTGGTCGTATAGTTGACTCAAGGGACGAGACACGAGCAATCCCTGACGGCCATAGTCGGCCAGAATGCCGTGAATGGTCTTGATGTCTTGAATGGTCGCTTTGCGGATCATCTTCCTGGAAGCTCCCTCGTATTTTTACCGGTAAACGGGTTTACGCGGTCGGGGAATAAAAAGGATTCATAGCGAGTCGCTCCAAAAATTCCTCTATTCGGGTCCAGTAAGTCCCTGGCAGATCTCCGAATGCGAGCGCACGTTTGCGAATACATTTTTTGTTCGGCAGTTCCGCCACTTTCCGGTCAAAAACCATGCGAACGGAAAGATCCTCAAAGGGAACCTCCCCCTGGGCCGTGACGAGGGAAAGGGAGGAATATGTCTGGGCGCGCTGGTTGTTTTCGATATAATGGATGGCAAGGCCGCCCTTGCTGATATCGACCAATGGTCCCAGTTTCACGAAATACGGTTTTGCCAGGTTCAGAAAACTCGATTTTTTTATCGCCACATACAACCCGGCCTGTACCGAAAAGCGCCGGTGCATGCGGCGCTCAAGGGAATGCAACGTCATTTCAGTCTCCTCTTCCTCATTATCAATGCCGCTTCCGCATGAACATTCCAACCCTCCTTAGCACAGCTGCTCACGGCTTACAATATGTGGAAGGCGTTATTGGCCGAAAAAGAACCCACCTGCGCGTTTTCAAGGATTTTTTATTGAGAGCAGGCCGTATGTCTGATAGGAAATGTGGTTGTGGAAAGGAGGGCCGGCATGGCAACCAACGATATATCCGCGGCATTGGACCGCCTCTATGACATGTATGAGCAGCATATCGCAGCTGTCGTGGATTCGATTTGCCGACCGGGCTGTTGCATCTGCTGCACCCGCAACGTGGTCGTGACCTCCCTGGAAGGGCGCCGGTTAATGGCCTATCTTTCCCGAAACGGGCGACTGGGACTGCTTCAAAAGGTACGGGCGGAATCGGATTGCGCGCGATTCATTCCCAGGCTCACCACCAACCGGATCGCCGGCATGTGTGCACAGGGACTGGACGTGCCGGAAGAGGCAATCGAACCGTCCTGGGGCGCCTGTCCGTTTCTGGAGGACGGTTTGTGTGCCGTATATCCGGTGCGTCCGTTCGGCTGCCGTTGCATGCTTTCCACCAACCCCTGCAGCGGGACCGGGTATGCGGAACTCGATTCCTTTACGCTCACGGCCAACCATGTATTTCTTCAAACCATCGAGCATCTGGATGCGACCGGATATACCGCCAACTTGACCGATATGGTGCTGTATTTGTCGAAGCGGCACGAAGATCCGAAGTCGGACCCGGCAATGGAAAACCTGATCGCCAATATCTCCATACCGGTATTGATGATTCCACCAGAACACCGCCGGAAAATCCAACCGATTATAGACGCTATTCGCGCCATCCGCATCGACGGATGATGCATTTGGACAGCGTCCGGGTTGTGTCCATCATAGACCATCCGGCGGTATACCGCGCCCATTTGTTGACAATCATGAAAAGAGACTTAATTTGGGAGCGTTGAGACGACGTTCGTTGCCTATTTGGCATGTTCGCAACCGCCTCCCTGCCCCATTGCGTCAAGAACGGTGGGGCTTGCAAAACAGGTATGAGAATGGAGAATAGCATGACTTTTGAAACCAAAGAACAGGTTCTGGAAAAAATTTTGAGCCATGAAAAACCCCACTGTCCCTATTGTAAGGAGGCCATGCAGCTATGGGAGGTTCCGGATATTGCCATGGGAGACGGTTTGGGCTGGGGAACGCCGTATTTGTACATCTGCTTCAATGAATCCTGTTCTCTATACCTCCAGGGATGGGACAATGTGCGCAACAACTGGTCCCACAACGCTTCTTACCGGTGCATGTGTTACCCCGGAACCGAGCAATTCGAGTGCATTCCCGTGTTCAGCCCCCAAGGGGGAAAAGGTCAAGTGATCGATGATAAGATTCTGGCCGCCCAGGAGAACCTGAAGGAAGCCATCAAGCGAGGCTTCTCCATCTTGGCGGATTTGTATGTGTCCAAGGACTGGCTGGAGATCCTTCGAATCTTGACCGATGGCAGCGAACCGGCGCGGGTGCGATTGAAAGCGGCGGAAATGATGGGCGATCTGGGTGAATTGGAGGCCGTCGAACCCCTCCGGAGCTACAAGTTCGGCAATCAGCTGTTGGTGGAAAAGGTGGACGCTGCGGTCCAGAAAATCCACGAGCGCTATTTTACACGGGAATGCCCCTTCTGCGCTGAAGTGATCAAGCGGCGCGCCAACATCTGCAAGCACTGCGGCAAGGAAGTGGCCGGCGTATAGTCCGTTACGACGATTTCAGGAGCGAGGTTCCCGTCATTTTTTCCGGCTGGGGAATGCCCATAAGCTCCAGAATCGTCGGTGCGATGTCGCCGAGTGCGCCCTTCCGTAATCGGGCTTGTTTGCGGCTGTCGTCGACCAATACCAGCGGAACCGGATTCAGGGTATGGGCCGTGTGGGGGTGGCCGTTTTCATCGATCATTTTTTCAGCGTTGCCATGATCGGCGGTGATCAACAGCTTGCCGCCTCTGGCCAGCATTTCGGTGGCGATCTCCCGGACACACCCGTCCACAGTCCGAACCGCGCGGACCGCCGCTTCCATGATCCCGGTATGCCCCACCATATCCATATTGGCGAAATTCATGACAATCAGATCATATTTTTCCGCCCGGATTCTGGCAAGTACTTCCCGGGTGACTTCCGGTGCGCTCATTTCCGGCTTCTGGTCGTAGGTGGATACCTCCCGTGGCGATGGAATCAGGCAGCGATCTTCGTTGGGAAAGGGTTTCTCCTCTCCTCCGTTGAAAAAATAGGTTACGTGTGCGTATTTCTCGGTTTCCGCGATGCGCAGCTGGGCGAGGCCCTGCTTGCTGATCACTTCACCGAGAATGTCGTGGAGTGAAACCGGCGGAAAGGCCATTGGCAGAGGGTATTTTTCATCATACACGGTCATGCAGACGAAATCGGTCAGCACCGGCCGAGCATCCCGGGGAAAGAATTCGAAATCCGGAGAGGTCAATGCCCGGGTGATCTGACGGGCCCGGTCGGCCCGGAAATTGAAAAAAATGACGGCGTCACCGTCTGCAATGGTGCGGATGGGCCTGCCGTCCTTCTGCGTCATCACGATGGGCTTGACAAATTCATCGGTTTCGCCCCGATGGTAGGCGTTCCGGACGGCCAGCACCGGATCCGTTTCCCGAAGACCCTCGGCCGCGGTATATAGACGAAAAGCCTGTTGGGTCCGGTCCCAGCGGGTGTCCCGATCCATGGCGTAATAGCGGCCGCAGATACTGGCGATGCTCCCGATCTTTTTTTGCAGGATGAAGGTTTGAAGTTGCTCCAGGTAACCTGCCCCGCTGTCAGGCGGCGTATCCCGGCCGTCGAGAATGGCGTGCACAAAGACCTGTTCGATGTTGTTTTTGGCTGCCAGCTCCAACAGGGCCAGCAGGTGGGTCAGTTGGCTGTGAACCCCCCCATCGGACAACAATCCCATCAAATGCAGGGCGTTGCCGGTATTCCGTACCGTCGCCATGGCCTTGTTGAGTGCGGGATTTTCAAAGAAAGAACCGTCCTGGATGGCCCGGTCGATGCGCAACAGCTCCTGGTAAACGATCCGACCGGCGCCGATGTTGAGATGGCCCACTTCGGAATTTCCCATGATGCCTTTGGGCAGTCCCACCGCCTCTCCGGAGCAGTGTAATTCCGTAACGGGATAGGTTCCCATCAATTCATAGAGGAACTCGGTGGGGGCGGCCGCCACGGCATTTCCGTTGGTATCTGGGCTGATTCCCCATCCATCCAGGATCATTAAAAGGCAAGGTTGTTGACGGGACATTGGGTTCTCCCTCATGGTAACGTTTGGGAAGGCATGTGTTCTTGGATGTCGACGCGCTTGGCATCCGCCCAGAGGCCTTCCAAGTCATAAAAACTGCGGACCGGTTCGTAAAAGACATGCAGGATCACATGGCCGTAATCCAGCAGGATCCAATGACCGTCTTTCATCCCTTCCACACTCAAGGGGCGGATGCCGTCTTTCCTCAGCTCCTGCCGAATGTGTTCGGCAATGGCTGTCACCTGGCGGTTGGAACGGCCATGGCAGATGATGAATGTGTCGGCGATGGAGGTCAGGCCCTGTACGTTAAGTGCGATGGGGTTTAACGCCTTGCGTCCCAGCACCGCCTGGATATAGGGGGTCAGGGATGGGTCAGCGGGTGCAACCGTTTGATCTGTCATGCATATAATCCTTTTTCTTCAATATAATCCGCCACGAGGTCCGGGACCAGGGCGCGGATATTGCGCCGGTTTTTCACGCATTCTCTGATAGCGGTGGCCGAAATGTCAAGCGCCGTGACCGTTGCCAGATAAATCGGCTGATGAAACGGATGAACATAGCCGTTGTGATCCGGGTCAAAGTGATAGTCTTTTGATATCCTGTTCAGTAAGTAACGTTCAAAGGCCTCTTTCGCGGGCAGGCCTTCTGTCCAGTATCCCGGACGGGTCATGACAATCAGCGGGAGCAGGGCCAGTAGCTCCCGGAAATACATCCAGGTATCAATTTCCAGAAACGCATCCAGGCCGAGTACCAGGAACAGGACCGCGCTCTTCGGCAGAACGGAGCGGAAATGTCGGAAGGTGTCGATGGTATAGGACGGCCCGGATCGAAGAAGCTCCACATCCGACACCACATATCCGGGAAGGTGCTCGAAAGCCCGACGGACCATTTCCATTCTGTCGGCCGCGTGGGCTACGCCCGCCACCTGCTTATGGGGCGGCAGGGCGGCGGGAATGATATAGATTCGTTCCAGTTCAAAGGCGGTCTTGATCTCACCGATCACCTGAAGGTGCGCCCGGTGGATCGGATTGAAGGTGCCGCCGAACAATCCTATGCGCATACAAGGGACCTGCTCATTTGATCTGCTCATTCGCGTTCCATTTTTCCGACCGACCAGGGGAAACCCATGGATGGGGGCCGGTGGGCCGAAAAGTCATCGCCGGATCTGGCCGTCTCCGAACACCACGAACTTGGTGGTGGTCAGTTCCTCTACGCCCATGGGACCGAAGGCGTGCAGTTTTGACGTGCTGATGCCGATTTCCGCCCCTAGTCCGAGCTGGCCGCCGTCGTTGAACCGGGTGGAGGCGTTGATCAATACCACCGAGGAGTCCACCTGGCGTACGAAACGCCTGGCCCGGGCATAGTCCGACGTCACGATGGTCTCGGTGTGGTCGGAGCCGTGGGCCGCGATGTGGTCCATGGCTGCATCCATGTCGTCCACTACTTTGACGGCCAGGATCAGATCCAGGTATTCCGTCGGCCAGTCTTCATCGGTGGCTGGTTCCGACGTAGGTACCAGACGGCAGGTTTCCGGGCAACCCTTGAGGCGTACACCCGCCTTTGCAAATCGCGCCGCCATGCGGGGCAGAAAGCGTTCGGCCATGGAACGGTGCACCAGCATGGTTTCCATGGCGTTACAGACGCCGGGGCGCTGGACCTTGGAATTGAAACAGATCTCTTCGGCCATGTTCAGCTCCGCGCTTTCATCCACATACACATGGCAGACCCCTTTGTAGTGTTTTAACACCGGAATTTTGGAATGTTCCACCACGAAACGGATCAATCCTTCGCCGCCGCGGGGAATGATCAGATCAATGCATTCGTCCTGCTGCAACAGCACCGTCACCGCACTGCGATCGGTCACCGGAACCACCTGGACGGCTTCCGCGGGCAGGCCGGATTCGGCAAGGACCTGTCCGACGCAGGCGGCAAGGGCCTGGTTGGAGTGAATGGCTTCCGAGCCGCCGCGCAAAATGACGGCGTTACCGGCCTTCATACAGAGGGCGGCGGCATCGATGGTGACATTGGGGCGCGATTCGTAAATGATGCCGATGACGCCGAGGGGGATTCGCATACGCGACACCTGCAGCCCATTGGGGCGTTCCCAGGTGCGCGTGACCGCACCCACCGGGTCCTCCAGTCGGGCGACTTCCCGCAGGCCGTCGATCATGGAGCGGATCGTGGCGTCGGTCACCGTCAGTCGATCGATCATGGCGCCGGAAAGCCCTTTGGCTCTCCCGTTTTCCACATCCTTCTGGTTTTCCGTTTGAATCGTCGCCGCGTTTTGTTCGAGCTTTTCCGCGATGCGCAGCAATACCTCGTTTTTTTTGGCAGTGGGGCACGCCGCCATTTTTCGGGCCGCCGCTTTGGCGGCTTTGGCCATTGCAACGATGGTTTGTTCGGTTGACATGGGGGAATCTCCTTGTTTATCCGGCCAGGGTCAAATTGTCGCGGTGAATGACTTCGTCATAGGGTTTGTACCCGATCCGCGGTTCGATTTCGCTGGATTTCAGACCTTTGATCTTACGGATATCGGCGGCGCTGTAGTTTACCAGTCCGATGCCGAGTTTGGTTTCGTTCCGGTCAAAAAATTCCACACAGGCGCCGACACTGAAGTCGCCGCGCACATCGGTAATCCCGATGGGTAATAGGCTTTTACCGTTGGTGAGGATGGCCTGCGCAGCGCCGTCGTCAATGGTCAGCTCCCCCTGGGGCTTCAGGGTGAAGGCGATCCAGCCTTTGCGGCTGGGAAGTCGATTCTGTTCCGGTACGAAAAACGTGCCATGATCAGCGCCGCTGAAAAGCGCTCCGAGAATATTCTCCTTTTCTCCTCGGGCGATGATCATGGGGATGCCGGAGCGGGTCACCTTTTTGGCGGCCCGGATCTTGCTGAGCATGCCGCCGGTGCCCAGGGCGCCCGGAATATCGCTGGCCAGTCGTTCGATGCCGCGACTGATGGAATCCACGACGGGGATGAGTTCAGCGTCTGCATGGACCCGCGGATCCTTGGTATACAACCCGTCGATATCGGTCAGGTTGATCAGGATGTCGGCGTCCATGAGAAGGGTGATCATGGCGGCCAGGTTGTCATTGTCGCCGAATTTCAGCTCTTCCACCGCCACCGTATCGTTCTCGTTGATGATCGGCACCACCTTCCAGGACAGCAGCGTGTGCAGGGTGTTGCGGGCGTTCAGATAACGCTTTCGGTCGCAAAGGTCATCCCGGGTGAGCAGTACCTGAGCGACCTTTTTTTGAAATTGGCCGAAGGCCGTTTCATATTCCTGGATCAGGCCGGCCTGACCCACGGCGGCAATGGCTTGGCGTTTGGGAATTTCCACGGGTCTTTTGGCAAGACCGATTTTTTTCATTCCGGAGGCCATGGCACCGGAGGAAACCAGCACCACTTCGCGACCGCCGTCCATCAATGTACTGATCTGTCGGCTGATGGTGCGGATCGCAGGAAGGTTCAGACCGGTTTTGGCAGTGAGGACGCCACTGCCGACTTTGACGACGATGCGTCTGGCCTGTTTAAGATGTTTGTTGCGGTTGCTCACCATGGTCTTGATTGATCTTTTGGGTTAGGTGACGAATCAGGTCGCGGAGCCCCTGTCCGGTAACGGCCGAAATTCGAAAAACGATCTGATCGGGCAAGGCTGCCGCAAAGGCCTCGGCCAAATCGTCCGTTCCCGATAGATCCATTTTATTGAGCGCCAGGATTTGGGGTTTTTCCGCCAGTTTTTGACTGTAACGCGCGAGCTCCAGATTGATGGTGCGATATTGGTACAATATATCCGCCGGATCGAGGGTCGCGGCATCGATCAGGTGCACCAGCCAGCGGGTGCGCTCGATATGACGCAGGAACTGGACACCAAGCCCCGCACCTGTGTGCGCCCCTTCGATGAGACCCGGAATGTCCGCCACCGCGAAGGGTTCGCCCCATTCGGGTTTGACCATCCCGAGATTGGGAACCAGGGTGGTGAACGGGTAATCACCGATTTTGGGTCGCGCGGAAGAAATATGACTGATCAGTGTGGATTTGCCGGCATTGGGAAAGCCGATGATCCCGACTTCCGCCAGGAGCTTCAGCTCCAACCGCAGGACGAGTGTTTGCCCTGGCTCGCCCGGTTGTGCATATCGGGGGGCGCGGTTGGTTGAGGATGCGAACCGCTTGTTTCCCTGGCCACCGCGTCCTCCCGAAGCCACCACGAAGGTTTCATCCGCATGGATGAAGTCATGGAGAACCGCTCCGGTTTCCTGGTCGATCACCAGCGTGCCGGGGGGGATTTCGAGGATCAGGGTTTCACCGTTTTTGCCGGATTTCTGCTGCCCCTGACCGTAACCGCCTTTTCCGGCCTTGAAGTGTCTTTGGTTGCGAAACTGATACAGCGTTCGTTTCTGGGACGAGGCCTTGAGGACTACGTCTCCGCCGCGCCCGCCGTCACCACCGTCCGGACCGCCGCGGGGAATAAATTTTTCCCGGCGAAAACTGACACATCCCCTGCCCCCGTCGCCGGATTGAACGGTAATGATGGCTTCATCAATGAATTTCACGCTGCATAAACGCTGACTTTTTTACGATCTCGGCCCAAGCGTTCATAGGTCACGATGCCGTCGATTTTGGCGAACAGGGTATAATCTTTGCCCAGACCGACATTGTTGCCCGCATGAATTTGGGTGCCCACCTGACGAACCAGAATGTTGCCGGCTTTGACGATCTGGCCACCGAAGCGCTTTACGCCACGCCGTTGGCCCTGGCTGTCGCGGCCGTTGCGCGAACTACCGGCTGCTTTTTTATGTGCCATGGTACAAACTCCTTGTGATTCTTTGTCTTCCTAGAGTTGCTATGCCTGAATGCTGTCAATCAGGACCGCCGTGAATTGTTGACGGTGTCCTTGTTTGCGGCGATAGCGTTTACGACGCTTATAGGTGAAGACGATGATTTTCTTGGATTGGCCTTGATTCACGATATGTCCGTTCACCATGACCTCCGCCAGTTTGGGCTGGCCGATTTTGACGGTTTCTCCATCCGAATACAGGAGAACTTGGTCGAAAGCGACCTTGGCGCCCACATCTCCCTCCAGTTTTTCAACCCGGAGGAGCTGGCCCTCTTCAACCCGATATTGTTTTCCGCCTGTGGCGATTACTGCGTACATGCTTGGTTTCCTCCTTCATTTCGGCAAGCATCCGAACCATTTTGATGCGTATTTTTAAAACGCTTCATTCTAATCGGTTTTCATTGCTTGTCAAGAGAAAATTTTTATTGGATATCCATCGGGGCAGAATCGCCAGTCCCTGTCCGGATAAGGCGCTGGTTTCCGCTGAAAATCAGCAGGCCTCCTGCCTTGTCATGGCAGGCGATGGTCACCCCTATGCGCTTTGCCAGTGAGACGGCAAGGGCCGTGGGCCGGGAGAGGGCCAGGATGATGGGGATGCGGGCACGGGCCGCTTTCTGAACCAATTCGTAACTGATCCGCGACGAGAGGGTCAGCAGGACGGCGTGCTCCAGTCGATGGTCCAAAAAGAGTTTCCCGATGGCCTTGTCCAGGGCGTTATGGCGTCCCACATCTTCTGCCGCCGACAGGGGCGCGCCGAGGGCGTCGTAAATCACTGCGCCGTGGGCGGCCCTGGTGGCTCCCCGCAGCGGCTGGTGCGCGGTGATGTCTTCCAAGGTCGCGGCGGCCTGTTGCAGATCCATCCGGATTTCGTCGGTCATGGGCGCCACCACCTGGCTGATATCCTGAATCAGTTCCTTGCCGCAGATGCCACAGCTGGTCTGACTGAGGAAACCGCGACGATCCATGATTTCGGGAATCCGGTGGAGGCTTTCCGGCTTGAGGGTTACGGTGACCACGTTGGTGTCTTGGCCGTCGCAGAATCCAATAGCCTGAATATCCTCGGGATGATCCACGATTCCCTCCGTCAGGCAAAACCCGGCCACATGGGGAACCTCGTCTCCAGGCGTGCGCATGACCACTGCATAGGGCTTGCCCTGGATGCGGATGGAGAGCGGCTCCTCGGCCAGCAAATCGATGGTCACGGGCTGATCGGATTGACCGGACCATCGCAGGGCATGGGTTTTGATCGTGTCCAACGGCATCTTCCTTGGTTTTTCTATCACCTCGATCGGCAAGCCGATGGAAAGCCTTTACCGTATTTTTGCGAAAAAACCAACAGACAACCTCCGGTTTCAGGCGATTGGATCGCCTCTTCACATTCACCGCATATCGTCAGGCGGTAGGAACCCCTGGTCGATTTTCAGACCGGTTGCAGTCCCGGCATCGATCTGGTAGATCAATGGTTCAGAAAACCATCGATCAAGAATAGATAATGGTGACGCGAGAGGATCAAATGGGAAATAGGAACCTGTCGTATTTCATGAGCTACATTTCGCCGAATGGTTCCACCCGCAGGGTGGCGGAAACATTACGCGAAGCCCTGCAGTGGAACGGCCAGGCCGTGCATGAGCAGGATCTGACCAAGCAATCCGGCTCCGAAGAATTTCGGCAAGCCCTGGACCAGGCGGGTGCTTCCGCCTGCCTGCTGATCGGCTCACCGGTCTACCGGGACCAGGCGCCGCCCCCGATCATGACGTTTCTCGACAACCTGGCGAAAACGAAAGGCGCTTGGGCGGTGCCCTTCGTTACCTGGGGAACGGCCTGCAGCGGAGTGGCCCTTTGGCAGTTGGGTTCGACACTGATGCAAAAAGGGTTCCGATTGGCCGCCGGCCTGAAGGTGGCGGCGGTTCACTCCCTGATGTGGGATGCCGAAAAACCGGCCGGTTTGAACCATCCGGACGAAAAGGACCGACAGACCATCGAAAACCTGGTCTCCCAGCTGATCGCGAAGACGGCCGTCACCGAGGCAGCCCCCCTGTCGTTGGCAACCTTGGATTATCAGCCGGCGGACAGGTCCCGGGAAGCCAAGGCCAAACTGACCCAGCCATGGATGGTGGCGCCGAAAAAAATCGATCAGGAGGCCTGCACCCAATGCGGTATCTGTGCGGAGATTTGTCCGGTGGATGCTGTCGAGTTGTCGCCGTATCCGGTCATCAAAGCCCACTGCTTCGACTGTTTCAACTGCGTTCGACTCTGCCCGGAGAACGCCATCCAACCGGCTATGGGTATGGAAAAGATTCACGGGATGATCCGAGACCGCGTGAACACCATCGGTGAACAGCCGTTGACCCGGTTTTTTATATGACGCCGTCGCCGGCATGGCGCGGAGCAACGAAAGGGATTGCCATGAAACCACAACGGTATATCCGGGAGAAATGCGCATGACGTTTTCAGAACCAACGACGCTGGGCCGGACCCGGCTCACGGTAGGTCGGCTGGGAATATCCTCCAGCTTCGGGGCGCCTGCAGCCGCCTTTGAAGAGGCCTTTGAAAAGGGCTGCAACTATTTCACTTGGGGCACCTTCATCCGGGGGCGTTCATCCCCCATGCGCCAGGCCATCCGCAATCTGGTGGCCGCCGGCAAGCGGGACAGCCTGGTTGTGGGCATGCTCACTTACGCCCACAACGCTTTTTTGACCGAATATTTTTTCCATAAAGGCTTGAAAAGCGCCGGCCTCGCGTATGCCGACGTGCTGCTCCTGGGCTGGTTCCCTCGACGGCCGTCCCGGCAGGTCATTGACGGCGCACTGGCGTTGAAGGAAAAAGGCCTGGTGCGCTTTGTCGGTTTGACCAGTCACAACCGAACCCTGTTTCCGGAACTGGCCCGGGAGGGCCTGTTCGACGTGTTCCATATCCGTTACAACGCGGCCCACCGCGGCGCGGAAACCGAGACCTTTCCCTTTCTGCAGCCGGAACCCCGGCCCGGGGTGGTGAGCTTCACCGCCACGGATTGGCGCAAACTCCTCAATCCCCGGAAGATGCCGCCGGGTGAGGCGCCGCTGACCCCTGCGGACTGTTATCGTTTTGCCTTATCCCATCCGGCGGTGGATGTCTGCATGATGGGGGCAGAGACCATGGAACAGATGCGCGCCAATCTGAACGTGCTGGAAACCGGCCCGCTCCGTCAGGACGAACTGGCGCGCCTGCGTCGTATCGGGGATTTTGTCCATGGGTAAAACCGTTGCCATCACGGGAGTGAACGGCTATGCTGCCGCGATACTCCTTGCCGCCCATGTGTCATCTTGAATCCAAAATGGAATTAGGAAGAGAACAGATGGAAAAACGGAACGTGCCGTTCAACCGATCGTATTGGGTCGTACCGGGAAAATTGATGGCCGGCTGCTTACCGGGCTCGACAGATCCGGAGGAAGCGCTTCAGAAGTTGAAAGGCATGCTGGAATGCGGGATCCGGGTGGTTGTCAACCTCATGGAGTCCCATGAACGGGATCACGGCGGAAATGTCTTTATCGCTTATGATGAACAGTTGCGATCTTTGGCACGGGATTCGGGGGCGGAGATTACGCTTGTCTCTTTTCCGATAAAGGATCAATGGATTCCATCCCGGGTGCAAATGTGCCGCATTCTTGATTGTATCGATGCGTTCATTGAAAAAGGTCATCCGGTCTATGTTCATTGCTGGGGCGGAATCGGACGCACCGGAACGGTTGTCGGATGCTACCTGGCGCGTCACGGTCATGCATCGGATCATCAGGTGCTGGAGATGATTCGGCAGCTCCGAAGAAATGTGGAAGACGCCCATAAGACATCACCGGAAACCAATTCACAAATGGATCTGGTTCTGTCGTGGGTTGAGGGGGAATGAATGAAAACATCGACCGTTATCATCGAGACCGTTCAGTCCGACCTGCGGGAGAAGATCGAAGGGATCATGGAAGCCCTGGCGCCACGATCCTTTGCCGGCGGGAAAGTCCTGATCAAACCCAACATGGTGGGACCGTCGGCCCCGGCCTTGGGCCATACCACCCATCCTTCCTTGGTCCGCGCGGTGGTCCAGGCCTGCCAGGACCGGGGCGGTCAGGTCATGGTGGGGGACAACCCCGGCGGGATCAGTCAAAATTCGCGGAAGGTTGCGGAAGTAACCGGCATTCTGGCAGCTGCCGGGGATTGCTATGCGCCCATATCCGAACGGGTGGTGGAGAAGA
The DNA here is from genome assembly GCA_041740615.1 of Desulfobacterales bacterium. GTDB lineage: Bacteria > Desulfobacterota > Desulfobacteria > Desulfobacterales > SURF-7 > DYJD01. The sequence continues at coordinate 57,988 of JBGSLR010000091.1, forward strand.
AGGGAGCGGTTTCCGGTCTGTCCATGGTCGTCTCCCGGGCCGTCCTGGAGGCGGACTACCTGATCAACCTGCCCAAGTTTAAAACCCACTTGCTGATGATGATCTCCGGCGCCATCAAGAACACCTTCGGATATGTGGCCGGAGCCGGCAAGGCACGGCTCCACCTGGAAGCTCCGGATCAGGTCGGTTTTGCCCGGGTTGTCTGCGACATCTTTGCCCTGCGGCCCCCGGATCTCAACATCATGGACGCCCTCACCGGCATCGAAGGCAACGGCCCCTGCCACGGAGGGCGTCTCCGGGAGGTGGGGAAAATTCTGGCCGGCACCGACGCCCTGGCCCTGGACAGTGTCATGGCCCGCATGATGGGAATATCGCCGGAAACCCTGTTCGTCCAAAAGGAAGCCGCTGCCCGTGGTTTCGGTAATCTGGCGGCCGAGGCCATCGAGATCGTCGGCGATTTCACGCCCCTCATCGACTTCCGGATGCCCATCACCTTCAGGCCCGAGCGCATGACGGATGGCGATGTCTATGAGTTGCTGGACCTCTACCCGGCGGACATGATGAATACACGCATCCGCATCAAGCCCAGTCGGACTTTGGAAAAGTGCAGCCTCTGCGGAGAATGCGCCGACAACTGTCCGGCCGGGGCGCTGACCGTGGACCCGACGTTTTCCATCAGCGACAAATGTATCGCCTGCTTCTGCTGTGTGGAGCTGTGTAACCAGGGCGCCCTGGAGGTGCCGGATGTCGATGCCTTCCGACGGTATTAAAGAGAGCAAATACCGGAACCCGGAACTCACCGGAAAATGGAAGATGCCGGAGGGGACCTATTTTTTGCGACAATCCTCCCAATATCAAGCCCGCAGTACCCGGCCGGGCCGGGAGTCAAGGGCGTAGTCTCCCTTGAACAACACCGGATCCCCATTGATGATGACATATTCGATCCCTTCCGAGAGCAGAAACGGATCTTCGAAGGTCGCACGGTTGTTGACGGTTTCCGGATGAAACACCGTGATGTCCGCAAACGCGCCTTTTTGGAGTATCCCCCTGTCTTTCAACCGCATCTGTTGGGCGGGAAGGGATGTCATCCGACGGACGGCCTCTTCCTGGGACATGAATCCCTTGTCGCGTGCCAGGGTCCCCAGTACTTTGGTAAATGCACCATAGGCGACCGGCGTATGGGAATGGTAATCCGCACCGACAACATCGGTCATGATGGCGCATTTGGGGTCTGCCAGAATATATTTGACAACGTCATCGTCTTCCGGATGGTCAAAGAGGCCCATAAAACAAAACAGTCTGCCTTTCTCCTCGATGAGCAGATCGATACCGGTTTCATAGGGATCCTTCCCCAACATTTCAGCGATATTCTGTAACGGCATGAATTCAAAGGATTGGTTTTTCGGCAGCTGAAACCCGCAAACCCGCATGTCCAGAGCAAACCATTTATCGGTCCAGTAATCGTGTTCCCAGGTCGGCCATTGGGGAACAAAGGTTTTCAGCGCTGCAACCACTTGCTTTCGTGTTGTCGGATCCTGCAGTCTTTGGAAAAAACGTTTCGCGCCCTGGTCCATGAGTTTGGGTGGGAAAAAGGAGAGTAAGGCTGTGGAACCGGTGGTCCACGGCATGTTGTCGAAGCCGAGCTCAAGGCCCCGTTCAGCGGCTTGCTGTAAAAGCTCGTCCGCTCTGACCCGCACCATATAATCGGGCACCAATCCACCCATATGGTGCGAGATATGCAGGGGCAATCCATGGATTTCCGCGATTTGGATCACTTCCGCTACCGCAGCGTCGTATGTATAACTGAGTCCCCTCGGGTGGCAGACCAACGGCCTGCCGAAGTCCTTTAGAACAAATGCCAGCTGTGACACTTCATCGGAATTCGAATAGGTCCCCGGCCAATAATTCAACCCAACGGAAAAGCCGATGGAGCCGGCTTCCAGCGAATTCCGCAATTGATGTTGCATGCGCCTGATGTCATCTGAACCGGGCAATCGCGCTTCCGGACCCATGGCATTGAGCCGCAGGGAGTTGTGGCCTGTCAGGACCGCGACATTGTAGGCCAGGCCTTTGTGCTCCAGAAATGCGAGGTATTCTCCCATGCTGGTCCATTGAAAATCCAAGCCACCCTTGGGAACGGCAAACTGCCAATAGATATTCAGATCCGTCGTGAACGCATGGTTCACCGGCGCCGCGCTGAACCCGCAATTTCCGGATACGATCGTGGTAACGCCCTGGTGTACCCAGCTTTTTAAAATCTCGGCATGCCGGGGTGACGGAAAGAGAAAATCCAGATGGGAATGGACGTCAATAAACCCTGGCGCAACCGCCAAACCGTCACAATCGATAACCCTGTCGGCGGTCGCATCCGGAAATAAACCGACATCGACAATCCGGTCGCCGTCTATCATCACATCGGCGCGAACAGCGGGCTTCGCGCTTCCATCCATGACCATTCCGTTTTTGAGAACGAGGCTGGCATTCATGTGACCCCTCAAAGATTCCATTCGGGTATCGATCGTTATCCGTTCCTTCTCTCGCGCAGTCCCCTCAGGGAGTGACGGGAGATGTTTCCATCGGCAGCTTGGCCGCTTTCCAGGAAGTCAGATCACCGTCCAGATACAGCACTTCCTGGAATCCCACCAGTCGAAAGGCGAATTTGGCCATGACCGCCCGCGGGCCGTGCTCGCAGTAGACAACAATGGGCTGGTCCGGGGCGGAGGAGATTTGGTCATGCCGCGACAATACGGCCCAAAAAGGGATGTTGACGGCGCCGGGGACATGCCCGGATTCATATTCCCCCGCGGAGCGGGCATCCACGATTGCCGGCGGGTTGCCCGAGTTGATCCGATCCATCAGTTCGGGTCCGGTAACCATTACCGCTCGTCCGGTGGCGCACCCTCCCCAAAAAACAGACACGAGCATCAGCAGCAGGCCGGTCAAACGGTTTCGAACAAAAAGGCAGCGGTAAGCGGGCATGGCATTTCACCTTTCCAGTGGCTACGGTTTGTCCATCCGAACATGTGTGAAAATCAGATGGGAGCTACCCTATCGCAATTCCGGTTATCGGTCAAATTCCGAGTTCCCCCGGCATTTTTTTCTCGCACCTTCGATCGCCCATTGTAATTTTCATTATCAATCAACCTTTTGATAGAAATAATCAATTGGACAGCGCAAACACCCCTTGCATATAGTTCAATATCAGTACAATTTAGATTCTTGGCAAGAATCGGAGACTGTATGTGGACCAAGATAGGGTTTCGAAACAGAACGGTCTGGGGTGGGCGGATGGATATTGCGATCCGATGGCTGATCGGAATCGTCTTTATCTATTCCGGCATGACGAAACTGCTCAATCCAGCACACTTTGAAATGATAATAAATGATTATGGCCTGCTGCCCGATAGCTGGGCGCGGACGGCGGCAATTGTCCTGGCCGGTTTGGAAGCCGCCGCCGGTTTTGGGCTGATACGTAATATCAATGCCGGCCTCAACGCCGTCGCCGGATTGATGGTGTTGTTTATGGCGATCTTGAGTTACGGCATGTGGTTGGGTCTTGATATCGATTGCGGTTGCTTCGGTCCGAATGATCCGGAAACGGCTGTATACGGAGGACTTCGGTCGGCGCTTTACCGCGATATCCTCATGATGGCGGGTATTTTGTTTCTTTATTGGCGGCGATTCAGAATGAATATGGAAGGAGTTTTTCGATGAAAAAAGGGCTGACAATCCTGACGGGAGTTTTTGTTTGTTTTTGTTGGTTGATGACAAGTCGTTTGGCGATGGCGGACAATGTGTTCGAAAAAGAGGTTGCGATCGAAACAAGCGCTGTCAAGCTTGCTCGAGAAGTGAAGCAGGGTGGATATGATGTTGTGACGACCGAAGAATTGAAGCAGATGATGGATTCGGGCCGGAAGATGCTGCTCGTTGACACCATGCCGTATGCGGAAAGCTATCAAAAGGCCCATATCCCGGGCGCCGTGCAGTTCCTGTTTCCCATCCCGGATATGAATACCTGGGATGTCAACGAGACGAACGGAAAAACCCAGGATGACTACCGGAAATTGCTGGGTCCCGACAAGGACAGAGTGATCGTGGTTTATTGCGGATTTGTCAAATGCACGCGAAGTCACAACGGCGCATCATGGGCCAGAAAGCTCGGGTATACGAACGTGTACCGGTATCCCGGCGGGATCTATGCCTGGAAAGGCGCCGACAACAAAACCGAGTCCGTTGATCAGTAAATAATCGGGTTCGAGTATGCCTTCTTGGGGGAAAGTGAAAAACGTCGGATTGGCGGACGTTTCCCCCTATTTCCCATCCGTTTGTTCCCGTTCATTGTGTTTCAGGCGATAGATCTGACGGTTGGCGTGAACCTGCTGCTTTTCCAGCCGGACTCGTTCCCGGCGGGTCAGCTCGCCGTCTCTCCAGGCCTGTCGCTTGCTCTCTTGAATGTTCTGTTGTGTCTTTTCCAGCCGTTGTGTCTCATTCGCGGTCAATTTGCCGCTGGCGACCCCCTGCTGAATGCGTTCCTGCTGTCGGACCTGTCCATCGGCAATTCGGCCTGCGAGTGCCGATTCGGTCAAGACAAATCCTGCGATCAAGCTCAAACCAATCACTGCGGTTTGGAATTTCTTCATCTGCGCCAACTCCTTTTTTTGAATGAATCGTTTTGATGATCTTAAACACACCGTGAAGTAAAAAGTTTCAGAAAAAGGGAAAACAGCATGATGCAAAAGCGGCGGCATCGGAATGAAATATGTACTATTGACAGTAAGTTATATTTATTATAGAAAATCTGATAAATGTTGAAACAATGAGATCCTATTTGATGAGAAACTTTTCTCGTTTGCTGATCTGGATGCTTGGGTTCGCCGTTTTGCCGGTGGGCGCAACGGAATCCGGCTTTGACGCGGAAGGGCCGGCCGCTTCCATGCAGACCGGTCGGCAGGAGAGCATGTCCGCCCGGAAGACACTGCTTCGCCAGAACGATCCGTTGGTATTGCCCGGTGATCTTCTGCCTCAATTTGACGGCGTCCAGATTGAAAATCTGCGGCTTTATGCCCACATCGGAAGCCGCTTTGCCGTCATTCCGTTTCAGATCGATGAGCGGGATCCCGAAGGGGAGTTTGTCTTTACAGACGGACAGGCCGCCGGCATGGATGCGGATGCGGGGCGATTTGATTACAATGACGAGATCGTTTGGCTGGCCAAGGATGTCGGCGATCGGGTGCCTATATCGGATTGGGGCGAACTCGGTGACAGCGGAGCGGAGATTGTCGTCACCGATCCATCGGATGAGTCCCGGAAAGGATGGGTATACCTCATACACTTTTCGGCACGTCCGCCGCCCCTTTCCAGCAAAGATTATGTGACCTATACACCGGGTGAAGAAGTCGTACGGAGCGCTTATTACACCCTGAAGTACGTGAAGGGCTCTCCCTTTTACAGGGATATTATTTATCCCAGGGCGGCCGGCGGCAATGGCGAAGATTTTTTCGACCGTGTAAAGGTCCGCCTGTCGGTGGAAGCGTTTTTCCATCTCATTCACATCCAAAAAACCGAGGAGGATTTCAAGTCCGTTGTCACCGCCTGGAAAGACGGTCCGGTTCGCGTACTGCGACGGGTGCAGAATTACTTCCGCATCTTGTTCAACCTTTCCTCTCCCTCGATTTTTTCCGTCAACGAATATTACGAACGGCTCACCTACACCCCGGTTCAATTAACGATTCCGTTTCGACTCAAGTGGGTGTTCAACACCTTCGGCATCAACACCTGGACTTGGCGAATATACGGCGATTTCCCCGGATTAAAGGGCGGGATGGCCTATACCGATCGGAATCCGGGTGGTTTCCGTTTCACAGGGAATCACCCGCCGGAATATGTTGCAACGCACATCGACACGTCTCGCTTTCATTGGGGCTATAACACCAAAGAGGGCGTGGGCACCTGGTTTCCAAACCTTCTGCTTCCGGAAATGCTGTACGGCGTCGTTACCCTGTATGTGGTGGACGATGAATCCTTTCTCGACCCGCCCGATGACACACCGGGATTGATCGGCGGCGGGATGAAAGGCTGCTGGGAAGCATTCAATCCGGACCTCATGAAAAAATTGGAACCGGGAACCTATGAGCTTTCACTGGACACCTATTTCCCGCATCCGTCCATCCGAATCGAGGAAGTGGACGAGTGGCTCCGGATCAGAAGTGCTCCGCTCCGGGTAGACATCGGTGAAACCCGGTTGAAAAACGGCCATTCCGAAACCCGTTTTGTCGGGAAGGCGATGCCGGACCTGGATCATCAGGCGCTGGATGAGGGGCCTGATTTCAGCGGCCGATTGACCGATACCCGGGGGCGAGAGATGGACCTTCACCGAATCTATTTTTACGCCGGTTCATATCGGGTAACACCCCGTACGCACATTCTCGGAAGATTTTTTGCAAGAGAAGAATATATACTACTCAGTTTCGCTGATATTAGACGCCTGGATCATGGTTTTGTACAATCCGATCCGGTTTCCGAAATGCGAAATCCCATGGTTCAACAACTGACCCTGCGAAATGGAGAAGTGATCGATCTGTTGGGATGCAAACCCTGTGGTTTTAGCGGCCGGCTTCCGGACGGGAAAAAAATTTTTCTCTGGAATACACAGATTCGATCGCTGGTATTCAAGGATTTCGGAAAAAAACCGAACACCGTGCCACCCTAGTATCCGGTTGTGGCGCAACCCGTTTTGGCGTCCGGCGGTCAGTGGAAGGGCATGGAACTGGTGCTCTTGACAGTTGGTTTTATTTATCATAGAAATCCGATGGTTCTGGATGTTTGTTTGGGATGGGATGCAAACGAAACGGAAGATCATGGTGGGAGGTGGCACTAACGATGGCGACGATACTCAAACCAGGCGACAAAGCCGAGGGGTTCCGTTTCGAGACCCCGTGGAACAGTGAACAGGATTTCTATACGGCAGCCGGTGAGCAGACGGTGGTGTTGGTTTTTCTGCGATATTACGGCTGTCCGGTTTGCCGGATGGAAATGGCCGATTTGAAGCGCAGAATCGAACTGTTTACCCGGAAGCAGGCACGGGTGTTTGTTTTTCTGCAAAGTTCACCGTCCACGCTATCCGTCCTCGCCAGCCCGGAAGATTGGCCCTTCACCATCGTCTGTGATCCGGGAGGAGCGCTCTTTCGGCTATATCGCGTCGAACCCGGAGGCCTCTTCAAATACCTTCATCCCGCCGGGCTGATCGCCGCCATCAAAGCGACCGTCCGCGGATTTCGCCATGGGAAATTTGAAGGCAGGGAAACCCAACTTCCTGCCGTTTTTGTGGTTTCCCGGGATAAAACCATCCACTGGGCCTATTACGGGAAAACCATCAGCGACGTTCCCTCGCCCGAAACCATCGCCGGACACATCGGATAGCCGACAAACAGAGAAAGGGTGTCCGCCGGCGATGAAACGGAAAGGAGCGGCACCATGAAGATCAACATCATCTGTTTCTCTCAGACGGGAAACACGCGCAAGGTTGCAAAGGAAATGGCCGATGTTTGCCGGAAAGCCGGGCATTCTGTAAAAACCATCACCTTTAAAAAAGTCACTCATGATGATTTTTCCACAGCCGATCTTATCGGCGTGGGCGCTCCCTGCTTTGAAAGCCAGGCGCCGACGCCGGTGCGGGAATACCTGCACAACCTGCCGTCCATGGTCGGCAAAAACGCCTTTGTTTTTTCAACTTCCGGCGGCGCTCCCGGTAGGGTTTTGTGGGATCTGGCTAGACCGTTGAAGGCAAAAGGCGCCCGAATCGTCGGCGGATTTTTGTGCCGGGGAACCTGCTATTATCCCATTCCCTGCCTCGTGGGTCGTTTTCCCGACCGCCCAGATCAAACGGATCTGAAACAAGCCGGAAGGTTTGCCGCATCCATGTTGACGCATCTGGCTTCTGGCGCGTCCGGCCCCATGTCCGATAGCCGCTCGGATGCCTTTCTTCGACATGGATCGGGTCTTTACAGCATCATGGGCGCGGTTCTGAAAGAGCCCCTGATGCGGTTTTTGATGCCCCGCCCGGAAGCGGGCGACCGGTGCAACAGTTGCGCGTGGTGTGTCAATGAATGTCCCACAAAGAGCATCCGCCTCAATCCCAAGCCGGAAATCGTAGCCACCTGTATCCGTTGTTATCGGTGTTTGAATGGTTGCCCGGAGCGGGCGTTCTCCGTCAAGTGGGGAGTGTCCAATTTTTTGACGTGGACCCTGTACAACACAACCTTTGAGCGCTGGTTCGGGGATGTCCGGTCCGGAGAACGATTTTATTGATCAGCGCTTCCCCAAGACAAGCCGTTTCCAATAGGGAACGCTTTCGTCTGTTTGTTCTGCATTTATCCGGCCGGTGGTAAATTGACATAACGGATGAGCGCCGTTTTCCGTCCGGTAATACGCTGATACGTCTCGGCCGGGTATCCCACGGCGATTACCGCGTATATCGTTTCGTCCCGGGGCAATCCCAGGAAACGCCCGATGCGCTTGTCCTCTTTCATTGCGCCAACCACGAAGCCGATCAGGCAGGTCCCCAGTCCCAGGCTGTGTGCGCCCAGCAGGATGTTTTGGGTCGCCAGGAGGGAATCTTCCGCCGGACAGCTGGCATCCTGTTTCGCGCCCACGAGGATGGCGGCCGGTGCGCCATGAAAAAGCAGATCCTTTTCCCCCGTGTCATATTTTTCCAGTCCTTCTTGAACGCTGGCAAAGTAGGCCTGGTAGTATTCCTCCAGTTGCGGTTTGCCCATGGCTTTCATGCCCGCGCGCAGCCATCCTTTTTCCGCCATGCGGTTCAGCTTGCGAAAAAACCGCGCGGTTTTTTGTCCAAGGGCATTGACCGTATCCCGGTCCGGCAGAATGGTGAAGGTCCACAGTTGACAGTTGGAACCGGAAGGGGCGGTAATGCCGATTTTAACGAGATCTTCCAGAAGATCCCGGGAGACCGTGTCCGGTGTAAAGTTACGGCAGGATCTTCGGGAGAGCATCAGGTTGACCAGCTCGGCCGTATCCGGACAACCGTGGGGCAGCCACTTCTCTTGTAGCGGAAAGGTTTTGAAGTCGGTCAGCGAGGGATCGATGCCCGCAACCGATATGGCACCGGTTGGGCAGACGGCTGAACAGTGACCGCAACTCAAGGATGAAGCACCGGTAACCCGGGCTTTTTTGTTGTGCAGGGTAATGGTTTCTTCCGGGCAGACCTGGATACACAGGCCGCATCCGGTGCAACGCTCCTGATCGATCACCGTGGTAACGCTTCGGTCGACTTTCATGGTGTTTCCTCTTTCCTTTTCCGGGGAGTTTTCGGAAGACACATCGGCAAGCAACCTGTTCGTATCGATAGCAGGAATTGTCGCCATGGTAAAGCCTATCTTTTATCCATGGCCGCAAGATGTCGTTCGTGTTTACAAGCGGCATCGATTTTGATACACATGCAAAAAATAAAAAGGAGAAACGCTCATGTTAGGACTGATTGCAAAATTGCCGATCCAGGAGGGCAAGGTGGAAGAGGCGATTGGATTGTTCAGGGAACTGATCAAAAACGTGGCCCGAGAAGAAGGCACCCTCGGTTATACCTTGAACCGCGCCAGGAAGACGCCCAAAACCCTGGTTGTCATGGAACGTTACAAGGACAAGGCCGCCCTGGATGCCCATTCCAGTACACCGCACTTCCAGGCTTTCATGACGCAGGTCTTGGGTATCCTGGATGGAAATCCGGAAATCACCGTTATGGAGGAAATCGATTCCATCTGATGTTTGCCGATACCCTCCCCTATGCATCCGGATACCCCATGAGAAGCCTGTTTTTAGGGGTGATGTCGGCGGGAATGGTTTTGGTGATTACCCGATAGCCCATTTGCCGAAGGTGCTGGGCGCGCATGATGTCCACCGCCAAGGGACCGTTCACCCAGCCATCCAGGTCGCCGGTGTCGGAAAGCGTCAGATCGTGGCAGCAGGGCAGGATGGCCACCCGTACCCGGGCATCGATGGCCAGGGAAAGGACCGTGTCCGAAAGGGTACCGCATGCATGCACGGAGACCAGCAGATCGTTCCGAAGAATTTCGACCCGCGCAATCTCCGTTGAAACATAGGAAATCCGCCCTTCCAGTCTCGGCCAAGCGTCCCGGAGGGTCTTGGCCAAACGACCGGCGCTTTTGGGGATGGCCGTATCCACCACCACCGCTTCCGGAGAGGTATCGTCCAGCAGCAGCAGGATGTGGGCCAACAGACCGTGGCCGCCGGCAAGGTCCAGCACTCGCCCTCCCCGGAATATTCTGCGGATGCGTCGGGCGACTTCCCAGGCTTCAAACAGTTCCTTGCCGGGGATCGCGCCGGCAAGGCAGACCGCCCGTGCGATTTTATCAAACAACGAATCGCCCGGAAAATGATCCTGCTGTTTTATAGTGAGCCGGCTTTTGGTGGATCGATTCATGGTTCTCTTTACAAAAAACAAAGGCCCGACTCAAAGAGTCGGGCCGAATTGTCGATATGGCGGAGAGAGAGGGATTCGAACCCTCGGTGCAGCTTTTCACCACACACTCGCTTAGCAGGCGAGCGCCTTCAGCCGACTCGGCCATCTCTCCGCAAGTCTGGCGGAGGGAGTAGGATTCGAACCCACGGAGCTTTGACACTCAACGGTTTTCAAGACCGCCGCCTTCAACCACTCGGCCATCCCTCCTCGCACGGACTTTTCTTGATAGCATTCCGCTTGATCAAGGTCAACAGTTTCTTGATCGGGTAAGGAAGACCGTTGACACCCGTATTTTTTGCTTTATTATTGCAAAAATAGGAAAAGTGCCTATAATGGGCGCGCATTAAAATAGGCACGACTGACCAAGGAGAAACAAAATGAAACATAATTACGTAATATTAAACGGCGAAAATGAAAACGAACTGCGCATTAAAGAGTCGGCGGAGCTCGATAAGGGTATGATGACACCGGTATTTGAGGAGGTGTTGGATCGGTCCCGGATCGAAGCCGCCCAGAATGACAGCATCGCTCTCCTGGCTGCCGTCAGAACGCCCAGTTTCTATCCCGCCCACAATTGCGCCGTCAGGCTCGCGGAAGCCGTCCGGACCTTTCTGCAGACCGGCGGAAAGGAACCGGTTGAAATGTCCTTTGACGACAGCGAGTTCCTTTCCAAAATACGGATCGAGCGCGAAGCCGTCCTGGAGGATCTGGATACCTCCGTCGAAATCGACGACCTGTTGGAAGACGACATTGAAGATGAAAGCTTTTTGGAAGAGAGCGATATCAAGACCATTGCCGCTCCTCCCACGGCCTTGCGTGTGGCTGACGATGATGACGCCTTGTTGACGGACGATGAAGATAAATAACAAAGAAGCGTGATCGTCCGCCGGGTGGTTTATACCGAACAAGAAGCCACGTTGCGATCTTCATGATTCAAAGCGAATCCGGATGGCCCTGCAATACTGAAACTCAATCACCCGTGTAACGCACCGAACCGTTCAGAAATCGATTCCGGGGCGCCCGGTTTTGAATCCCGATGCGCGAGAGATGGATACGCCTTGGAGCCGTGGAATGTCTGAGATTACGCTCAGTCATTTGGAATTACTGCGAAAATGAAATATACGTTAAAAGAAATGATCGGCGCGGCCGCCAAGGCTGCAAATCAGAGCGGTGAATTGCCGGTCGCCGCTATTCCGGAAGTGACCGTGGAGTTGCCCAAAAGCATGGCCCATGGGGACTACTCCACCAATCTGGCGATGCAGATGGCGTCGTCCCAGAAAATGCCGCCCCGCAAAATCGCCGAGATTCTGTTGGCCCATCTTCCGGATGAAAACCGGATTGTCGCCAAAACGGAAATCGCCGGGCCGGGCTTTATCAATTTTTTTATTCGTCCATCGGCATGGCATGCCTTACTGATCAAAATTCTGCAGGCCGATACCCAGTTCGGACGGACGAACATCGGCGGTGGTAAAAAAATACAGGTGGAGTTCGTGAGCGCCAATCCAACCGGTCCTCTGCATGTGGGGCACGGTCGCGGAGCTGCCGTGGGGGATTCCGTCGCCAACATTCTTTCTTTCTGCGGCTATGATGTCCAGCGGGAATACTACGTCAACGATTCCGGCCGGCAGATACAGACATTGGGCCTGTCGGTTTTTTTGCGATACCGGGAACTTCTGGGGGAGACGGTGGATTTTCCCCAGGATTGTTACCAGGGGGCGTATATCCGCGAATTGGCCCAAGAAATCCGGGAGAAAAAAGGAGCGGACCTGCTTTCGTCGGAGAGCGGGGCCGGTGTGGACTATTGCGCCCGTTATGCGGCGGACAGCATCCTGAAAGGAATCCGGACGGATTTGATCGATTTCGGCGTGACCTTCGATCAATGGTTCAGCGAACAGTCCCTGTATGATGCCGGGACGGTTGCGGCCGTGCTGCAGGATATGGAGTCCCAAGGCATCGTCTATGGGAAAGATGGCGCCAAATGGTTCCGAACAACCGCCTACGGTGACGAGAAAGATCGCGTGGTCGTCCGGGAGAATGGATTGACGACCTATTTTGCTTCGGATATTGCGTATCATCAGAACAAGTATCAACGGGGATTCGACCGGGTCATCGATGTCTGGGGCGCCGACCATCATGGCTATATTCAGCGCGTTACGGCCGCTATCGAGGCGTCCGGAAAACGGCGCGACCAGTTTCATGTCATCTTGGTCCATCTGGTCAATCTGCAGCGGGACGGATTGCCGGTGGCCATGTCCACCCGTTCGGGAGAATTCGTTACGTTGCAGGACGTTGTCCAGGAAGTCGGGCGCGATGCGGCCCGCTTCATCTTTCTGACCCGCCATTATGAAAGTCCACTGGATTTCGACCTTGCCCTGGCAAAGAAAAAAACCAACGAAAATCCGGTTTATTATGTTCAATATGTGCATGCCAGAATTGCGAGTATCCTCCGAAAGGGCCGCGAGGAAAACGGGATTCAACAAGTCGACTGGAACCCACAGATGATCGCCCGTCTGGAAACGCCCGAGGAGATTGATTTGATCAAGCAGCTGGGCTATTATCCGGAGGTCGTCCGAATGGCAGCGGAGTTGCTGGAGCCCCACCGGGTTACCTATTTTTTGATGGAGCTCGCCGCGGCTTTTCATGCCTATTACAACAAGCATAAAGTGCTGACCGAAGATGCGGAACTGACAAACGGCAGGCTCTGCCTGGTTCTGGCTGTTCAGAAAATGATTCGGAACGGCTTGACTCTGTTGGGCGTTTCCGCACCGGAAAAAATGTAGCGCTGGAAATGAAAAAAACGTGCGGCAAAACGACGGGTCTACCGGATGAGGGCGAACCGTTTCTGCAGCTCAGCAAAAAGCGGGCTGTGGGATGGGCGGCCATTGTGTTGTTCATTTCCGTCTGGACATTTGTATTGGGTGTTCTGGTGGGTCGCGGTACGGCTCCGGTCCATTTCGATATGGATCGACTGCAACAAGAATTGATCGCCTTGAAATCACAAATGCTTGAAAAGGAGCGGGAAACTATCCGGAAAGATGCGGAGTCCCTCGACAGCAAACAGGCCGTTGACTTCTACGATGTGCTGAAGGAGGATAAAGTCGACGCTTCGGTGAGCTATGCAAAGCTGAAAAGCCGGCCGCAACCGCAACCGCAACCGCAACCGAAAGCGCCGGTCGTGCCCGTGAAAACGGCGGCCAAAGACATGCAGTCCAAGCCGAAAACCGTACCCATTGAAAAAAAGACGGTTGCCGAAACTCCGAAAACACCCACCCTCGAAAACCCGGAAACCGCCAAGCATGTCATACAGGTGGCGGCGACACGGGATCCGGCGGCCGCCGACCAGCTGGTGGCGCGGTTGAAAAAAAGTGGGTATCCGGCCTTTCGCGTCGTCGCCCAAAATGCTAAGAAAGATACTTGGTATCGGGTTCGCGTCGGTAGTTTCAGCAACCGTGAAGAAGCCGCGGGTCCACTGGCAGCCATTCGAAAAGAGTATCCCGGCGCCTTGCTGGTCAACCGCTAGCGGAACTGAAAAAAGACCGCGTCGGTGGATATTTTTTCTGGGAGAACCGATGAAAATTAAAATTGAAGAAGTGCGGCATGTCGCGAATTTGGCAAGACTCGATATTGGAGACGCGATGATGGAAAAATTCGCGGACCAGGTCGGAAAGATTCTGGAATATGTGGCCACACTGAATGAGGTCGATACCAGCGGTGTCAAGGGAACATCCCATGCGATTTCCTTCACCAACGCCTTTCGGGAGGATGTGGTTCGGAAGCATTTGGATCGGGATACGGCCCTTGCAAACGCACCGGAGCAGGAGGACGGCGCGTTCGTCGTGCCGAAAGTCGTTGGATAAGGAGCGTTATGAAACTGCATGAATTGACCATCCATCACGCCCATGAATTATTGCGCAAGGGGGAAGTCACCTCCGTGGAACTGACCCAGGCGGTCCTCAACCGCATCGGGGCTGTGGAAAATCAGGTCGACGCCTTTCTTTCCGTTTACGCTGAAGACGCTTTGCATCAGGCGCAACAGGCGGATGAAACGTTGTCCGTCGGAAAGGGCGGATCCCTCACCGGCATTCCCTTGTCCATCAAGGATCTGATATGCACCAAAGGGATGCGGACAACCTGCGCTTCCCGAATCCTGGAAAACTTTATTCCGCCCTATGACGCCACCGTCATTGAAAAACTGAAGTCCGCAGGAGCCGTCATTGTCGGAAAGACCAACATGGATGAATTCGCCATGGGCTCCTCCACCGAGCATTCCGGTTTCAAACCCACTCGGAATCCCTGGGATCTGACGCGTATTCCCGGAGGCTCCTCCGGAGGCTCAGCCGCTTCGGTGGCCGCGGATATGTGCCTCGGATCGCTGGGTTCGGATACGGGCGGCTCCATTCGGCAGCCTGCATCCCACTGCAGCGTCGTGGGCATGAAACCCACCTATGGGCGGGTTTCACGTTTCGGCCTGGTGGCGTTTGCCTCCTCCCTGGACCAGATCGGCCCCCTTACCAAAGATACGACCGACTGTGCCTTGATGCTGAATGGCATTTGCGGATACGATCCGCAGGATTCCACGTCCGTGCCGGAAGCGGTTCCGGACTTCACTACGTTTCTGGCGCACGGGCTGAAAGGACTGAAAATCGGTATTCCAAAGGAGTACCGACCTTCCCACGGGTTGGATGCGGATGTGGATGCGGCGGTCAACGGGGCCATCCGTATCATGACGGATCTGGGCGCCGAATGCGTCGAGGTTTCCCTTCCCCACACCCGTTATGCCGTGGCGGTTTATTATGTGATCGCGCCGTGTGAGGCCAGCTCCAATCTCGCCCGTTATGACGGTGTGCGCTACGGCTTCCGTGACCGGGAAGCGGACGACCTGATCGACATGTATCGCCGCACCAAGTCAATGGGTTTCGGCTCGGAAGTACAGCGACGGATCATTATCGGCACCTATGCGCTTTCCGCCGGATACTACGATGCCTATTACGGTAAGGCTTCCCAGGTGCGGACCCTCATCATGGAAGATTTCAAAAAGGCTTTTGAGGAATGCGACGTGCTGCTGTCACCCGTGGCGCCGACGCCTGCGTTTACACTCGGCGAAAACACCGATGATCCGCTGACGATGTATCTTTCGGATATTTTCACGCTATCCGCCAATCTGGCAGGCATTCCCGGTCTGTCGATTCCTTGCGGTTTTTCACGGGACGGCCTGCCCATCGGGTTGCAGCTTATGGGTAGACATTTCGATGAAGGTACGTTGCTGAAGGCGGCTTATAATTTCGAGCAGGCGACCGATTTTCATAAAAAACGACCGGTATTGCAACCGTCGGGCCGGTGAACCGAGCAACTTTTGTTGCAAATGCCGAAAAGGAGAAAAAATGAATATACTACCGGAAGGAGAAGAGCTGCGGAGAGCGGTGAAATGGATATCCGAAATGCGTCAGGAAAAGCCGGGGATGAATACCGCTATGCTGATCGGAGAGGCTTGCCTGAAATTCGATTTGTCGCCGGCCGATGCCGACTATCTGACACGGCTGTTGCAGAATGAGACGGGTGAAAACATTTGCTGACAGCGGGTTCAAAAACCACAATGTGATGATCGGGCGCCGTGTCGAAGATACAGATACTCCCTGAAATCCTTTCCAACAAGATTGCCGCCGGCGAAGTCGTGGAACGTCCGGCCTCGGTGGCCAAGGAGCTGATCGAAAACGCCATCGATGCGGAAAGCACCAAGATCATCGTGGAGATTGAAAACGGCGGACGCTCCCTGATTCAGGTGGCGGATAACGGCGTCGGCATGTCCCGGGATGACGCGCTGCTTTCCCTGGAGAGATACGCCACCAGCAAAATTCACACCGACCAGGACCTGTTCGGCATACGGACACTGGGATTCAGGGGTGAGGCCCTCCCCAGCATTGCTTCGGTATCCCGATTTGAGATGATCACCCGCGACGCCGCTTCCGAAACCGGCACCGCCGTTCAAGTGGAGGGGGGCAAGATCAAACAGGTTTCCGCTGTGGGGGCTCCGGTGGGAACCATGATTTCCGTTCGACAGCTTTTCTTCAATACGCCGGCGCGACGAAAATTTCTCAAATCCGGCCAGACGGAAATGGGGCATCTGGCCGAAACAATCGCTGCCATCGCTCTGGGCTGCCCGCGGATCCACTTTCGACTGCTCCACAACGCCAAACCGGTGAAAAGCTGGCCGTTGACCGCCGATCCCCTGGATCGGGTTCTAGCGGTTCTGGGACATGACATCCGGCACGACCTGCACGCCATTCGGGCTGAAACACCGGCGGCCGCCGTAAGCGGCTGGATCTCAGCACCGGATCTCACCCGCAGCACTTCCCAAAAAATGTATCTGTATGTCAATGGGCGCTATATCCGCGACCGTGGCCTGCAGCATGCACTTTTTGAAGGCTATCGCGGTCGCCTCATGAAAGGACGATTTCCCGTGGCCGTCATTTTCATCCAGGTGCCCTGCGATCAACTCGATGTCAATGTGCATCCCACCAAGCACGAAGTCCGGTTTTCAGGGTATCAGGCTGTCTACAACCTGTTGAAACAGGCGGTGCTTGACGCCTGGGAAAAGGCCGGCCGGCCGCCCTGGCGGAACAGGCCGTCCGCGACCGGGGAAAAGGTCGCCGCCGGCACGCTTTTTACGTCTCCTTCCTCCCCTGCTCCTGCCATCAACAGACGACCGTTGTCTACTACCCCTTTTCCGACTTCGCCAGCCGACCGGCCCGAAACGGTATCGTCGCGTCAGGACGAAGACAGGGAGCCTTCGGCCATCTCCGAATCAATTCAACCCTACGAAGCCGGTAATGCCGGAACCGGTTCCCCCGGCCGGCAATCGGTTTCTGAACGGTTGGTCCGGAAACCCACGCCGTCTCCCCCCCAGCAGACGCTTTGGGAAAAAAAGGACACGACATCTTTGCGTGTGATCGGCCAGGCCCACAACACGTATATCATCTGCGAATCCGATGACGGCCTGGTGTTGGTGGACCAGCATGCGGCCCATGAGCGGATCCTGTTCGAACAGTTGAAGGCCGGCGCCGCCGGCGCGTCGCCGGCGATTCAGAAGCTTCTCATGCCGGAAATCATCGATTTGGGCTATAAAGAAGCCGCCATTCTGGAACAGCTTATTCCGGAGCTTCAGCAATACGGGCTGACCATCGATCCGTTCGGCGGGAGAACCTTCGCCATCAAGTCTGCGCCGGCGCTGATCGCGGACCGGGAGTTACGTCCGCTCCTTCTTGCGATGATCGACCGGGTCGCCGATGTGGGTTTTTCCGAGGGAATTGAAAAAATAATGGATGCGTGCAGAATATTGATGGCATGCCACGGCGCCCTGCGGGCTCATCAGCGACTCAGCGAAAAAGAAATGAAGCAATTGATTCACCAACTGGAGCGGTGCGAAAATTCATCCCACTGCCCCCATGGGCGACCCATTTGGATACAGTGGCCGCTTCCGTCTCTTGAAAAAATGTTCAAACGGATCGTATAGTATCCCGGAACGCTTCGAAGGCGAAACGGGGTTTATGATATTCCAATATATCGTTTATCGTTGAACTTTCCAGGCCTCAAAGCGGGTGGGTGACAGTGGCCGATCGGTCCTTCAGACATATCCTCATTGCCGGCGCATTTTTCGGGCTCGCTTTCCTGGTGATGCTGGCGTTTCGGCTGGGGCTTTTTGAAAAACAATCGACAACCCCGATTTCCGTCCCGCTCTCCGGTGATGTTTCCCATGGGGAAACCTGGATGACCGTGCTGCAAAACGATCGCAAGATCGGCTATTCCCATTCGGTTCTGCAGCAGACGGAAAGCGGGTATTTCCTCCGGGAGGAACTTTTCCTGCGGATCAACACCATGGGAGTGGTGCAGGATCTGACCATGAACACCTCGGCCCGTCTGTTGCGGGACATGTCCTTGGACAGCTTTGATTTCCAACTCGAATCCGGACCTTTTCGCTTCAGCGCCTCGGGCAGGGTCGACGATCGCAGCATTACCGTTTCCGCCGATTCCGACGGCAACTCCCGCAGCATCCGGATTCCCGTTGAAACGCGGCCATCCCTTTCCGCGGTCCTGATTCCCAGCCTGGCTGCAAAAAAACTCAACGTGGGAGAGACATTTCGGTTTTCCATTTTCGATCCCACCGGCATGACCTTGCAGCCGGTCATGGTCCAGGTAGACGGAGAGGAGACCATTTCATACCAGGGCCGACCGGTGCCGGTCCGGAAAATGAGCGTCCACTACCAGGGAGTGAGCCAGACCGCCTGGATCGATCAAAACGGAAGCGTGTTGCGGGAAGAAGGGCTTCTGGGTCTACGCCTTGAAAAAGCGACCCGGGAAGAAGCAGTTTCCGGTATTCCCCTGGAAGCGAGCAGGGATTTGACCCTGGTGGCCTCGGTTCCCTCCAACGTCCATATCGACGTGCCCGCCGAACTCGAAACCCTTTCCGTTCGGATCGGCGGGATTCGCCTGGACAGTTCGATGCTGGATGGGGGTCGCCAAAGCCTTTCGGACAATCTGCTCCAGATCCGCAAGGAGTCCCTCCACGATATCCCGGATCATCCGTCGATGGATGGGCAACCAGCGGAAGTGCTGTCCCAGCTTGGGCCGTCCCTGCTGATTCAATCGGATCATCCGCGGTTCATGGAATTGATACAGGAGATCATTTCGCCGGAAGACGCCGTCCTGATCCGCATCAGCAAGATCATCAGCTGGATCACGCAACATGTGGAAAAACGCCCGGTGCTTTCCATACCGGACGCCCTGGCCACTCTCGACAACCGTGTGGGGGATTGTAACGAACATGCGGTCTTGTTCGCCGCCCTCGCCCGTGCCGCCGGCATACCCACACGGGTGGAAGCCGGACTTGTGTATCTGAACGGCAGATTTTATTATCATGCCTGGAACGGCGTGTTTGTCGGCCGCTGGATATCGGTGGATGCGATGTTCGGACAGTTGCCGGCGGATGTGACCCACCTGCGGTTCGCCGTGGGGGAGCAGAATCTCCAGGCGGTGTTGATTTCCCTGGTGGGCCAGGTAACGATCCAGGTGGAAGCGATGGACTGAAAACCATCGTGTCGGCGGTTCGATTCCGTTCATCGATACCATCGGTAGAAAAAAGACTTTCTAATCGAGGGCTAACACTTTCAACGAAAGATGATCAACCATTGGCGTAAAATCGCGGTCGTCATGCAATAACGATATATTTTGAAGTATACAAAACGTACCGATAATTATATCGATCGTTTTACGAACGGTTACTCCTTTTTTCCGTAAGATTCTATAATTTTGCGCGCTGTTGACGGCTACTTGATAACCGCCGATTTCATGAAACGGTAAAATGTTTAGATAGGACTTGGCGGTTTCATAATCGTTGTCGGACCTGAACCCTTGCAATATTTCAGTGAGAATTAAGTCGCCCATGATGATTGGAACAGTAGAAAGGAGATCATCCAACATATTCGTTTGCCATGTGGTTCGGCCATTAAAATAATCAATCCAAACGGATGAGTCGACCAATATCATCTATCCAACCTTATTTTATCGAGGTCGCCATCCCATTTGAGTTTCCCGCGTAAATTTTTTATACGTTCTTGTTTCTTTGTTTGAATTAATAAACGCAAACCACTTTCAACCACGGCTCTTTTGGTTTTCAATTGGCTTAACTCAATGGCTTCGTTCATAAGCTGGTCATCTATTACGATATTTGTACGCATCGCATTCTCCTTTGTGTACATTTTTTGTTAAATATACACATTTTGACAAAATGCTGCAATCCTGAAATTCATTAAAATTGGAACCATTGATGTAAAAATTCGAATTGAAAATCAGTTTGGAATCCATGTATTGAATATGGAAGTTTGTCAAAGTTTTCCCCAAAAAAACTGAGTCCCGGGAGTTGTTTCATCGCTTTCCGGGAAACCAGGGAGGAATAGCGGCATGATCGAACTGAGAGATCTGACGCGGAAATTCGGCCGGTTTATTGCCGTGGACCGACTGAATCTGAGGGTCCCCAAGGGTGAAATTTTCGGATTCATCGGGCCCAACGGCGCCGGCAAAACCACGACCATCAAAATGATCGGCGGCCTGATGGCGCCGACCCACGGCGAAGTGGTTATCAATGGATTCAACATGGCCGATGCGCCCGAAGCCGCCAAACAGTGCATCGGATTCATCCCGGATCGTCCCTTTCTCTATGAAAAATTGACCGGCATGGAATTTCTGCATTTCATCGCCGACCTGTATCGGGTGCCGGAATCCGTTTTCGGCAGTCGGGCCGAGACCTATCTGCGGATGTTCGCCCTGTTGGATTGGGGCGGAGAACTGATCGAATCCTATTCCCATGGCATGAAACAGCGCCTGATCATGGCCGCCGCCCTGTTGCATGAACCCGACCTGATCGTTGTGGACGAGCCCCTGGTGGGACTCGATCCGGAGGGCATCAAAATGGTGCGGGAGTTGTTCCGTGAACTGGCCGGGGAAGGAAAAACCATCTTCATGTCCACCCATACCCTTAAAGTCGCCGAGGATATCTGCCACCGGATCGGCATCATCCACCGCGGCCGGCTCATCGCCAGCGGCACGGTGGACGAACTACGGCAAACGGCCGGAAACGATAAGGGCGACCTCGAGGAGGTCTTTCTGCGATTGACCCATGTTCCGCTATAAGTGGAAACGGTTTTGGGCAAAGCGCCAAGGCCGAAAAAACTTATCTGATGGGGGCCTGCCAGCCTCGATATTACCTGGATCACCTATAACTTAACCTCTTCAAACGGAATGTTCACCGCCTCGGCCACTTCCTTCCGGGTCAGTTTGCCTTTGTAGACGTTCAATCCCTTGGCCAGGGCCGGGTCGGCGTGCAGGGCTTTTTTCAGGCCTTTGTTGGCCAGGGCCAGGACATAGGGCAACGTGGCGTTGGTCAGGGCAAAGGTGGAGGTGCGCGGCACCTGGCCGGGCATGTTGGTCACGCAATAGTGGACAATCCGGTCGACGACATAGGTGGGATCGTCGTGGGTCGTGGGCCGGCTGGTTTCCGCGCAGCCGCCCTGATCGATGGCCACATCCACCAGCGCCGAACCCGGATCCATCTGCTGCAGGTAGGAACGTTTAATCAGTTTGGGAGCCCGGGCCCCGGGAATCAGGACCGTTCCGATCACCAGATCGGACTGGACGATGCTCTCTTCGATATTGGTGGGATTGGACATGAGGGTGACCACCCGGGAATGAAACAAATGGTCCAACTGTCGCAAACGGTTCAGGTTGATGTCCAGAATGGTTACATAGGCGCCCATGCCCACGGCCAGCTGGGCGGCGTTGACGCCGGCAATGCCGCCGCCCACGATGGTCACTTTGGCCGGCGCCACCCCCGGAACGCCGGACAGCAACAGCCCCTTGCCGCCGTTGCGGGTCTCCAGACAGTTGCAGCCCACCTGAACCGCCAGGCGTCCGGCCACTTCGCTCATGGGGGTCAGCAAGGGCAGGCTTCCGTCGGGCAGCTGTATGGTTTCATAGGCGATGCCGGTGATGTTGCGGTTCAACAGTTTGCGGGTCAGGGCCTCGTCCGCCGCCAGATGCAGGTAGGTAAACAGGATCTGACCGGCCTTCATGCGGTCGAATTCCGGCTCGATGGGTTCCTTCACCTTAATGATCATTTCCGCCCGACCCCAGACTTCATCGGCTGAATCCAGAATCGTCGCCCCCATGCGATCGTAGTCATCGTCCATGATACCGGAGCCGATGCCGGCGTTTCTCTCCACAAACACCTCATGGCCGTGTTCAACCAGGGCAAACACACCGGCCGGCGTCAGCGCCACGCGCCTCTCCCGAATCTTGATTTCGTTGGGCACTCCTATTTTCATGACGGATCCTCCTTTACCATGATGGATGAAAAAAATGTTACGCAGCGATCCAATGCTATGGTCGCGGCGCCAGCGCGCCGCGGATAAACCGCATCATGCCCCGGATGATTCGGTCATCGTCTTCCAGGGCGTCTTCTCCTGCGAAAATCTTCATTCGTTCCCGATAATAATCGGTTGTGTATGCATATTGAAGCATCAGGATGAGGTTATCCAGGCAAAAGGCGGTGACAAATTCATCCGCTTCCCTGTCCACCAGGTCGCTCTGTTTGGATTGGGACAGCAGGGAACGATAAAAATGGGCGGAAATGGTTTCCATTTTTCGAGAGAGCATGACCGACAGATGGGAAAGCCCTTCGGAGGCGATATCCACATATATCTGGTTGAGCTCCGGATACTCCCGGGAATACTTCTGGGCCGCCCGCAGCAAGCGTTCGATCTTGTCAAAAATATCACCCGCATTCAAATCCACCTCCGCCAGAACCCCGGCCAAGACCTGGTAGCCGTGATCGATGATTGTCAGAAAGAGATCTTCTTTCGAAACGAAGTACTTATACATGGAGCCGATACTGATTCCCGCCTTGCGGGCGATGACATTGATGTTGGCTGCTTTGAAACCGTTGGCGGCGAATTCGGAGGCCGCTGCCTGCAGAATTTTTGCACGCTTCTTTTCGGCTATCTTTTCAAAGGTATCCGTGTAATGTTTCTTGACCGTATAGCCGTTGCTTTCGAATGTGGTTTTTTTCAGGGTCATATCTGCGTCCTTGATGCTGATCTTGTCCGATAGTGGGGCAGGAGGGAGAGATATCTTTTCCCTTGACTTTTTCACCCCGGCTTGGGTAATAGTGAGCAAGCACTCACTCACATATCCACTATACTCCGGGAGCAACCGCTTTGCAAGGGGGCATTTCCACATGACGGCCGAACTGATCAAATCCAATCTGAACCTATATGCGGTCCTGCAAAATCTGGAAGATCTGGTAGCCTGGGACCCTGAAATGAAGACGTTTACGGCGAACTGGCGCATATCCATCCAGTTCAGTGTCCGAAACGGCCCCCAGGCCCATATTGTCTTTGAAGACGGCCGTTGCCGCGTTGGCCGGGGAAATGTCTCCGATCCCACGGTGAAACTTTTTTTTCTGTCTCCGGCCCATTTGAACCGTATGATGGACGGCAAGGGAAATCCCATCCCATTGAAAGGGTTCACCAAGCTGCCGTTTCTTTCAAAAGAATTCGCCCGGTTGACCACCCGGTTGGAGCATTTTCTCAAACCGACGGATGAACTGCTGGCCGATTATACCTACCTGGCCATGAATACGCGCCTGACCATGAATACGGCCGTCTTTGCCGTTCGGGAACTGGCCCTGCTGGACCCCATTGCCCGACTGGCGGTGAGCCATATCCGCAACGGCGCCGTATTGATGAAAATACTACCCGAGGGACCGGCGGTTCACATCATTTTTCATAACGGCGCCATCGAGGCGGGACGGGGGGAAATCGACAAGCCCATGGCCTGCATGTTCATGCGGAATGTGCAGGTGGCCAATGCCTTCCTGAACGGCAAAATGGATGCATTCAGCGCCATTGCGGCGGGCGAGGTATCGATCAAGGGGCAGACGCCCATGCTGGACGCCATGAGTCTGGTGCTGGATCGGATACCGCTGTATTTGTCCTGACATGGGATCCCCATCGGTTTTTTGACCAGTAACAAACGGCAACTTCGCTGGAAGGACCAACGGAATGCAAACCTATCAATACCCGAAATCACAAGAATTGTTCAAACGCGCCGCCAAGGTGATCCCCGGCGGAATTTACGGCCATTTCAGCCCGGCGCCGCTGATCCCGGCCACGGACTACCCTTTCTATACCGCCAAGGCTTCCGGTGCTCGCTTCTGGGATGTGGACGGCAACGAATTCATCGACTATATGTGCGCCTATGGCCCCATGGTGCTGGGTTATCATCATCCGGTCGTCGATGCCGCCGCCGCCGAGCAGGTGGCGGCGGGCAATTGCACCACGGGCGCTTCGCCGATCATGGTGGAACTGGCTGAATATCTGGTGCACCTGGTGAGCGGCATGGAATGGGCCTTTTTTGCCAAGAACGGCGGCGACGTGACCCATTACGCCATTATGGTGGCCCGGGACGCCACCTCTCGAAAAAAAATCGTCATGATCGACGGCGGATATCACGGCGTGGCCCCTTGGATGCAAGCTCCCGGACATCACGGCCTGATTCAGGACGACTGGGAGAATATCATCCGGATACCCTGGAACGACACCGGTGCATTTGAACGCGTGATCCGGGAACATCCCAAGGAGATTGCCGCCTTCATCGCGACACCCTACCATGTTCCCGCTTTTTCGGACAACGTCCTGCCGGCCGACGGATATTGGCCGAGGATGGAGGTCTTATGCCGGGAAAACGGCATCATCCTCATCAGCGACGATATCCGTCACGGATTCCGAATGGATCTGCAAGGCTCCCATCATTATTTCGGCTTTCAGGCGGATCTGGTCTGCTTCTGCAAGGCCATCGCCAACGGCTATCCCATATCGGCGCTCATGGGTACGGCGCCGCTCAAGGAAATCACTTCCCGCGTATTTTACACCGGCAGTTACTGGTTTCAGTCGCAACCCATGGCTGCAGCACTGGCGACATTGAAGGAATTGCAGGCCATAAACGGGCCGGATAAGATGCGGAGCATCGGTAAAAAACTGTGCAGCGGCCTGGTGGCCGCCGCCGCTAAGCACGGCTACAACCTGCGCATCACGGGTGCGCCCGTTATGCCGTACTTGCGGATCACCGACGATGAAAGCATGATGCTTCATCAGGATTGGTGCGCGGAGTGTACCAAGCGCGGTGCGTATTTCACGCCGCATCACAACTGGTTCGTCTCCTGCGCCCATACGGATGCGGATATCGAGCAAACCCTGGCCATCGCCGAGGAGGCGTTTCAGGTGGTTGAAAAAAAATACGGCCATTAAATCAAGATCGTCATGGCGCCGAGAACGGGCGCCGGGAACCCAAAACAGCTGTGTCAACAGGAGGGAAGCATGCCCATCACCGACCAGGAAATTACCGAGCTTTCGGCGATTGCCCGCCAGATGAGAAAGGACATTATCGACATTACCTACTGGGCCGGCGGCGCCCACATCGGCGGCGCCATGAGTATGGTGGAGATGTTGGTGATTCTGTACTACAAATATCTGAACGTCAAGCCGGACAACCCGACCTGGGAAGATCGGGACAGAATGGTGCTCAGCAAGGGGCACGGTGGTGTGGGTTTTGCGCCGCTTCTGGCCCGCAAAGGCTATTTTGAATTCGAGCAGTTGAAGGAATTCAACAAATTCAAATCTCCCTTCGGCATGCATCTGGATTGTTTGAAAGTGAAAGGCGTCGACGTCTCCACCGGCTCCCTGGGGCACGGATTGCCGATCTCCGCCGGACTTGCCCTGGGCGCCAGGGTGCAGCAAAAATCCTGGCGGACATACTGCATTTTGGGCGACGGGGAGTGCAACGAGGGAACCAACTGGGAGGCGGCCATGGCCATCCGGCATTACAAGCTGACCAACCTGATCACGTTTGTGGATCGCAACAAGCTGATGATCGACGGCACCACCGAGCAGGTGATGGGCCTGGAGCCCTTTGCCGACAAATGGAAAGCCTTCGGCTTCATCGTCAAGGAGGTCAACGGACACGATTTCCGGGAGCTGGCCGGGGCCATCGACGCCGCCCTTTCGGAAAGTACGGCGCCGGTGGTGATCATCGCCCACACCGTCAAGGGCAAGGGCGTCGATTTCATGGAAAACGAAGTCAAATGGCATTACGGCGGCCTGGATACGGAAACCCGGGAGAAGGCCAAACAGTCGGTCGACCGCATGCGCGGATAAAAAATGGATCCCCATCCATCATTCGTAATTCATAATTCCCAATTCGTAATTCTCAAAAGGGGGGTATCATGAGCGAGGGCTTAACCTGGAATGTATATGACGCCAATACCATGACGCAGGCGGATATTTACGGCGAAATGCTCTGCGTGCTGGGGGAGAAGTATCCCAAGATCGTGGGCCTGTCCGCGGATCTTGCCAAATCCACCAAAATCGGGAAGTTCGCGGATAAATTCCCGGCGCGCTTTTTCAATGTCGGTATCGCCGAACAGAATCTCTTCGGGATGGCGGCCGGACTAGCCAAGTCCGGGCTTCTTCCGTTTGTTTCCACCATGGCGGTGTTTACGACCCTGCGGGCCGCCGAGCAGGTGCGCACCGATATCTGCTACCAGAACCTGAATGTGAAAATCATCGCCACCCATGCCGGCACTTCCTTCGGCGCCGCCGGCACCACGCATCATTGCACCGAGGACCTGGCCATCATGCGGGCCCTGGCCAACATGACCGTGATCGCCCCGGCCGACGGCATTGAAACCGCCAATGCGGTCAAGGCCTGCGTAGATTATCCCGGACCGGTGTATATCCGTATCGGCCGGGGGTTCGAGCCGCGTTGTTATGAAAATGACGACTACGGTTTTGAAATCGGCAAGGCCGTGTTGATGCATCCGGGCACGGATATCACCCTGATCTGCTGCGGCGTCACCGTCCTGCAGGCCCTCGAGGCCGCCAAATTCCTGAAGCAGAATGACGACCTGAGCGTCCGTGTGCTCAACATGCACACCATCAAGCCCATCGACGAGAAAGCCGTTCAGGACGCCATCCGGGAAACCCGCCGGATCATCACCTTCGAAGATCACAATATCCAGGGCGGCCTCGGCAGCGCCGTGGCTGACATCATCGCCGCCTCCGGCAAAGGTTGCGCCTTTGAAAAAGTGGGCATTCCCGATTGCTTCTGCATTGTCGGATATCCCGAGGATCTGTACAGCCACTATCAGTTCGATACGGACGGGATCATCCAAAAAGTGCGGGAAGTCATGGGCAAGGACTTTGAAGAAGACGACGACTGGGAAGACGAGGTGTGATATGGCTACTACGAATGAGTTGATGAGCGCCCGGATCTTTTTGCGCGCCCTTTTTCCGGTGATGAAAGTGGTGTTGTCCGACGATCCCAAGATGAAACGCAAATTTCAGGGGGTCTCGGCCGATATCCAGTTTGTCGCCAAGGATCCGGCGGGTGATATCGGCGCCGTTTTGCATTTTCAGAACGGTGAACTGGAGATTATTCAGGGTATCCGCAGTCGGCCGGATATCACTTTTTCCTTCGGTAGCGTGGCCAAAATGAACGCCATGTTGGCCGGCAAACCGGTGATTCCGGTCATCAAGGGCTTCTGGAAGATCGGCCTGCTGATCAAGGTGTTCGCCCTGCTCCTTTACCTGAAGGTCCTCATGCCCAACGCACGGCCCAAGGATCCGTTCAAGCAGCGTATGAAGGTCAAAATGACCATTTACATGATTACCACGGCCCTCAGTCAGTATAACAAGGGCGGAGATCCCGAAATGGCCAAGTGGACCGCCAAGCAGCCCGAGAGAATCTATCAGATGTCCGTTACGGGCGAGGCGGATATCGCGGGCTTTTTGCGCGTCAAAGCCGGAAAATCCAAGTCGGGGCGTGGTTTCTACGCTCGGCGCCACCCTTTCGTGCATATGAAATTCAACGGCGTCACCGGCGCCCTTCCTGTTATTCTGAACGATGTCAATATGGTGGAAGCAATACGCAGGGGATATCTGGCGGTGGAAGGATCGCCGGAATACGGCCGGGACATCGGCGATTTCATGATGCGGATCCAGGGGTTGATCACCTGAGTGTCGTTTTGATTGCGCAGAATTGGGGCGCGGCGTTTTCCTTGCCGAAGGAGCAGGTAGCTTAATTCTATACTTATTTTGACTTGTGATCTCACGCGAAGGCGTGAAGAATGCGAAGAAAAGCGTTTATGTGCTACCCTGCGGGCAATCAGTGCTTTTACGTCTGTCCGCTTCTTGTTTTCCGCGCCGGCGGCGCCCCACCGCCGTCTTTTGCCCTTCTTCGCGTGGCCATGTTTTTACATTGGTAAAGTGACTGTAATCCTGCCTTTATGTCCGTACCTATGAAAATCAAGGGCGTCAGGAGCAGGGGCCTATTCTCCCCATGCCGTTGCATCTGTTGTCACCAGCGCTTTTTGTCGGTTTGACGGAAGCGTCTTGTATTCGTTTCGGCCGCTGTCGGTTGTTCGCTTCAAGTGGAAACGGGCCAGGAGTTCGCGCATTCGTGTCGCCTGGGAAGAAAGTTCTTCCGCCGCGGCCGATGTTTCTTCCGCGTTGGCCGTGTTTTGCTGGGTAACGCCGTCGATCTGGGAAAGGCCCTGATTGATCTGCGAAATCCCCTGGGCCTGCTCGTTGCTGGCGGCGGCGATTTCACTTACCAGGTCGGACACGCTGGTGATTCCCTTATTGATGCTGGCAAGCGCTTCACCCGTTTTTTGCATGATACCGCTGCCGGTATCGACATTTTTGATCGCCGTATCGATCAATATCGCGGTTTCCTGGGCGGCTTTGGCGCTTCTGGCCGCAAGATTTCGCACTTCCTGAGCCACCACGGCGAATCCTTTGCCGTGCTTTCCGGCCCGCGCAGCCTCCACGGCCGCGTTTAGGGCCAGGAGATTGGTCTGAAAGGCGATGTCGTCGATGGTCTTGATAATTTTGGAGATTTCCTTGCTTGAATTGGTGATGGCGGCCATGGCCTGGGTCATTTCCGCCATCCGGCGGACACCGTTCGCGGATTCGTCCCTTGCCGAGGTGGCGAGTTGATTGGCCTGGGCGGCGTTTTCGGCATTTGTTTTGGTTTGCGTGCCGATTTCGGTCATTGAACTGGTAATCTCCTCGAGGGAGGAGGCTTGCTCGGTGGCTCCCTGGGAGAGTGACTGACTGGAGTCGGAAACCTGGTGGGAGCCCTCATCGACTTGTTGCGCAGAAAGATAGAGTTCCCCCACCACCTGGTTCAGGGTGGCGACCATATTTTTCAACGCAGCCCCCAGTTGATCGGCATCGGATTTGGTATCCACCTCGATGTTGAGGTTACCCCTGGCGATCTCGGCGGAGGCGGTCGCTTTTTCCTTCAGGTATTCGATGAGCTGGGAAAAAGCGCGGCCGGTGTCGCCCAGCTCGTCCCCGCGGGTGTTGATTTTGGCGATGGCATCCGTATCCATTCCTTCCAGGGCGATATCGCCCACCGAAAAGCGTCTTGCCCCTTCGGCGACCATGCGGACCGGCGTGATGATCGACCGGCTCAGGAGCCACACGATCAGGATCGCCGCAAGGAGGCCGGCGCCGGTGACGGCGATCATCACCGCAACCGTTTTCCGGTATAGGGGTCCGGTGGATTGATAGGCGTCATCGGCCATCTTCAGACCGATGTTCGTGAGATTGTCCAGATGTGCGCGCATCGCATCGAATTTTGCTTTGGCCTGCCCCATGGACAGGTCGAGGGCCACGCGCCGTCCCTCGCGGGTGTCGGCGATGCGGCCGTCCACTACCTGTCGGGATAGGCTTGCCCATTCTTTCCGAGCCTTTTCATACAGGGGGACGACGGCTTTTTCTTCCTCGCTGAGATCGAGGGCTTTATACTTTTCCCAGCGCTCGTCGGACTGTTTGAGGTTCTCGTCATATTCGGCCACCAGCTGTTTGAAAACTTCCGATCCGGCATTGGCGAAAATCATGGACCGCTCGGCCACCAGCAGTTGTTGCAGGTCCCGGTCCGCCTGGATCAGGTAGTCCATGCTCGGCATGTGAACGGTGGCGATGTCGTCCAGCTCGAGTTTGATGGTGCGGATACTGGTGTAGCCGGTGATTCCGATGACGGCCAGGAATAGAATCATGACGGCGAAGCTGAGGGCGAATTTGGTTCTGACCTGTAAGTTTTGAAGTCGGTTCACATGCTCCTCCCGGGTAATGCCCATTCTCTCGGCTGGAGAGAATGGGCACTGCGAGAATAGTTTGGGATCGGGTTTGGCGAGGGGAAACGAAATAAGCGTCTACGGGACCTTATCGATATCGATGCCGAAAGTGATGGCGCCGATGGCTTTCCCGCCGTCCATCACCGGGACCGATACCTGAACCAGGTAAGCCTGGGTGCTGTCATCGAATTCCACTTCGTCCACAAATACGGCGCCCTGTCCATTGTTGAATGATTTCTGAAACTTGGCCTCATCTCCCTGCCAGTAGTCGGATGTTTTGTCGGTCATGGCGACATTGGCACCCTGGTTGTCCATCACGAAAATTTCGGCGTAGTACGGCGCTCCGTTTTGAATCGTCCGCAACTGTTTGGCGCATTCGGATTCCATGATGGCCTTCATGTAGTCTGCGATCCCGGCGTGCGCTTTCCATTTGGCATCCATGGCGTTGATCTGGTCCATGGTCTGGCCTTTGTCGTTTGCCTCCTTGACGGCTTTGATGATCACCGGATCGGTTCCCACCTTGGCCAGGGTGGTGTTGGCCAGGTCCATCACCTTTTGGGGGGCTTTTTCACCGCCCCATGCAAGACCGAAAAAGCCGCATATGAACATACTCATGGTTAGTAAGATGGCGATTTTTTTCATGAATCATTCTCCTTTTTTAGGGTGTCCTGTTCGATTGTGAGGTATTTTTAAAAACGATTTCGCACCTTAATTTAGAGCCCGATCTCCTTGGAGGTCGGCGGCAGTCCCTGCGGTAAAGAGTTCGGTTGCCTTTTACGGTCTGTTTGGATTCCGGAACGACAAACAGCGGCCGGCATGTGGTTTAAAAAATGTTGCGACAATCGATTACTGAGTTTTGGAATTAATTGCTGATCTATCGGGATGTACCGCTTGTCGGCGGTCGTTTGACAATATAAGATATAATTATATTGCTGCTATCATAACGCAGGGTTGCTTTCGTGTCAATGAATTTTTATACTCGGCCATTATGATTTTCCACCACCGCCCGATAACGTGCGATAGATCATTGGCGTCACCGTCTCCTACCCTTTTTCGCGTTCCACGTGTCGTCTCCTGAGCCATGTTATCACTGCTTTTGTCATGATTGAACCCGCTGCTTCGTGCAGGTCCGATCACGTTGACGGGATTCTGTCCGCATTTTACCTTATAATCTCACGGGAAGGCGCGAAGCACAGGAAGAAAAGTGGTTTTGTGTTGCCCTGCGTGCCATAAATACTTTTGGGTCTGCGGTGGAAAAAGATCCGTTCGTACTGGATCAAATTTTTTTCGCATTCCAGCAAGACGGTTGGCTTTCATGGAGGGTATGTTCTCCCAAAAACGAAAACGGGAAACACGGGAAAGGATCCGATCATGAAATCGACGGTTCACATCAACGTGCGGAGTTATCACCTGGACCGGTTCGGGCATGTCAACAATGCCCGTTATCTGGAATTTCTGGAAGAAGGTCGGTGGGGGTATTCGGAACAAAACAATCCGATGGAGCTGTATGAGAAGAACGGCATCGGTTATGCTGCCGTGAATATCAACATTCACTACCGGGAAAGCACCACGGAAGGATAACGCCTAACGGTTGAGACAGATGTAACGGAAAGAAGCGACAGAAGTGTTACCATGCATCAGAAGGAGAGATAAAATGAAAAACAAACTCATGATGGGTCTTTGGCGACACATCTTCCATGTACCGTCTTTTTTATGGGAGAAGCAGATCGCCATGGCCACCCGAAAATTTGAAAAAGAACACAGCTTCATGACCGAAGCGCACCGGCGGGTGCATCACTTTGTGGTGAGAGAACTTCCCCGCCTGGGCTGTCCCATGGCTCCCGATTATATCGCGGAAAACCTGGATTTGCCGGTGGATTGGGTGAACACGATTATAGATGACCTTGAAACCCATATGACGTTTCTGTTCCGAAACCAACGCCGTGAAGTGGTCTGGGCATATCCGCTCACCGTTGACAAAACGCCGCATCATGTGACGTTTCATACGGGGGAAACGCTGTATGCGGCCTGAGCGGCCGACGCATTTGCCACTCCCTTCGTGCAGGGGAGATTGCGAAATGAATATGTAAAGGTGAACATCGAGACCGCCTGCGCGCATTGCGGCGAGCCCATGGAAATTGAAATTGACAGCGAGCTGGTGCTAACAACAAAGGAGCCGGGATGCGAGCCGATTGCATTCGTTCCGGACGTGAACGTTTTTGCACTGGAGGATGACAGCATCATTCATGCATTCTGAAAGGAGAGCGTATTCTTCTGGTCAGAAGAACATGCAACGAATTACCGGAAAACAAACCACCGCCTGCGGGGCGGATATTTCAAACCCGACCAGATGGCGCATGTTACTCGGATTGTTCAAAGTGCTATTTTTAAATTTTAACCGGTATTTTCATAAAATGAGAACACATCATGGACGCATTTCAATTCAGATCGCTGATCTGATTGTTTAACGTCCAGAAATCATACAGATAGCCAAAGCCGAAAATTCCGCCGGTAAGAAAATAGACAATGCCGGTGAGCCATTTGCCCATGTACATGCGGTGAGCCCCGAAAAGGCCCAGAAACGTAAGCAGAATCCATGCGACCGTATAATCGATACTGCCCTCCCGGAAGCGCAGATCCGCTTTGCGATCCATGCCGGGAATCAGGAACAGATCGATGAGCCAGCCGATGCCGAGAAGACCCAGGGTAAAAAAATAGAGGGTTCCGGAGATCGGCTTGCCGTAATAAAAACGATGGGAGCCGGTAAAACCGAATATCCACAGAATATATCCGGCGGATGTCAAGTGGGTGTCATTGGTCTGGGTCATCTCATTTTCCCTTTGTGATGGTTGGAGAAGCGGCCATTTGACGGTAAAACACTCTCAGGTATCGAATGCTGGACAATATGAGAGCCATTCCGATTCCGATATACAAGACGGACAGGTAGGACTTCGGGATCGAAGAATGGCGCAGGCGGATTCCCATTGCCGCCATGACCGCCACCAGGAAGTAGCTTTTCCAGGACATGAAGGAAAACAGACACTTTTTTCCTTTCATGGGCAGTATGCGACCCAAATTTTTATCGACGATCCGCAAAAATCCAAAATGGTGAACCACCAGCGCCAAGGACAGGCCCATGCCGGCGAATACCAAAGAGCCGGGGAGCTGTATCGACCGCAGCCACGTGTAGGACAACGACAACAGCATGGCGCCGACACCGACCCACATGCAACCGGCCAGGAATATCAATACGTTTTTATCGACGGCGGGTTTGATGGTGACCTCCTATTTGATAACGGAAACCCTTCTACAATAAGCATTCCGGAAGCAAAGTAAACCGTGATCCATGCATTCCGTCTTCAACTTTTCGACCGATGGATTGACAGACAACCGCTGGTTGTGTGAATAAGAGTGACCATCCCACACAAATCCGGAGGTAAGGAACAGCGACGGACATGAACCTTCAAAACCAGTACAAACTCATTCACAACGATCCGACCAACGGCTGTTTCGGGTGCGGCCCGAAAAACCACGTTGGACTTCAAATGAAAATCCTGACCGATGAAACCGAGGTGATATCGTTTGTAACGGTCCCCCGGCATCTCTGCGGATACAACCAGATCGTCCATGGCGGTGTGGTGGCGACGATTTTGGATGAAATCATGGGGTGGGCCGGCATCTATCTCCTGAAAAAAATTGCTTTGACCAGAACCATGACCATTGATTTCATCAAGGCCCTGCGGATCGGCGACCGCTTGACCGTAAAAGGCCGCATTTTGAATCATGTCGGCAAGCGGGATGTCCATATCGAAGGCGCCATTTACGATGGCGGCAATATCCTTTGCGCCCGATCCGAAGGCGCCTTCGCCTTGTTGACACCCCAAATGGCCAGGAGAATGGGGGTCATGACCGACGTGGAATTGAAGCTGCTCTTCGATCCGATTCTTGCACCAACGTGAGTGACGCGAAACGATGTTTGTCAATCCCCATTGGCGGGTGTTCGTTATCCTGCTCCATCTGTCAGCGATCCAGTATCGCGCGGACTTTGATGGATAGCTCGAAGATATTGAACGGCTTTTGAATGAAACCGTTGCAGCCTCTTCCCATGATTGAATCGGACTGGTCGTTGATGGCGTATCCGCTGGACAGCATCACTGGTATGGCGGGCTGGATTTCTCGCATGCGATCAAAGGTTGTTACGCCGTCCATCCCCGGCATAATCATGTCAAGAATCACCAGATCGATCCCCTTCCCCATATTCATGACGGTGGCGACGGCTTCCCGGCCGCCGGGGGAAATCATAACGCGATAGCCCAATTTTTCCAGCATGGCTTTGCCCACATCGAGGATCATCTCTTCATCGTCCACCAGAAGAATGGTCTCCGATCCGTGGATCAGCTTCCTTTCCGGTGATTCCGCTGGAGAGAGGGATTTCCCCGATATCGGTAGATAAATGTCGAAGGAGCTTCCGCGATTGATTTCGCTGCGGACAGCGATTAATCCGTTGTGATTCCGGATAATTCCATATGCGGAAGCCAGTCCCAGGCCGGTTCCTCGACCTTTCGCCTTGGTGGTGAAAAACGGGTCGAAAATCCGTTGGCGGGTGGGTTCATCCATGCCGCCGCCGGTATCCGTGACCGAAATCTTTCCGTAACGTCCTGGGGTTACTTTGTGGGGTCTGCAAAATTCTCTATCCAGCATGACGATTCTTGTTTCGATAAACAATTCGCCTCCACGGGGCATTGCCTGCCATGCGTTGATATAGAGGTTCAGCAGGACCTGTTCGATTTGTCCACGGTCTGCCTCCACCACTACTTCCGGGTCTCGGGATATGGTGTGAATCCGAATTTCCTTTTTGGTCCGGCCGAACATGGATGCGCTGTCCGTCACAAGTTCGTTCAGATCGATGGGTTTGACTTCATACTTGCCGCCCCGGGCAAAACCCAATAGTTGTTTGGTCAAATCGCTTGCGCTTCTGACATGCTCCTCGATACCTTTGAGATGGTGGTAATGGGGATGGGTCGGCTCCAAGTCGAACGCGATCAGGGATGCCCGGCCTTGGATGCCCATTAAGAGGTTGTTGAAATCGTGTGCGATACCGCCGGCGAGAGTCCCGATTGACTCCATTCTCTGGGCTTGTTCGTATTGTGCCCGGAGGGATTTTCTTTCGCTGATGTCCGTGAGATTGACCACCATTCCCACCGGCGAATCGTTCGGTCCTTTGATGATCGCCGCGCTGACAATGACATCCAGTATGCGGCCATCCTTGGTAGATCGCTGGGTCTCGAATCTGGATGTCGTCATGGTCTGATAGATGCTTTTTATCTCTCGGATCGTGATCGCTCGCTGGTTTTCCGGAACAAAGGGGATGCGGCCTCCCTTCAATTCATCCAACGTCCAGACAAAAACCTCGGTGAAGGCGCGATTGATATACCAGGGCTCACCCTTTGTGTCGTAAATCACCATCGGGTCGGGGCTGGCGGAGAGAATGGCCTGCAGGCGTTCCTCCTTTTCACGCAGGTCATCTTCGGCGTGTTTTCGATCGGTGATATCCTGAAAGGTTTCGATCGCCCCTACGACCCGTTTTTCAGCATCCCGCAGCGGTGCAGCGGTAAAGAACAGCCATCGTCCATTTTCTCCCAGGTGCGGGAAAAAATCCTGGGCTTCGTAGGTCCCCTCCCCAAAAGCGGATGCCCGGTACTTTCCGCCGTAATGCGCCTCAAATTTTTCCTCCGATTCGACGTCCACCACCAGATCGGCCAGGAGGGGTCTTTTGGTGGGGTAAAAGGCCTTCCAAAGCGATGTTGTTCCAAGCATGTCTTTTGTGGAAATGCCCGTCAATTTTTCACAGGCCCTGTTCCAATGCGTGACGGTATGATCCTTGTCGATCACAAATGTCGGAATGGCCAGCACATGAATGAGTTGCGAGAGCTTTTGCTCACTCTCCCGGATGGTCTTATCCAAGAGGCGGTAACGTTCCTCGCTTTCACGCAATCCATTCAGGGCATCGATGCACTCGCGCTCCGTCTTTTCCAATTCCCGGACCCGTCTTGCCAGTTCTTCGTAGGTTGGTTTTTCAGACATGGATGGCCGCCAAATCGAAATCGATTTTTGGTTGCTCTGGAAGGTAAATCATCGCTGCCGATACTCCTTCCCTTACCCTGTTTCACTATCCAAGGTCAAATGTTTGATTCTTGATTGCCTTTGCGAAACAAGGATTGCGATCCGAACAAAAAAGTGTAAACTATTTCAGGTCGTTTGGGCGAATGGGCGCCCGTCAGGAAGAAAGGGATCTCTTGTTTGCGTCTGAATTCAAGCGGTTTCTCCAGACTGCGGACGAGATGGAGAGAGATATGGACGGATCGATGATGACCCCGGCCATTCAGGTCATTGGATTGGAAAAACGTTTCGGCAAGGTCCGGGCGCTTCGCGGTGTAAATCTGACCGTTGAAAGAGGACAGATCTATGGTTTATTGGGACCCAACGGCGCCGGTAAGTCTACGCTGATCAAGGCCCTGGTGGGTACAATCAAGCCTTCGGCCGGTGCGGTAAAGGTCCTGGACGTTGCAATGCCCCAACATGCCTTTGCCGTCAGGCCCCGTATCGGATACATGCCCCAAACCCCCGCCATCTATAGTGACTTGACGGTAACGGCGAATGTGTCCTTTTTTGCTCGGGCCCACCCGTTGGAAAATCTTCAGGAGAAGGTCGGCCAAGTGCTCGAATTCGTCGGCATGGAGGCATTCGCCCATCGGCCGGCGGGCGCCCTGTCCGGCGGTCTGAAACAGCGTTGTTCCCTTGCCTGCGCCCTGGTCCATGAACCCGAACTGTTACTGTTGGATGAACCCACGGCGGGCGTGGACCCCGTCCTGAAGGAAAGCTTTTGGACCTATTTCCGATCATTGGCCAAACAGGGGAAAACCGTCCTGATTTCCACCCACTTGATGGATGAACCATTGGCCTGTGATACGATCGGTATCCTGCGGCAGGGGAAGCTCATCGCCGAAGATACCCCGGAGCATCTCCTTTCCGGAGGGCAAACCCGGGTGACCGTCGATTTCGATGATCAAACCATTACGGAACAGGTTACAGACTATCCACAGGCGTTACCGAAAATGCTGTCCCATTACGGCCTCACAAACGCGGTTCGCAGAATATCATTGGACCACGACACCCTGGAAGAAGTGTTTCTGAAACGGCTACGGGAGAGAAACGACGATGATTGACAATACGCTCGCCATCACCGGCCGGATTTACCGGCAACTGCTCGGGGATAAACGCTTCCTTGCCCTGGCGGTTTTCGTTCCCTTGTTTGTCATCTACCTTTTCAAGGTGTTCATGGAAAAATTACCGGTCGCCCTTTTTGCCGACCCGGAGCTGCTGGATATCCTCATCACGGCGTTCATCATCCATTTTACATCGTATGTGCTGTGTCTGATCGTTATCGTCCGCGAGCGTCGCGAGGAAACCCTGGCCAGAATGTTCGTTCATAATTTCAGCCGGGTCGAAATCGTTATCGGGTATCTGTTCGGGTATGCGGGGCTGGCGACCTTGCAGGCTGTTTTGATCCTCCTGGAAGTGGATGCTTTTTTCCGGCTTTCCTTTGATACCGGGATGATGATTTCCATATTCGCCATTGTCTGGACCCTTTCGATGATTTCCATCGCCTTGGGGATCATGGTGTCCAATCTGGCCAAGACGGAGGCGCAGATCTTTCCCTTTATTCCGCTCTTCATGCTTCCCGGAATTTTTCTCTCCGGACTGATTTTAACGGTCACCGAGCTGCCGTGGACGGTGCGGTGGATTGCGTATTTCATCCCCCTGACCTACGCCGTCGATGCATTGAAAATCATTATCGAACAACGAATTCACCTCTTTGCCCGACCCCGGGAATTTTGCATTCTCGTTTCGTACGGCCTGATGCTGCTGGTTTTGGCCAGTTTGACGTTGAAACAGCGGGATTGACTCAAGAAGGCGCTTGTCCTATGCTCGCTTTCCAGAGGAGCGATGTGGTATCCTTTTTTCGATCGGCGGAAGGCCCTGTCTTGAAATCATGGCGGTAAGAGAGATTGAAATGTTTCGATTGTTATCGGTAGCATCCATCCTGATCTTTGGTAGTGTATTTTTGTGCGGTTGCGGTTGCGCCGGCGCTGAAAAGGGAGGCGGCAATCCGGTGACCATGGACTATGGCGGATCGTATGATGATCTTGCGAAATCCCCGGAAAAAACCGAGTTGAACGGAATCAAGGTGAAATTGGAAGCCGAGGTGGAGAAGGCCTTCGATCCGACGTCCTTTGTCATCAGAATCAAGACCGAAGAAGCGATTCCGGAAGGGAAAGCGATGAACATTCGATCCCAGGTCTCCATTCTATCCGGCGGAAAGACTTTCGATGCGACGCTGATTCGCCCCTTTGTCACCGGCCCCCACGGAACGGCGCTTGTCGGCGGGGTGACGGTGAACGCCGATGTATCCGTACCGGAGCCGGCCGATTTCGTCGTCAGGCTGTCGGATGATACCGGTGAAACGCGCTATCTGAGATCGGGCAGCGCGAATATTCGCTGGCGGAATCCCGATGAATACATGGACTATGCAGGCGGAAACTTTGAAGGTTCGGTTGCGGCTCCCAAAGAGATTACTTCCCACGGTCTGATGCCCATTCGGAATGATTTCAGTGGCTGTTCGTCATCCCTCGCCACCCTCCTGAAGTTCACATATGGCGAAAATATAACGGAAATCATGGTGATGAACGGGATGATCACCCATGGCGATATCCGGATGATACAAGAAAAGAAGGCATTTTCCCTGCTCGATATGAAGCAATACCTGAAGAGCATCGGATATACGGGCACCGGTTTTACGGAAACCGAACCAGTATCCTTTCAAACGTTCACGGAAGACGGCATGGATGGGATGGCGCCTGTCATCATGGGCGTCGATTACAAGGGGTATAAACATTTCATCCTGCTGCGCGGATATGATGAAAAAAGAGTCTACATCGGCGATCCGGCGATCGGAAACGTCAGCATGACATTCGATGAACTCAGCGCGAGCATGGTGCGCATGGAAGACGGAAGCTGGATGACGTTCGTCGTGAGCCAGTCAGCCTCCAAGTGATCACCGAAAGGAATTCGGATGATGATGCAGTATAAGGCGGATTTTGATAAACTCGAATGGGAATCACCAATCGAGGGTATGAGACACAAATATATCGACCAGGACCAGTTGCGCATACGACTGGTTGAGTACTCAAAAGAGATGCCGCTCCATTGGTGTGAAAAGGGACATTATGGTTATCTGATTGAAGGGCAAATGGAAATTGAATATGAACATGGGAAGATTATGTATAGAGCCGGTGATGGTATTTTCATTCCGGACGGCCCCGCTCACAAACATCGAGGCAAGGCCCTTTCCGAAAAAGTATTGGTATTCTTCATAGAAAAGGCTGCTTCGGATAACAGCGCCCCTCTAATTTTTATATAGACTGGAGCACATGTCGAGATCAATGTGACTCATTTTCGAGGCGTTGGACTTGAGTGGATAATGGCAAGCATTGCTCTGCTATCGATAAGATCGGTAGAGCGGGTCGGAAAAACTGGACAGGTGCACTAGTGTGGAAACTGTTCTACAATGACCTCATGGAGGATCTACGTATGAGCAAATGACCAAGAAGAAACCATGCACCGACATTTAAGGCAAAAGTAGCCTTGGAGGCCCTGAAAGCGGATCAGACGATTATTGAACTTGCTGAACTGAACGTTATCAGGTAAATCCAAACCAGATTACAGATTGGAAAAAGCAGCTATTAGATCATGCAGATGAAATATTCAGTAAGAACAGGAAGCCTGATCAAGGGCCAGATATTAAAAGTCTTCATGCCAAAATCGGGCAACTGTCCATGGAGAACGATTTTTTGGCAAGCGCGCTCGGTCGCATAGGTGATGCGAGCGCAAAAAAATGATAAACTTCCAGGATCAAGATGCAGAATGTTACTTTGACATCGAATTGGCTTCAGCAAAGCATTTTCGCCACTGATGTTCTGATTTTAATTGATCCAGAAAAACTGAAAAACGTTGCCGGTCGACTACTTTCAATACCATCAAAGAGGTTTTGGATATAAATTTCAACCCGATTGATTGGTCGTATTTACTCAATACTGTTCGTAAAAGCTGAACTTCCGCCCAGAAACTTGAGATTTCCTTTCTTTGAATCGCCTCAGATTGTTGTATGTTATCTATTATGGGCGAGAATACTAAATAATCGCTGCCGGCGATATCGGAGAATCGTAAAGTAGAATCATTTATCCAATTTACTGGAATGATAGGCGCAAATGATGGTTTATTCGGTTCGGTGAATTTGGCGTATTGCGCCGCTCCATAAAACACTCCGTGTAAATAATCCGGCCAGAAGAAGTAAACTGCAAGATCCCGGCTCTGTTTTCTGGATTCATCGATAATAGCCTGAGATTGTTCGACCTCTTCTTTTAGCGATCCGGATGTCAGGTTTACGCCCATGGCTTTCTGGAGCTGCAAAGACGAATCGTCAGAAAGCATCAAAGACAGAAGCAGGAAAAAAGGGAGTGTTAATACAATCGCGATGAATTTACCGTTTTTTTCAACTATTCGCGAAAAGAGCAGCAGTGTTCTCGGAGTGCTTAATATTACAGAAATCAAAATAAATGGATAAAAATAACGGGTTTGAGATTGTCCTGTCGGAACAAACCAAAACCAGAGTCCGGAGAAAAGAACTCCGGCGGCGAGGAGGATATCTGGAAAATGGATGCGAATATTTTTCGCTTTTATTGAAAGCACCCATGTCGACAAGATAATAGCTAACCAATGCCATCCAAAGGATGTGTGAATCTGGGTTTTGAAAAGGGGGAACCAATTTTCGATAAACCATTCTTTGTGCAGTAATTCCATCGATCGTTTTCCAGCCGTCCAATTTTCCGGAGCTAGATACATTGAATGCAGTGATAAGAAGAAAACGATTCCATAGGTTATAGTAAACAATACCAGACTGATCAACAAGTAACGGCTTACCGATTGGTCCATCCTATGGATCGGCCGTTTGACTGCTGGTATAAACTGTTTTACGGCGCAGCCGGCCCATATAATGAAATTGACTACCATCAAGACCATCGCCGCCGGTTTGATCCAGAGGCAAAATGCGCTGGAGGCGACACCGAAGAATATATATGGTAAAGACTTTCTATAAACACTGCGGACGATCAAAGCGCATGCGAAAGCCGACACCCCTGCCAGATAGCAGTCCACCAGCCCCCAAAAACTAGTTGTTGGAATCCGGTCACTGTTTTCAAACTGATAAAACATAGGGATTGTTGAAAATGCAAGGCACAAACAGACCAGAATCCATTTTTTACTCATATCTGTGCAATAGGGGATTGTAACAACCCATAGCCCAGTGACAAAAAACAGTAGAGGGATGAAGACCGAACGGAAATAAAAACCCTGGAATCTGTTTGAAAAACCTAAAGGGTAAGACATGAGTACCGTTCCTGTTCCGCGTATGGTCGGTTCGAGATTCAGCGGATTAAACCATTTGAGAGCGGATGCGGCCTCCCAAAAATTTTTTGATTTTTGCACATAGGAGAACGAATCCCAGAAAGGCGGATGAACCGAAAGCTGGGCTCGTTTGTATACGGCAATTCCAAAAATGGAAAGGCACACAATCAAAACAATCAGTGGTGAAAAATTGTTTTCTTTCATTACGCGTCCTTTGGTCGCAGGATAATGGACAATACGCTTTTGGGGGTTCCTTATTATAACAAACCATCTTTTGCAACTCTTGGACTTGAGTTTCAGCAATTCTCGGTGAACGTCCTTCATCAAGAATGAAGGCGTTTTTTGGTCACATTCCAAAAAATATTTCGCAGCAATATTTTTAATAAGTCTTGTAACCATATGATATCGATACAAATATTTTGCTAGGCTTTTCTCCGTAATATTGATATAAGTTTCAGTGGCTTATATAATATGTGGAGAAACAGTGCACTCAAAAAAACATCT
The DNA here is from genome assembly GCA_041740615.1 of Desulfobacterales bacterium. Classification (GTDB taxonomy): domain Bacteria; phylum Desulfobacterota; class Desulfobacteria; order Desulfobacterales; family SURF-7; genus DYJD01. Next base: position 100,257 of record JBGSLR010000091.1, read on the forward strand.
GAGCTTCACCTCCATCAGAAAAATGCTTTCGGCATTTTTCGAACAGATTCCGGACAGCCGACAGAAAGGTAAAGTCGACTACCGGATGCATGACTGCTTGATGAGCGCACTGGCCATGATGTTTTTTCAAGACCCCTCCCTGCTTTCGTTCCAACGCCGAATGCAAGACAGCATGCAATCCAACAACCTTAAAGCCTTTTTTGATGTTGAGGCTATACCCGACGACAACACCTTGCGAGAAACACTGGATTCTGTCCCAACAGATGCTATCGCACCCGTATTCTCACACCTTTTTCAGCGCTTGCAGCGCGGCAAACAACTTGAACCCTATCGGCTGGATGTCGGACATTACCTGATCGCTTTAGACGGTACACAATACTTTTCATCGGAAAAAATTCACTGCCCAAGCTGTTTAACCCGTAAAGGCGCCAAAGGACGGCTGCGATATTCTCACCAGATCCTGCAGGCTGTGACGCTTCATCCAATGATGCGTCAAGTTTTGCCGCTCGCGCCCAGCAATTCTAACTGAACAGCCAAATGGCCTAAGGCGGGACTGATAGGCAGGGGATGAAGCCTTGGACTGACGGATGGTACTCTGTTTTTCATCGTTCGGCGAACGAATTTTGGAAAAATGCAACAAAGATAGGGCGCGG
>JBGSLR010000092.1:0-7008 GCA_041740615.1 Desulfobacterales bacterium
CCTGAAACCGCTCGCAAAATCCTTGTCGGGTTTTGAGCAGAAATTCTGCATCGCCGTTCGGGACGGCGATGCGGAACTACTGGCGTTGTTGAATGAGGGCCTGGCCATCGTTATCGCCAATGGAACTTACAACCGGCTATACAGCAAGTGGTTCACGCCCATCCTCCCCAAACCCCCTGTCCCCGTTACATTGATCCTGAAATATCTGCTGTTGATTCTCGGCCCGTTGCTCCTGTTGTCGGCCATTGTCGTGCTCTGGTATTTGAGGAAGGAAATTACCCAAAGAACCCAATCCCTGCGAGAAGAAATCATTGAACGCAAGCGCAGTGAAACAGCGCTGTCCGCCAGCCGCGAACAGTTCATGCTGGCGGTGAAGGGCTCGCGGGACGGAATCTGGGATTGGGATATCCGGGGCAACCGTCTCTATTTGTCTCCCCGCTGGAAGGCCATCATCGGGTATTCCGATGATGAACTGACCAATGCCTTCGAGACCTTCGAAAATCATCTCCATCCCGATGATCGCCCCCGGGTCCTGCAGTACGTGGATCACTACCTGAAAGGGGAGATCCCGATCTACCGCATTGAATTCCGCTTTCGACACAAGGATGGTTCCTATCTCTGGATTCTGGCCCGCGGGGAAGCATTGCGGGACGACAAAGGTCTGCCCTATCGAATGGCGGGATCCCATACCGACATAACGGAACGCAAACGGTCCGAGGAGGCGCTGCGGGAAAGCGAGCAACGCTTTCGGCAGATATACGAACACGTAGCCGTGGGACTGGTGCGGATTTCACCGGCCATGCGCATCATGACAGCCAACGATGCCTATTGTCGGATGCTCGGTTACCGGGAGGAGGAACTAGTCGGAAAGCACTTGCGGGAGATTACGCACCCGGAGGTGCATGAGGAAAACATCCGGATGCAAGTCCAGCTCGGTGCGGGCGAAATCGATCATTATCGCATGGAAAAACGCTTCCTCCACAAACAAGGCCGCACCATTCACGGGGTTCTGGATGCCAACCTGATCCGGGACGCCGAAGGCAGACCGCTTTATATTTTGGGAAGTCTGGTGGATATTACCGACCGTATCCAGGCCGTGGAAATGCAGGCAAAGCTCCAGGAAAGAATGCAGCAAGCCCAAAAAATGGAAGCCATCGGCACCCTGGCCGGCGGCATCGCCCATGACTTCAACAACATTCTGTTTCCACTCCTGGGCTTTACGGAAATGCTCCAGGAGGATATCCCCGCGGAAAGCCCGCTTCAAGACAGCGTCAAGGAGATCCTGCAGGCCATCATGCGGGCCCGGGATCTGGTGCAACAGATCCTGGCCTTCAGCCGTCAATCCGAACTGGAAATTAAACCCATCAAACTCCAACCCATCGTGAAGGAGGCCGTCAAACTCCTCCAGGCGACCATCCCGAAAACCATCCGCTTGTCGCTGGACATGGATAGGACCTGCGGCGTGGTTCTATGCGATCCCACCCAGCTGCATCAGATCGTCATCAACCTGGCCACCAATGCCTATCACGCCATGGAAGAAACCGGCGGGGAACTCCACGTCATCCTGAAACAGGTCCATGTGGGAAAAAGCGCCCCGGCGAAAAAGGATATCCTGCCGGGGGATTACGCCCGGTTGACCGTTACGGATACGGGCGTCGGTATTGCAAAGGAGATCATGGACAAAGTTTTCGATCCCTATTTCACCACCAAGGGGCAGAATAAAGGCACCGGCCTGGGACTTTCGGTGGTGCATGGTATCGTCAAGCGATGCAACGGCGAAATCCGCATCCACAGTGAACCCGGTCGAGGAACGAACGTGGCAGTGTACCTGCCGATCATTGCCAAAGCGCCGGAAACGGATACGGCCGATGCGCACACCCCCGTTCCGGGCGGCACGGAACGGATCCTGCTGGTGGACGACGAACAGGCCATCGTGCGCATGGAGCAACAATTGTTGGAACGTCTGGGGTATCACGTTACATCCCGCACCGGGAGTGTCGAGGCCCTGATGGCCTTCAAGGCCAACCCGGAATCCTACGATCTGGTCATCACCGACATGGCCATGCCGAATATGACGGGTATTCAACTGGCCAAGGAAATGAAAACCATCCGGCCGGAAATGCCGGTAATCATCTGCACCGGTTTCAGCGATCAGCTGAACGAGGAAAAATGCAAGGCCCTGGGCATCGAGGCCTATGTGCTCAAGCCCGTGATCAAACGGGTTATCGCTGACGCCATCCGCAGAGTTCTGGGAAAAGCAATTACGAATTCGTAATTGCTTTTTGCACTTTTTCCCTCAACCCCTTTGCCGAAAAGGGTTTCTGGATGAACTGCACCCCACGGTCCAGGATGCCCTGGCGGAAAATGACGTTTTCCGTATATCCGGACATGAACAGCGCCTTGGCCTCCGGATGCAGGGCGACGATCCGTTGAGCCAGTTCGTTGCCTTTCATTTCCGGCATCACCACATCGGAAAGCACCAGGTGAATATGTCCTTTGTAGTTGTCGGCCAGTTCAATGGCCGCCGGAGCGCCATCGGCTTCCAGCACGTGGAAGCCCCCTTTTTTCAGCATGGTGCATACCAGCCTGCGCACGGTGGGTTCGTCTTCGACGACCAACACCGTGGTGTCGCTTACCGGCGCCGGCGCGGTTTCGGGAATTTCCACTTCCACAGACGGTGTTTTCGATGCCACCGGCAGATAGATCTTGAAGGTGGAACCCTGACCCGGTTCACTGTACACCCAGACGTTGCCACCATGCTGTTTGACGATACCGTACACCATAGAAAGACCCAGACCGGTGCCTTTGTCCATGTCCTTGGTGGTGAAAAAGGGGTCGAAAATCTTGGCCTGGGTTTCCGGGTCCATACCGCAACCATTATCGCTGATGGCCATCATGGCATAGGTACCCGGACTGACGCCCGGCTTTTCCTTGGCATACGCTTCATCCAGCACGTTTATGTCGGTTTCAATGGTCAGGACGCCGCCCTCGGGCATGGCGTCCCGGGCATTGACGGCCAGATTCATCAACACCTGTTCCATCTGGGGAATGTCCACCCGTACCGGAATATCCTCCGGAGACAACATCAGTTGCATGCGGATGTCTTCACCGATGGTTCGACGCAGCAGCTTCTCGAAGTTCCGGATGATCTGGTTAAGCCCCGCGGTCTTCATTTCCAGCATCTGTTTGCGCCCATACGCCAGAAGTTGGCGGGTCAAGCTCTTGGCGCGCATGCCGGCATCCACCACCTCTTTCAGGCTTTCGCGAAACGGATGATCCGGCGGAGCCGCTTCCAGGAGCATGTCACCGTAGCCCAGGATGATGGACAACATGTTGTTGAAATCATGGGCCACCCCACCGGCCAGCCTTCCGATGGCTTCCATCTTCTGGGCTTGCAGCAACTGGGCCTGCAACTGCTCTTTTTCCGCTTCCGCCCGCTTGACGGAGGTGATGTCTTCGAAACTGACGGCGAACTGCCCGGGGGACGGACAAAAGGCCGATATGCGATAATGACGATCCAGTTCTTTTGTATAATTCTCCAATTGAATCGGTCGGCCGGTCAGGGCCACCTCGCCATAGGTGTCGATCCAATGGGATTCGATGCCCGGCATGACCTCCCGAACCGTCCGGCCTACAATGGCGGATGCCGACAGACCGGTCATGTGTTCAAAGGCCGGATTGACCTGCAGAAACCGATAATCCGTCGGTCGTCCCGTTTCGTCACAAATAATTTCATGAAGGGCAAAGCCTTCCAGCATTCGGGTAAAGAGATCGCGAAACTGTTGTTCGCTCCGGCGCAGGAATTCGTCGGCGGCCCGCTCCGCGCGTTGATCCCGGAAAACCAGAACCACGCCGGAGATGGCGCCGTCCGGCGTTCGGATGGGGGCGCCGCTGTCGGCAATGGGGAATTCGGCTCCGTCCTTGGCGATCAGAAGAGTATGATTGGCCAGTCCGATTATCCGGCCTTCACGCAACACCTTCGGCACCGGACTTTCCACCGACGCCCGGGTTTCCTCGTTGATGATCCGGAACACCTCTTCGATGGACCGGCCGACGGCCTCGTCCTGGCGCCAGCCGGTCAGGGTTTCGGCCACCGGGTTCAGCATCGTGACCCGTCCTTGGGAATCCGTTACCAGGACGCCGTCGCCCACGCTCATCAGGATCATCCGGTGGCGGGCCTCGCTTTCCAACAGCGCCTCCCGGGTCCGGAACAAATCACGGAAATACACCTTTTTGTTTCGCTGGATCAGGGCGCCCGCCGCCACGGCCATGGCGGCCATCAACGCCAGGATCAACGCCGCAATCAGAACCGCCTGAAACCGCCAGAAAGCGAAGACCTCTTTCGCGTCCACCTTGGCCACCATTAACCAGGGGGAATTCGGAATCCGATTCAGCACCGACAACACCTCGACCCCGCGGTAGTCCTTGCCTTCCACGACGCCGGTACTTCCCCGCACCGCCATCACCGCCGGCACATCCGTGCGGGTCAAGGGGATGCGCAAGTCAAGGGCCGCGCCTTTTCGGAAACGCAGATCGTTCAAGAACAACACGTGGTCCTGATCCCGGCGAACCAGGAGCGTCTCGGCGCTGGGACTGGGGGTCAGCCAGGACTGAATCAAAGGATAGAGGGTCTGGCGGGCGTCTTCCCGGAGCACGATGGCGCCGGCCGGCTCCGCAACGCCGCCTTGCATTCGAAAAACCGGCGCCACGATATCCAGATGCGGCGGCAGATCGCCGGGACCGCGATGGAGTTCAGTGATCACGGGCCGTCGCAACCGCAGGGCGTCCTCCACAGCCTGCAGGGCTTCGGAATGAAGGCGGACGGATTTTCCGTCGAGACTCAGGTGGATCTTTCCGGACGCGTCCACAATCAGGACATCCGCATAGTGTTTGTGCCGCCGCATGGAACGGACGCGGCCCAATATTTTTTCCAGCGTCGCGGTCTCCGGCCGATCCATCCAAGCGGAGACGCCTTCCGCCAAAAACGGGCTTTCCATGAGCAACACGGCATCCGCCAGGGCAGCGGCCCGCCACGCCACGATCTGATCCAATTTCATCCGGGCGACGGCTTGCAATTCCTCTATGGCCCGTCGTCGCATTTCCCGATCCTGGGACCGATAAAACCAGGTACCGCCGATCAGCACGATGATCATCAGCAGCCCGATCACCAGCAGGGGCCACCGAGTCGGTGATTCTTTCCGTATTTTCGCTATCTCCATTCGCAACTCCGTGAGACGAATCTTTTTCCTTGCGTTGCATTCGACGACATTTCCCGCCCTCACGCTTCGCCCGGAAACGAAACGCCATGCAGTTTCAACAATTCATAGAACCGGGAACGGGATAAACCCGATAATTTGCACGCTTTCCGGACATCATTCCCGACATTGGCGACAAGTTCCTTCAGGTAGTCGTTTTCGGCCTTCAGGGCCGCCCTTTTGCGGATCTGTTTGAGGGAAAAAGGGTTGGCGGTCGAATCGCGATCCGCATCCGCCGATCCGTGCGCGCCGGTCTCTCCGGGCAGGGCCGACTGGGCCGCCAGGATGCGGATATGCTCCGGCAGGTGCCTGGAGAACAGGACCGGCTCGGATATGGCCGTGGAAATCGATACATCCAGAACATTCACCAGTTCCCGCACGTTTCCGGGCCAGGTATAGGACGCCAACGCTTCAAAAAAATCGCTGGAGCAGGATTTCATCTCAATGCGGCGACGGTCGCAAAGCCGATGTACATGATGGACCGTCAAGGGACGGATGTCCTCCCGACGCTCGTCCAGCCTTGGCAATTCAATCATCAATCCGCGAATGCGGTACAGCAGATCCTTTCGGAATCCCCCGGCCTTGACCCGTTGATCCAGATTCAGATTGGTCGCGGCCACCAGCCTGAAATCGCTGCCGCGCTCCAGGCGGGCGCCCACCGGACGGTATTTCCGTTCCTGAAGAACCCGCAGCAGGGATTTCTGGCTGGAAGGGGCCAACTCTCCGATCTCGTCCAGAAACAGGGTGCCCTGGTGGGCTTCGGCGATCAACCCGTTGCAGTCCTGTTCGGCACCGGTGAAGGCCCCCTTGGCATGACCGAACAAAATACTTTCAATCAGGGTGTCCGGAAGACAGGCGCAATCCACGACCACGAAATTGTTTTCGGCGACCGCACTGTTCAGATGAATCGCACGGGCAAACAGGTCTTTCCCGGTGCCGGTCTCGCCGGTGATCAGCACATTCACGTCACTGCCGGCGGCCTTGGCCAGGAGATCCAGGGATTCCCGGAATCGCTCACTCTCCCCGACAAGGCCCTCCCGTTTCAGGGCTACCGGAAGTTGCTTTGCGTGGGATGCTTTTTCGCGATACTGGAGCACCCGCTTGATGCACAAGAGCGCGTTTTCGGTTGAATCCATCTTTTGAAGATAATCCCATGCGCCGTTCTTGATGGCCAGTTCGGCCCCCTGCATTTCCCCGAAACCGGTCATAATGACGACTTCCGGCGCTCCGGGCGTCCGCCGGATTTCCGGCAACATATCCAGACCGTTGCCGTCCGGCAGATTGACATCCAGCAACACCACATCATAGGGATTGGCCATGACCTCCCGCAAACCTGCCGCGGCAAAGAATTCACAGACCGCATGATGCCCCATCTGGTTCACCATTGCCGACAACATCCGACACATGCCTCTGTCATCATCGATGATCAGCACCTTCGCCATGGTGTCACTCCTGTAATCGCCGGACACTGCCGGGGGAGATTCTTTCTTCAATTTTTTCCGGAAATGGACTTCCGATATCACCGGCCTGAGGTTCGTTCCGATACCCTCATGCATGGGGTGGGAAACGGATTTAATAATGTTTGGATATTATGCACCATTTTTCCAAAAAGATAAAGACTAAAGTTTCGCAGTAACAAGGCTGCCTGAATCGAACAGGCTATCTTCTGCGATATCAAGTAGATGCAGAACGATATCCGGCTCAATTTTATAGCAAAGTATGTGACTTGACCTGATAATCAGCTCTTTGACAT
>JBGSLR010000093.1:0-104520 GCA_041740615.1 Desulfobacterales bacterium
CGGTTCCTTTTTTCAGTATTATTAATGATTTGCGCAAATCAAATATACTAAAATTGGAACCGCCTTTCAATCATTTTATAAACATTTTCAATGTATTATCAATATTTTTTACCAAAATATTAAGTGCGAAACTTCAGTATAGTAACTTAAAGTGGCAAGCCGTTTTTCTTCATCCAGCTTGCCATCCTTCATGGGGTATTGGCCGTTGATCTCTCGATCCGTTTTGTATGAATACATGAAGGCCCCATCGATTTGCGTCCCTTCCGATAGTGACAATTGGACACGTTTGTTGGGTAGCTGCACAAAAATAAACTTCAAGCCAAGATCCGTACCCACCTGGTCGATAATTTCGATCGCGATACCGGGCGGATCAGCGTCATGCCTGATTTGAAAAGGGAACGCCTCCGCATCTGAATACCCAAGGCGAATTGGGATGTCGGTCGCATAAGCGGCTGAAACGGTTGACGCGATGAAAAAAATAGTGAAGATGATTATGGGCCAACCTTTCCGATCTCCTATCATTGATTTTTACCCTTTTTGCTTTGGACATCAATGGACTATTGGAGGCGCGCCAAGTTATCAACTCGATATTAAAGTGTCATTTCCCAAAAGTCGAGCATTATCCGGGCCGATATCGCTCTTTTTGACTTCGAAAGACCATTATTGGAAACCACCGCTTTGCTCAACTGGAAGTTCTCTATTTTGGTTGTCATGTGTTGATTGCCGCGTTTCTTCGGCTGAAAAAGCACCATACCGCAAAAAACAGATGGTCTCGCGGATAGCGATGGGGTTCCGCAAAATGAAGGGATGGGTTGTGTGCAGGACTCGGAAATCCCGCATGCTGGCGAGTTGTGCGCTTTTCACGGATACCTTGCCGTCATTGGGTCCTGTGATCAGCAGCGACAACAGAAGGTTGATGGAGCGATCGCCGGTGAGAACACCCAATTCGAAATCCGGAGGCCCCAATCGGTTGGGGATGCTATCCGGTCCGGTGCCGAGTTCGCTTCCCGCCGGACCGTGGAGGGCGGTAAACAACCATCGGCGGCCTATGCAATCCACTACTTCGCTGCCCTGGTTGGGCGGGCTGAGCATCACCACTCGGCCGATGGCTAATTCAGGGTTTATTTCGGCCAGAACCCGCACAATGATACCGCCCATGGAATGGGTGACGAAGTGGATAGGCGCGTCGCTGTCCTGAAAGCCGGAGCGGATTGCCGGGAGCACGAAGCGAGCCGCCAGTTCCTGAATGGGGTAGCGGGTGGAGGGGTAGCCGATGTTGCGGACATCGAATCCGGCGGCGGCGATTTTTCGCTCCAATCTGGCCATGGAGCGGCGGGAGCGGGCGAGCCCGTGGAGCAGCACCACGCGTTGTTTGATATGGGGTGAGCGGGTTGTTGTCATGATGTCCAATACTATCCGGAAACAGATGAAAAAGGCAAGCGACCCAATATAAATTGAATTCACCACGGAGGACACGAAGATCGCGAAGAAACGCAGGGTTATCGCGCCCTGGGGGCAGAAAAGGTGTCCTTCGAAACCATGGGTTTTTTTAAGGCCAGCGGTGACCGTCCTTTTTCCCTCTTCGCGTCTTCGCGTGAGACAAAAACACCAAGCGGCGGGGGATGAAGCCATCGCCCGGTGGGTTGGGATTACGCCCAGGAACCGCGCAGCCGGCGGACATAGTCCTGAAGATGGTTGGCGGAAATTTCTCCGGGGCTTACCGGCCGTCCGGCCACGAGTTCGATTCGGGATCGGAAGCGCCTGGGCAGGTGGAGCAGGGCTTTCCCGTACCGGTGGCTGAAGAAACTGCCCCACAGTCCCCGCAGGGCCAGGGGAACCACCGGGACCGGATTTCGTTGGATGATTTTTTCAATGCCGGGTCGGAAATGGTCCACTTGACCATCCCGGGTCAAGCCGCCTTCCGGGAAAATACAAATCAGCTCTCCCGTATCAAGGGCGGCCGAGATTTCATCGAAGGCCCGTTCGTACATTACCGGGTCCATGCGCTTGGACACGATGGGGATGGCGCCGATGGCACGGAAAAAATGCTTCATAACCGGCAGGTTGAAATAAGGGCCGTGCATGACGAAGCGGATTGGTCGCCGGCAGGCTCCACCGATGATCAGGGCATCCATGTAGCTGATATGGTTGGATACGAGCACGGCGGCGCCTTCTTCGGGTATCTGCTCCAGGTCCTGTTTACGGATGCGGTACATGGTATGAATCATCATCCAGGCAAGAAACCGAACCGTAAATTCTGGCAACTGCTTGAAAATATATGCAGTAACCAGCAGATTGGCGACAGCCAGAACCAGAAAGAAGTGAGGGATGCTCATCCCTCCGAGCCCCAGCAGCAATGCGCCGCTGATCGATGAAATCACCATGAAGAGCGCATTGAAGATGTTGTTGGCGGCAATCATTTGCGCTCTGGTTTCCGGCCGGGTGCGGATCTGAATAAAGGCGAACAGGGGGACGGTATACAGCCCTCCGCAAACGCCGATCATGAATAGGGCGGAAAGGCCCCTCATGCTGCCGGTGGATTGCAAGAAGGGTAAAATGGAAAGCAGACCGCCGTTCTCCCGGGGGGCGCCGCTTTCGGACAAATACAGTCCGAACAGGCTGAGCCCCAGCGCGCCCAGGGGAACGAGACCCAGTTCCACCTTGCGGCCGGAAAGGACTTCGCATAGCAGAGACCCGGTGCCCACGCCGATGGCGAACATGGCCAGAAGCAGGGTAACCACGCTTTCATCGCCTCCCAGCACGTTACGGGTGTAGGCAGGCAACTGGGTGAGGTAGGCGGCGCCCAGAAACCAGAACCAGGACAGGGCCAAGATGGCAAGGAAGATAGGGCGTTCCTTGCGGGCCGCGCTAACAGTGCGCAGGGTCTGGTTCACGGGGTTCCAGTTGATGGCCATGTCCGGCGCGGCGGGCGGCGCGGCGGGAATGGACCGGCTGGCCAGCCAACCCACCAGAGCCGTCAGGATAACGCCGTATCCGGTCCAGAGGCGACCATGGGTCATCTGGATCAGGAGACCGCCGCAGATGGTGCCCAGCAGAATGGCCACGAATGTGCCCATCTCCACCAAGGCGTTGCCGCCCACGATTTCTTTGGTCGTGAGCTGCTGGGGCAGAATGCTGTATTTCACCGGACCGAAAAAGCTGGATTGGGCGCCCATGCAGAAGAGCATGGCCATCAGAAGGGTCGTGCTGTTCAGATAAAATCCAACCGCCGCCAGGACCATGATAACGATTTCGGCGAGTTTGAGGCGCCGGATCAGTCCGGATTTTTCGTATTTATCCGCCAGTTGTCCGGCGAAGGCGGAAAACAGAAAAAACGGCAGAATGAAAAGCCCGGCCGCTACGTTGACCAGCATATTGGAAGCGCCCACCGGGGCACTGCCGACAGCATAGACCATCGAAAGGAGCAGGGCGTTTTTGAACAGATTGTCGTTAAAGGCGCCCAATAACTGGGTCCAAAAAAAAGCCCCGAAACGTTTTTGGGTCAACAGGCCGAACTGGCTTTTGGTGTCGGTGTTGTTGGTTGCTGTCTGCATGTCGTTCTCTCCTGTTTGGTTCGTTGATCCGTTGCTCTGTTCGAACCGTATATCAAAGAGCATGCCATTGGGATCAATCCAATTTAACAGTCCGATATAAAATGAAATAAATAAATTGTTGCGATCAGTGATCAATATTGATAATACCATGCTATGTTCATTTGAAACTGATCTGTGTATACAAATAAAGCTCATTGAATCGAAAAGGACCTCCCATGGCAATATCCCGGCAACTCGACGGCGCGGAACGTGATTTTTTTACCTTGGTCAACCAGGCGGTTTTGAGCAATCCGTTCAGTGAGGAACGGGACCGCCTGGACATCGACATCAGCGGCCTTTTTCCTGAAGTATCCGACCAGGAAAGGATCGCGCGAACCATTTCGGAGGTGCGCCGGCGCATTGCCGTATTGGAAAAGAGCGGCAAGGGACGTCTGGGGGCCTTTGCAAACCGGGATCGGCTGCTCATGCGTAACGCGTTTCTGTTCGATTTTTTTCATTATTTCCTGGATCGATTCGACACCCATATCCAGGAACAGATACAGGCCGGCGGTGTTCCGTTGCGGGTCGGTTTTGCCCGCGAGGCATTGGCGTTTTTACGAAAAAGGGAATTTACCGAGGAAGAATGCCGACGCTATTTCGCCATGAGTTTTCAACTCCGTCGGGCTTTTTATTTTATCGATCGTGGTCTGGTGGGCCGCTCGAGGAGCATGCGGCAACTCCGGGAGAAGCTTTGGAACAATGTGTTTACGGCGGATATCGACCTTTACAACGAACATCTCTGGAACCGCATGGAAGATTTTTCCACGCTCATCCTGGGAGAAACCGGCACCGGTAAAGGTGCGGCCGCCATGGCCATCGGCCGTTCCGGCTTTATCCCCTTCGATGCCCACAAGGAATGTTTCGTGGAAAGTTTTACCCAGAGTTTTATATCCCTGAACCTTTCGCAGTTTTCCCAAGCACTGATTGAATCCGAGCTCTTCGGCCATAAAAAAGGCGCTTTTACCGGTGCGGTAGGCGATCATCGCGGAATTTTTCACCAGTGCAGTCCCCACGGCGCGATTTTTCTGGACGAAATCGGCGAGGTGGCGCCGCCGGTCCAAATCAAACTGTTGAAAGTGCTGGAAGAAAGAGCCTTCTGCCCGGTGGGAAGTCATCAGGAAGACCGTTTTCAGGGTCGTATCATCGCGGCCACCAATCGCAGCCTCACGGAGATCCGTCGCAACCGCATTCTACGAGAGGATTTTTTCTACCGTCTTTGTTCGGATATCATCGTGGTGCCGCCGCTACGGCAGCGTCTGGCGGAGGACCCGGCCGAAATGGAAGACCTTTTGTCCTTTACCATTGAACGGATCGTGGGACGTCCGTCCCAGGAAGTAACCCGGATGGTTCGGCATACGATCCACGCGCAGCTCGGGAAGGACTATGGTTGGCCGGGAAATGTCCGCGAACTCGGCCAGTGTGTGCGACGCATCCTGCTCAACCGGCAATATGCCCCTCTGGTCGAAGAACCCTTCGCGTCGGCAGGATGGGGTGCGATAGCGGCGGATACGGCCGTGGAAGAGCTGGACGCCCAAAGCGTGATCAAACAGTATTGTCACCAACTGTATCGGAAATACGGAACCTATGGCGAGGTTGCCAAATGCACCCGCCTGGATCGCCGTACGGTCAAGAAATACATCGACGAATGGCAGCGGCAGAATGCCTACCGGTGAATTTTTCGCTATGCCGTTACCTTGATGATCACCAGGGTTACGTCGTCTTCCTGTTCTTTCCCCGCGCGGAAATCGTTTAAACGCTCGATGGCGGCCGCAAGAATTTCCCCGGCGCTCCTTCCCGCATTCCGCCGGACAACTTCTCGCAGCGCGGTTTCGCCGAAAAGCAGGTCCTCCGGATTGCGGGTTTCCCGGATGCCGTCGGTGGTGATGACGATGATTTCTCCCGGTCGTAAAAACCGCTCGTGCTCTTCGAAATGAGTGCTGCTGAAGGTCCCCAGCGGCATCCCTTTGCCGGAAAGGGTTTCGAAGCGATCCTCGGCCGCATGGTACACCATGGCCGGCTCATGTCCGGCTCGCAGCCATTGCATTTTCATGTTCGGCCGGTCGATTCTGGCGTAGAACAGGGTTACAAAATGTCCTGAATCGGCCACATCCGCCGCAATCTGCCGGTTCACATCCGCCACGATTCGGTCCAGGCTGCCCGGCATGGACGTCCGCTGCCGCAGGAACGCACGCACCGAGGTCATTAACAGTGCGGAAGGAATGCCATGGCCGGTTACATCCCCCACGATGACATCCAGTTTCCCGCTATCCGGGAAGGAAGGATAAATATAGTCATAGTAATCACCGCCGGTTTCGTCGCAGTAAATGATTCTGCCTGCAATATCAAGGCCGGGAGTCAGCGGATCTGTTTTGGGCAGTAGATTCTGCTGGACCTCCATGGCCAGTCCCATGGCCTGTTTCAGGCGTATGCGCTCTTCCAGTTGATCCGTCATCAGATTAAAGTCCTGACCGAGTTTGCCGACTTCATCGCGGCTCTTCACGGGAATGCGGACATGGTAATCTCCTCCGGCCACCCGGGTTACGGCGATGGAGATTTCCTTGATGGCGGCCACCGTGTGTCCGGTCACCAGGCGGATCAATACCAGGATGAACAGGATGAACGTAATGGAGATTCCGAAAAAATAAACTTGGAACCGGATGATGGATCGAAGGATTTTCCCCTTGGGCGCAAACATCACCAGGTACCAGGGCGCTTCCTGCAGACGATAGAACCCGCTCACCTCGGCCAGGGAAAAGCCGCCGCCCATGATGGTGCCGGAATTTCGTTGCTGCAGTTCCCTTAGGATATCCGTTTCCAGCAGGTTGCCGGTTTCTCCCAAAGTTTGGCGTCCGTCGGCGATGGTGCCCGCCAGGATGCGGCCCTCTTCATTCACCAGGTAGGCCCGATCGCTTTGAAGCCATCCGGAAGGCTGGATGGCTTCGATGAGCTCATCGAAACGCAGCACGACCTCGATTCTGCCTTTCACCACTCCGATGGAATCCTCGATGTCGGAAATCAGGGAGACGGTCTTGTTTTTCACCAGTGCGTCGTATCGGGGAGCGGTGATCTGCAGGTTGTGGAATTCCGCATGCATGGGCATCCGGTGATCGGAAACCTCGTGGGGTGAATCCGAATCGCTTACATCCGCGGCCGGTCCTCCCTGCCAGACGACATCCACCCGGGCCACGATTTCCGTGGACCGCAGCTGCTCGATGATATCGGCCCGCAGGGTTTCGGCATGGGGATTGCCGGCCAGTTGGTGGAACATGCGCAGCCATTCCTTGGGGCGGCTCAGTTTCATGTCCACATGATGGGCCGCCCGCTGCAGTTTCAGCACCGCGTTTTCCCCCCACTGCTCTAGTAAGGTGTTGCGGGCGTAGAGGAAGCCCATCATCCCCATACCGGCCAGCAACACGGCAACCGGCAGAATCATGAACAAGGCAAAACGCCGGTGCAAGCTTTTGGGCGTTATTCGAAGCATGTAGCGTCCTCCGGCGGCTTCCCTATATCCGTCCCGGTATTGGGTAACCAGAGTCTATTGGACCACATACTCAAATTTGTCGATAACCTTCGTACTGCCGATGAGCGCTTTTACGGTAATGACATAGGTTCCCTTGGCTTTCAGGTTCACGTCCGCGCCGAATCCGCCCGTCATACCCATGGCCATGGTTTTCTGATTTTCACCGTTCGGGTTGGTGATCAGATAACCCACCGTGGCGTCTCCCACATCCGTTCCTTCCGGAGATTGGAGGTAAACCATCAGGTGGTGGGAACCCATCTTGCTGTTGGTCATATCCATGTCCATTTTCATGCCCTTCATTTGCTCCGCCATGTCGATGAGATGGTAGGCCAGGTGATACCCCTCCACGGTGGACTCATGGATCAGTACGCCCATATGCCCGGAATGGGACATGGCGCCATGCTCTCCATGGGACATTTCCGCCTGAACTGCCACCGGACCAGAGAGCATTCCGGCCAGAAAAATCATTCCCAAAACCATCGGTTTCATCATGTGTTGTTTCATGTCGTGCTCCTTTATCGGTTTTACGTTGACTGATTGATTATCCAAATACCGATTCCATCAGTATAAGATCGATTTTCCATTTTGCATCTCCCGGCGCTTCCAGATATCGTAGACTGCGGGAATGATGATCAGTGTCAGTATCGTGGAGGAAATCAGCCCGCCCACCATGGGTGCGGCAATGCGTTTCATGACTTCCGATCCGGTCTCCGATCCCCACATTACCGGCAGGAGGCCGATGAGGGTCGTGGAAACGGTCATGAGTTTGGGGCGGACGCGTTCCACGGCGCCCTCGATGATTGCCTCCGTAAGTTCCCGGTAGGTGTTCATGCCCCCGGCTTTTTTTCGGCGTTCGAAGCTTTCGTCCAGATAGACCAGCATGACCACGCCGGTTTCGGCTGCTAGCCCCGCCAGGGCGATAAATCCGACCACGACGGCCACGGACATGTTGTAATCCAGCAGATACAGCAACCAGACGCCGCCCACAAGGGCGAACGGAAGGCTGGCCATGACAATGACCGATTCGGCGATATTGTGGAAATGGATGTACAGCAGGATAAAAATTAGCACCAGGGTAACGGGGACAATCACGTTGAGGGTGCGCCGGGCTTTTTCCATGTATTCGTATTGGCCTGACCAGACCATGGAGTATCCTGCGGGAAGATCGATGGACCGATTTACGATCTCCTGTGCCTTTTTGACATAAGACCCCACGTCGACGCCTTTCAGATCCACGTAGATCCAGGCGGTCCTCCGGGCGTTTTCGCTCTTGATGCCCGCCGGGCCTTTATGGATGGATAACTCGGCCAGTTGGGCCAATGGCACTTGGGCGCCGGTGGGCGTGGGTACCAGGACCCGCTGCAGGCGATCGATATTGTCCCGCAGTTCCCGGTTGTAACGCAAGCTGACCGGATAGCGTTCCAGACCTTCCACCGTATACGTGACATTCATACCGCCGATGGCGGTCATGATCACATCCTGGACATCCCCCACGGTCAATCCATAACGCGCCAGATTTTCGCGGCGGATGGTGAAGTCCAGGTAATTGCCGCCGGTCACGCGTTCGGAATAGGCCGACAAGGTGCCGGGAATGTCCCGGACCACCGCTTCGATTCTGGCGCCGAGATCCGACAACACCGAAAGGTCCGGACCCATAAGTTTGATTCCCACAGGCGTTTTGATTCCGGTGGAGAGCATGTCGATGCGTGTTTTGATGGGCATGGTCCAGGCGTTGGTAAGCCCCGGGAACTGGATGGCGCGGTCCAGTTCATCCGCCAGTTCTTCGATGGTCATGTAGCGTTTCGAAGGCCAAAGCCATGCCAACGGTGGCTGAATCCATTGCGGCCATGCATCAAAAAAACGCTTGATTTCCTTTTTGCGCCATTCATGGAGAATTCTGCCTTTTTTGACTTCCGGCCAGATCCAGGTCAGTGGTTTCTTCAACCACGCCGGCCAGTCCGTGAAAAATCGTTTTATGAAAAGGTGTTCATACTCCACCTGGGGCCGGAGCGTGATCGTGGTTTCGATCATGGACAAAGGGGCCGGATCCGTGGCGGTTTCCGCCCGTCCGATTTTGCCGAGTGTATGGTGTACTTCCGGAAAGCGCTGGATGATTTTATCGGTCTGCTGGATCAGTTCCCGGGCCTTGGTGATGGAAATGCCCGGCAGGGTGGTGGGCATATACAGCAGATCTCCCTCGTTGAGGGGTGGCATGAACTCGCTGCCCAGGCGCAGGGCCGGGTAATAGGTGGCCGCCAGAATCACCAACGCAGCCAGCAGCGTTGTTTTGCGCCATTTGAGCACCCAGTGAATGAACGGCAGGTATAAGCGGATGAAAAACCGACTGATGGGATTGCGATTTTCCGGCAGAATCCGCTGGGGCGAAAGGATGATGACCGCAAAAAGCGCCAGGGCCAGGGCGGCCGCCATGCTCCAATCCGGCAGATTCACACCGGCTGCTCCCAAAGCCGTCACGATCGCCATCGGCCCCAGGGTGAAAGCCAACCATGCGAAAAGTCGATGCCTGCGTGGAACGGTGGGTTCAAACGGTTTTTCCCGGATAAAAAAGGTCATGAGCACCGGAATGATGGTGATGGCCAATACGGAAGACGCAGCCATGGCAAATGTTTTGGTAAACGCCAGGGGTTTGAACAGTCGTCCCGATTGTTCCTGGAGACTGAATACCGGTACGAACGAAACGGTGATGATGAGTAAACTGTAGAACAGAGCCGGTCCGACTTCCTTGGCAGCGTCCAGGATTTTTTCCTGACGGGCTTTGGAGTCGTTCTCTTTTTCCAAATGTTTGTGGGCGTTTTCCACCATCACTACCGACGCGTCCACCATCACACCGATGGCGATGGCGATGCCGCCCAGACTCATGATGTTGGCGTTGATTCCCATGGGATACATGATGATAAACGCCATCAGAATGCCCACGGGCAGCGTGAAGATGGCGACCAAGGCGGAACGGAAGTGGAGCAGAAACAGAATACAGATCAGGGCCACTACGGTCATTTCTTCCATGAGCTTGCCCTTGAGGGTGTCCACGGCCCGTTCGATCAGACCCGAACGGTCATATCCGGTTTCGATCACAACCCCCTTGGGAAGTCCTTTCTCCAGGGACGACAACTTCTCCTTGACCTTGCGGATGACTTCCCGGGCATTTTCCCCGAATCGCATGATGACGATGCCGCCCACAGCTTCCCCTTGACCGTTCCATTCCAGGATTCCCCGACGCAGTTCGGGTCCCAGCTGGATATTGGCGATGCTTTTCAGCAGAACGGGTGTCCCCATGCGATCAACACCTACGGCAATGTCTTCCAGGTCTTTGATGGATTGGATGTAGCCAAGGCCGCGCACCATGAATTCGGTCTCACCCATCTCGATAAGTTTGCCGCCCACATCCCGGTTGGAGCGTTGAATGGCGGTCCTCACCTTCTGGATGGGGAGGTCGTAGGCCAGCAGCTTGTTGGGATCCACTTCCACCTGGTATTGTTTGACGAATCCGCCGATGCTGGCGACTTCGGACACCCCGGGAACGGCGGTCAGTTCGTAGCGCAAGTACCAGTCCTGGATGCTCCGGAGTTGCTGCAGGTCATGTCGGCCGTTGGTGTCCTTGAGCACATATTCGTAGATCCAGCCCACTCCGGTGGCGTCCGGTCCGAGACTCGGCGTCACGCCGGCCGGCAGGCGACCGGAAACGAAGTTCAGATATTCCAGAACCCGGGAACGGGCCCAGTAGAGATCCGTTCCGTCCTCGAAAATGATATAAACGAACGAGTACCCGAAGAAGGAATACCCACGGACCACCTTGGCATAGGGAACGCTCAGCATGGCCGTGGTCAGGGGATAGGTCACCTGTTCCTCCACCACTTTGGGCCCCTGGCCGGAATATTCGGTATAGATGATCACCTGCACATCGGATAGATCGGGAATGGCGTCCAGGGGGGTGTTCATCATGACCAGGACGCCTCCGAAAATCACGAAGCAGGTGATCAGGATCACCATGAATTTGTTGTTTACGGACCATTCGATGATTTTTTCAATCATTTTCCGTGCCCTTTCATCTCCATGTCGCCGAAGAAGTCCGCTTCCGTGCCCGTATCCGATTTTTCCGGTTTGGAGACGACGTTTTTGCCCTCCGTCATTTTTTGAATCGCCTCTTTGAGTTTGGATTCCGAGTCGATCAGAAACTGGCCGGATGACACTACGGTCTCTCCTTCCGCCAGGCCGCTCAGAACCTGGATGTTGCCGCCATCCAGACGGATGCCCAGATTGACTTCCCGGGGCGTGAACTTGCCGTCTCCCCGGGTCACGAAAACCAGGTTACGCTCACCGGAGCGGATGACCGCCTCGTCGGGGACCAGCAGGCCTTGATGGTCGGCAATGATCTGGATGCGGATATCGGCATACATGTCCGGTTTGAGTTCCAGATTCGGATTGTCGTATTCGATCCGGATCACCACATCCCGGGTTTTTTGTTGGAGGTAGGGATACACAAAGGCCACTTTCCCCTTGTAAACCCTGCCCGGCATATAGGGCAGCGTCATTTCCGCGGTCTGACCGGTCTTTACCCGGTCCAGTTCGTATTCGAAGATATGGGCTTCCACCCATACCGTGGATACATCCGCGATGCGGTATACGGTTGTACCGGATTTGATATATCCGCCTTCCACGGCATTTTTATGGGTTACGATGCCCTTGAACGGGGAACGGATTGTCAGGGCCTTTTTGAGCACGCCGGTTTTTTCCAGGTCTCGGATCACCTGGTCCGGCACATCGAAGTAAGAGAGTCTGCGGCGCACAGAGGCCAGCATGGCTTCCCGGCTGCCGCCGGCCAGGCGACCGGGATTGCGGAACGCCACCAGATATTCCTCCTGGGCGGTGGTCAGCTCCGGTGAATAGATGTCGAACAAGGGTTGGTCTTTGTTCACCATCTGTCCGGTGAAATCCACATACAATTTCTCGATCCAGCCGTTGAATTTGGGACTGATTTCCGTCAGACGGGTTTCGTCATAGGTAATGTGGCCGTAAGTGCGGATGGTGTGGGTCAGCGACCCTTTGCGGACCTGCGCCGTCCGGATCCCCATGTTTTGCTGGGTTACCGGATCGATTTTGACCTCCACGCCGCCCATTGCCTCGTTCCGCTTGGGAACGAGTTTCATACCGCAGATGGGGCAGTTGCCCGGTTGATCGGATATGATCCAGGGATGCATTCCGCAGGTATACAAGGTTTTGGCGCTCCTCCCATGGTCATGGTCCGCTGTGGATACGGCAGTGGTGGTCGTCGTCTGGCGCGGGCCGAGGTGTCCGGAGAAATAGGCGGCCCCGCCGGCCAACAGGAGTGTGATGACGGCCGTGGTCAAAACCAGGATAAAAGCCGAGCGTTTGTTGTTCGTTTCCGTTCGTTCCGAGTTCATGTCCCTATTCCTCCTTTTATACGAGGCCGTCATCCTTTTTCCGGAAGCGGACCGCCGATCAACTCTTCCAGTTCGGCGCGCTTTTGAAGCATCCCGTAGCGATATTTCTCCGCCTGCAGATGGAAGCGCAACACCCGCATGCGCGCATTGATCATGGTATCGAAATCCACCCTGCCAACCTCATAGGCGGCCAGGGCCGAAGAGGCCCAGTCCCTGGTCTGCTTGATCAATTGATCCTGGTATAATCGATAGCTGTCGTGGTTGTTCTGAAGGTCGGTTTTCAGCGCATCGATGCGATGGTTCAGGCTGAGTCGCAGGGCGTCGTAGGATTGCCTGGCCGCTTGCGCATCCAATCGGCTGGCGTTTGCTTTGCGATCCTGCCGGTTTCTTTTCCATAGGGGGATGTTCATGGTCACCGAGGCGGATAAAAAATCCTGCAGATCCCGTCCCGTTGCGTCCTCGTCCCGTTGTCCGTAGGCCAAACGGACATCCATGTCCGGCCAGTAGTCTTTTTGAGAGAGATCCAGATCCAGTTCGGCCATTTCGATCTCCAGGGATTTGATCTTCAGCCAGGGATTTTTTTCCAGCAGTTGTTGACGCAACACATCCTCGTCCAGCTTCAGTTCGCCGATCTCGGGCGCGGCGGTGGTTTCGACCGCCATGAAGCTTTCCCGGCTGAGGAGTGCATTCAGGATATCCTCCTGGTTGCGACGATTGTTGGAGAGCATCAGCTTCTCATCCTGGAGTTTGCCGAGTTCCACCTGGGCCTGAAACATATCCTGTTGCGGTCCCCGGCCGGTGACATACTGGGCTTCCGCCACTTGGGAGGCCTGCGCCACAAGCTTCATCAGCCTGCGGTTCGTTCGCAAAGCATTATCCAGGTAGACCAGTTCATAATACGCCGCCGTCACTTTCCGGGCCAGTTCCAATTCCTTCCCACGGATCATGACAGTCTGGCGTTCGGCCCTTATGACGGCCTGCCGGGATTTCAGGTCCAGTTTACCGTACCAGGGAAGCTTCTGCGAAATGAAGACCTGTTTCTGGGTCATGGGTTCCCGATCAAAGCGATAGGAGTTGACCGGCAGGTTGAGCAGTCCGAAACCGATCTTGGGGTCTTCCAGGGCTCCTTCGAAGGGAATTTTTTCCTGTAACGCCGCTAACTGGGTGTGGGCGCTCTTAATTTCCTGATTTCCAGTGATACCCTGAACGATCAGCGGGGCCAACTCCGGTGGCGCCCACAAAGGGGGATCGGCGAAAGCGGTCAGCGGTAAAAGAGAAATCAGCGCCGGCAACAGTAGAAAGCGGCAAACCGGAAAACATCTATCCATCAGAATACCTCCTCGTTATGATTACGCATCGGTCTCGCATTTTTGTTTTCTATGGTGCTGGTGTCATTCCCCTGACCCGGACGATTGCCAAAGCCGGATAGCGTTTCAATGACCGCAATAAAAAGCAAATGGAATGCCAACCATTCGGAACCGAACAGGGCGACTCTCGAATGCGTTGGTGATAAATGGAATAACAGATTGAATAATTGGAATTATTCACCACGAAAAAGGCTCACGGGATGTGAGTTGGAGTGACGAAAATAACGAAATCGATCGTAACACATCATCGCATGCGCCTGACAAGCGATCATTTTTTTCGCACTGGTTCCATCGACTTTGAAAGATAGTCATACCGATTGTAAAATGTGCTGTATGGATATCATATTCGCGAACTCGTGTCGATCTGATTTTCAAAGGGTTATTGCTTGATCGCGTAAAGGGTTTTAACGATATCAGGATAGATGTTGAAGGGGATCGGTTCGTAAGTGCGAAAAAAATGCGCATATATTTTCATAACGGCATGGGAAGTGCGAATTATTTACACTCCTGCATTGATGGAAGACATTCCGACATCGGTAACAAAGCCGGATTTCTTCCGTGGGCTCCCCGGGCAAATTGCCGCAAGGGTTGACAGGTGCCAGATAGTGATTACTTTTTTTTATCTTAACTTTCGGCATCCTAGCCGATATGGAACGATGGCGCTCCGTTCGAAGGCTGGTCAATCGCTGCAGTCAGACCTCGGCGGCTCCTTTTCTCTTACCTTTGTAAGAGCTGTTCGCAAATCCGGACCCAGCATCTGATCCGGTAGCGCAGTCGCCAAACCATAAAACGAACAGGACAATAAACCATGTTGGATATGAGTAAGTATACAATTGATAGCCTGATCAGCAGAATTCCGGAGGTTATCAAAATCGCAAAATCTACGAATAGTCTGGATGATTTTCGCCGAAATCTGTCCGAATATGCTAACCGCATGGCATACGAATCCTTCGACGATTATGACGCCTTGTCCCAAGGAAACATTATTCGGGTGCGAGACTGCGCCCGTGTGGTTCAGATGGTTCTCACTCGTCGGTCGGAAGACAAGGCCGGTTTTTCGACGGCAAAAGCCATTTGGGATGTTTCCAACGGCAGGTCGAGGCTTGACTTGGCCCCTTCTTTCTTTGCCGAGATACTATATCTTTTTCAGGGGCTCCAGGGACGAGGTCCGGGAAGTAAACTCGCGGATCTTCATCTGCTGCCGAGCAAGTTGGAAGGTCAGGAAGCCGCCGTCGAAAGAAGTGATCAACTGGACGCTCTTTCCCGTGAGGTCGAGCGGCAGGTCGTCAAATTTCCCGCAGGACTTCGTCCGGAAATTCAGTCGGCCCGCAAAAGGCGGAAAGAGAAAATGCTGCAGGTCCTCCATGCGACCCCGGATGACTGGGACAGCTGGAAATGGCAGTATGATCATGTCCTGCGGGATGCGGACATGATCGCCTCTCTCGTATACCTTTCTCCGGCGGAAAAAGAGGCGATCAAAAAGGCGCGTGAACAAAGACTTCCATTCGGTATCACCCCCCACTACCTGTCGCTTATGGACGATGAACCGGATTCCTTTCGCGATCGCGCCGTTCGAGCCCAGGTGATTCCGCCGTTGGCCTATGTGGAACAGATGGCCGCTTATGGTAAAAATGACAGAAGTTGTCTGGATTTTATGCGTGAGAGCGATACTTCCCCCATCCCCCTGGTTACGAGGCGATATCCGGCTATCTGCATTTTCAAACCCTTTAACACCTGCCCGCAAATATGTGTCTACTGCCAGCGCAACTGGGAAATCGATGATGCCATGGCGCTCGGCGCCCTTGCATCCCAGGAAGAAATCGAGAGTGCACTGAACTGGATTGAAGCACATCCGGCCATTCACGAGGTACTCATCACCGGCGGAGACCCCTTGGCCATGGGGGATGAAGATTTCACTCGTGTGATTGACGGGGTGGCTCGTATCCCTTCCGTTGAAAGGATCAGAATCGGGACGCGAACCATCGTCACGGCTCCCATGCGTTTCACGGAAAAGCTGGCGGATATTTTGGCTAAATTCAGGGTCCTCGGGCACCGCCAGGTGTCGGTGGTGACTCATATTCAGCATCCCTACGAATTGACCCCGGAAACGGGTCAGGCCGTTGAGCGACTGAAAGTCAGAGGCATACCGGTCTTCAACCAGTTGGTGTACACTTTTTTTGTCTCCCGGCGTTTCGAAGCCGCTTTTTTGAGACGAAATCTTACATTGCTCGGGATTGAACCGTATTATACCTTCAACACAAAAGGAAAAGAGGAAACGCTGGAATATCGCGTTCCCATCGCGAGACTGCTTCAGGAGCAGAAGGAGGAGGCGCGACTCCTCCCCGGACTATCGCGAACGGATGAGGCGGTTTACAATGTGCCGGGTCTCGGTAAGAATTACCTTCGGGCATATCAGCATCGGGATCTGATCGCGATTCTGCCCGATGGATCCCGACTTTATGAATTTCACCCCTGGGAGAAAAACATTTCGGGTTTCTTGTCCACCTTCACCAGTGAGGATGTTCCCATTCTGGACTACCTTCAAAGACTGGACGCTGCAGGAGAGGATGTCGCCGACTACGAAACCATCTGGTATTACTATTGACGGGTGACGGCTGTTGGAGAAGGGTTTCCGGCCGTGAATGGTAACGTCAGCAGGGGCATCATTTTGTGGATCATCTTGTGAACGGCGTACTGCCGGATTTCTTCCGGTTGAATCCAGTGATAAGCCGTATGTCCGTCCAAGCGGACATCGCCCTCCCGGTAGTGACAAAGGTAGACATCGGCCGATACCCGGAAATGCGTATAGGCATGACGCACATTTCCCAGCCGGCGGAGAATCGTGGCCTGGACTCCCGTTTGCCGACGAATCATATCGATTACCTTCCCCTCATCGATGGGTTGGTCTTGAATCACCTCTCCGGGAAACTCCCATAGTCCTCCCAGCAGCCCCTGTCCCGGTCGCCGGAGGATCAGAAACCGTTTTCCCCGCATCACCACTGCGAATGTCATTTTCTGCAGGGGAGGCGTTTTTTTGGGAAGCCTTTGGGGGTAATCGGCTGTAGCGTTGTTTTGAAAAGCCCGGCAGTTTTCCCGGATGGGGCAGGGGACGCAATTCGGAGCGCTGGGGATGCAGATTCTTTGCCCCAGCTCCATCATGGCTTGATTGAATCGTCCAGGATGTCGATGGTCCAGAAGACGTTCGGCGAGATCCGCAAAACGGTTTTTGGCTGCGGGGTCGTTGACGGCCGAAGCTTCCATGAAGAGCCTGGCCAGGATCCGTTTGACATTGCCGTCCACGACCGCTACCGGCTGTTGAAAAGCGATGCTTAGAACGGCGGCCGCAATATAGTCGCCGATCCCCGGAAGCCCGCTCAGTTCCGCCCGGGTGTTCGGCAGCCGTCCGCCGTGATCCCGGCGGAGGATTTGGGCCGACCGCAGCAGATTTCGGGCACGGGCGTAATACCCAAGACCCTCCCAGAGTTTCAGCAGGGTTTCCGTATCCGCATCGGACAGTGAATCAACACTGGGAAAACGGGTCATGAATCGCCGGTAATAAGGAATGACCGTTTCCACCCGGGTCTGTTGCAGCATGACTTCCGAAACCCAGATTCGATAGGGATCCTCATTTTCCCGCCATGGCAGCTTCCGATGGTTGGCTTCATACCAACATCCCAACGCCTGTCTGAGTTTGATCACCTCGTTTTCTTCCACTAATAACCTTTCGTCAAGTCGCTCAGGTCCTTGGCCAGGTTCGAAAGATCCAGGGCGCTGTGATTGACATGGGTGCTGCTGTCGGATATCCGGCCGACATCTTCATTCACTTCGGAAATGGCTTTTGTTATTTCAAGGGCGTAATTGGAGCTGCCGATGGCAATTTCATTGACTTCGGATATTCCGACCGATGTCTGAGCGACATTGTCGGCGATCTCCCTTGTGGTCGTCGACTGTTCGCTGATGGCCATGGTAATCGATGATACGATATCGTTGACTTCGTTTATGATCACCATGATTCCGGAAATTTCATCCGCCGTTGTCGCCGTGGTGTTCTGAATATTGATGATCTGCTCTTTGATCTTCAATGTCGCATTCGCGGTTTGTCGCGCCAGTTCCTTGATCTCGTTGGCGACGACAGCAAATCCTTTACCGGACTCACCGGCGCGCGCGGCCTCGATGGTGGCGTTGAGCGCCAGGAGATTGGTCTGCGCGGAAATATCCGAAATAACTTCCGTGATATTCCCGATTTCCTGGGCAACCTTTCCGAGGGTTTCCACCTTTTGGGACACAACCAGGGACTGGTTGACGGCCTGGTTGGAGATATCCTGCGCTTTCCCGGCGTGTTGCGAAATTTCATTGATCGTCGAGGTCATCTCTTCAATGGAGGTGGCGATCAGTCTGACCCGATCGGATGTCTCGTTCATCGATGACGCCACCGAATTGATGTTGGTGCTCATTTCTCCGGACGAGGATGTCACCTCCGCCGATCTGGTCGCAATTTCATTGGTGGTGGATGTCATATTTTCCGACAAATTGAGCAGGTTCTCCGACGCGGCGTTCAATTTTTCGCATTTTTTCCCAATGCTTCGGATGAGTTTTTCAAGTGAATCCCTGGATTCTTCGGCTGTTTTTTTCGCGTGTAAAATTTCTCGTTTTTGGTTTCCGAACTGTTCCGACAGATAGGAGATGAACAAGGCGGAAGGTAAGAAGCATAGGGTATAAAAAATTTCAAGTTTCATGGCGCCGCTCTGCTGTAAATAATGGATGCCGGCGTAAGCGGTGGAAAGATGCAGAATCGATAGGGTAAGCGAAATGATGATGGACCAGAACAGGTTGGAGCTGTTTATCAGGAAGCAAAGTCCCAGGATGGCGAAAAACAATCCCATGACTCTGGCTTCATTCAGCCAGAGGACCCAGATCACGTATAGTATCAGCCAGACCACATATTGTGAGAAAAAAATGAAATTGGCTTTTTGCTTGCTAATCTCCTGAAGCGCCTTGATGATGAAGAGATAAATAACGACCGTGCCGGCAGACAGCAGCAGAATGGTCACGATCTGAGCGTAGGTGATGCTGGTCAGGCCGGCTGTTTTGGCCAGCAGGCTGGCCAATTGGGTCACAATATAACCGACCAGAACCAGGACCGTATTGAAAATGAGAATTTTTTTCCGTCTTCGGTTTTTATCGCTCGTTACTTCTGACATTCCAATCCTCCCGATCGAAAATGTGCGGCCAAATTCGACGATCCTTGAATAATTCCGAAAAATCCGGTGAAGAGGGGGTGCCCGTAATACTCAATATGATTGAAGATGTTGATGCGTATCGTGTCCCTCAAAACATGAACGAATTCTACCATTAGCGAGCCGATAATTCAAGATTCACTTGCTGCGGGGTATCGATTTGTATCCCCGATGGGTTTGCCTGAATTGTTGTCCAAATTGGACTTGACATACAATATGTGGTATGAAACGAATATCCCGTCCGGCATCGACAAGCGTCGGCGGGGATCCGCAGGCGAGACAACACATGTTATCAACTGGAATAACGGGGGAAGCCATGGGGCAGAAGAATAAAGTGCTGATTACGGAAGAAGATGGCCCTTTCGATTTAAATCTATACCGGTGGGATGATCAGCGCTTTTCAGATATCCTGTTGAAAGGCAGCACCATCAATACGGACCAGGCCTTGGATATCAGCCGTTTCATACGCGAAGAAATCGCTAGAATGGAGCCGTTTACCATTACCATGGAGGTAATCGAAAAAATGGTGGCCAAAAAAATGCGATCTTTCGGTCTTTCCAAAACGTCACCCATTCGATTGGACCGGTCCGTATTTGTGAAGAGTGGTCCGCTGTTGTCGGAAAACGCCAAAATCGTACTGCAAAAAAGATATTTAAAAAAGGACAGCAAGGGCAGGGTGATCGAGACCCCGGAGAAAATGTTTCAAAGGGTGGCCCATCACATTGCCCGGGCGGAAAACAACTATGAAGGCGGATCGTCGGCTCCGCAGATGGAAGAGATTTTTTACCGGATGATGACCGATTTCGAATTTTTACCCAATTCTCCCACATTGATGAATGCCGGCCGAAGGCTGGGACAATTGGCGGCTTGTTTTGTCCTGCCCATTGAAGACAGCATGGACGATATCTTCAATTCCATCAAACATGCAGCCCTGATTCACAAATCAGGGGGCGGAACCGGTTTTTCCTTCTCGCGTCTGCGACCCGCCAACAGTCGGGTGGGAACGACCGGCGGCGTTGCCTCGGGTCCTGTTTCATTTATGAAGGTCTTCAATACAGCCACCGAACAGGTGAAGCAGGGGGGCACCCGCCGAGGCGCCAATATGGGCATTCTACGCGTGGATCATCCCGATATCATGGAGTTTATCTATTGCAAACAAGACGATCGTTCCCTGAATAATTTCAATATTTCCGTTGCGGTTACGGATACGTTTATGGAGGCCGTCAAAGAGCGGCAGTCATATGACCTGGTGGATCCCACCACCGGGGAAAAGGCCGGAGAGTTGGAAGCCGCCGTGACCTATGAAAAATTGATTCACCAGGCTTGGAAAAATGGAGATCCCGGGATCATTTTCCTGGACAGGATCAATCGTGATAATCCGACGCCCGCCTTGGGTCAGATCGAAAGCACCAACCCCTGCGGCGAGCAACCGCTGCTGCCTATGGAGGCATGCAACCTGGGTTCCATTAATTTGGCCAAATTTGTGGACGATCGTCGCGATCTCCCGGTTATTGATTTTGAGCGGTTGAAAGAAGTCGTCTGGCAGGCGGTTCGTTTTCTGGACAATACCATCGATATGTCCAAATATCCGCTGCCGGAGATTGAGACGATGGTACACGGCAATCGCAAAATCGGTCTGGGTGTGATGGGTTTCGCGGACCTGCTGTTTCAACTGGGGATCGCCTATAATTCAGAGGCCGCCATCGCCATCGCGGAAGAGGTCATGGAATTTATTCAGAAAGAATCCCATGCCGCCTCGGCCCACCTCGCCACCCAACGGGGTGTATTCAAGAATTTTGACCGGAGTATCTTCAACGGGAAAGAAGGCGCGACCTACCGCAATGCAACCACGACGACGATCGCTCCGACCGGTACCTTAAGCATCATTGCCGGATGTTCCAGCGGTATCGAACCGCTCTTTGCCCTTAGTTTCACCCGGCGGGTGATGGACAACGATGAGCTGCTGGAAGTGAATCCGTATTTTGAGAAAGTGGCCAAGGAAAGAGGTTTCTACAGTCCGGAGCTGATGAGCCGTATCGCGCGGGCCGGCAGCAT
Source organism: Desulfobacterales bacterium (assembly GCA_041740615.1). GTDB lineage: Bacteria > Desulfobacterota > Desulfobacteria > Desulfobacterales > SURF-7 > DYJD01. The sequence goes on from JBGSLR010000093.1 coordinate 21,193, forward strand.
TCAATCGATCATGGAAATTCCCGAAGAGGTCCGGAATGTGTTCATTACCGCCCACGATGTGTCCGCGGACTGGCATATTCGAATGCAGGCCGCCTTTCAGAAATATACGGATAACGCCGTATCCAAAACCGTCAATCTCCCACGCGAAGCAACGGTGGAAGATGTTCGCAGCGTCTATGACCTGGCGTATACGCTGGGTTGCAAGGGCGTTACCATTTACCGGGACGGCAGCAAGGAAAATCAGGTTCTTTCCTATACCGGAGGCGGGAAACAGGAAGATCGTTTTCTGTCCATGGTGAAAGACAGACCCGAAACCCTGAACGGGTTTACGACAAAAATTCGAACCGGAATGGGTCATCTCTATGTCACGGTGACCGAATACGAAGGCCGACCGTTCGAAGTGTTTGCAACGATCGGCAAATCCGGGAAATCGACTACGGCGAAGACGGAAGCCATCGGACGCCTGATTTCCCTGGCGCTCCGGTCCGGTGTTACGGTGGAGAATATCGTCGAGCAGGTCAAAGGAATCCGGGGCGAGCATGCAGTCTTTCACAATGGTGAACTGGTTCTTTCCATTCCCGACGCCATCGGTCGTGTCCTGGAGGAAAGATACCTGCGGGGAAACAACCCCAAATCAGTCGCTGCAAAAGGAAATACCTTAAAGGGAGATACCTGTCCGGAATGCGGACAGACCATCAGTTTCGAGGAGGGCTGCCTGACCTGCCATTCGTGCGGGTATTCAAAATGTGGTTGAATCAAGACGAGGAGGATATCGGCAGCGCTCCGGGTCGACTTGAACGTCGCTCGGCTCCTCGGAGAAAAACCTCCGACAAGTCCGAAAACGCAGACTTCATTTTCATCACCATCGCCTTCAGCGCTCGATGAGCTGGATGAAACGGTCCACCAGATAGGGGTTGAAAGCGGTTCCTTTTTCCTTTTTCAGGATCTGCTTGATGAGTTCCTCGGGTTTGGGTTCCGAATAGGACCTCCGGCTGCGAAGGGCGTCGAATACATCGGAAATGGCGATCATCTGGCTGACGATATTCGGCTGCCAGCCTCCCTTGATGGCAGGATATCCACTGCCGTCAAATTTGATATGATGCTCCATGGCTCCGAGGACAGCCAGTTTGGGAATATTGTCAAGGTTCAGGATATATTTGGCTCCCTTGACGGTGTGGGTTTCCACAATGCTGCGTTCTTCCGTTGTCAACTGAGCCGGCTTGTTGATAATCTCATCCGGGATAAACAGTTTCCCCACATCATGCAGGACGGACGCAACTCCGATCTGGTACAAATAATCTCCTTTGAATCCAAGAGCTTCCGCTTGACTCATGGTGAGAATGCATACATTGACAACATGGGTGAAGGTGTACTCATCGGCCGATTTCAAGGCCGCCAGAAGTCCCATGGGCGGCAATCCCTGGGAAAAACCCTTGATAAAAGATTTGATCATGTCGTCGATACCGCGAATGTCAATTTTATGCTGGCGCTTGGCGCTGCCGTACAGGGCTTGCAGTTCCCCATAATTTTCATCGCGCACCGTCTGCAGATGTGCAAAGGCTTCGATTTGGTCAGCGGAAAGGGAAGCGGGTACTCCCGCTGATTCTCTTTTGACCTTCAGATTTACCTTGCCGAGTTTGATATGGGTTGTGCTGGCGATGATTTGGGTATCCGGCGAGGCGATACAGAGGATAAAATCGGCAAACTCCTGTTCCGGAAGTTCATTCATGAAGGTGATTCGTTCGACGGCGTTTTCGTGTAAGATACGCACGAAAGAAGCCGTATTGGCGCGATCGGTCTGCAGCGGGTGATTGTCGATGATGATGTCCTCATCGATCAGCAGCAGGGTGACGTCGCCTTTTGAGCGCAGCAGGTCGCATAGCCCGGTGTGGGCCGTCTGGATGTATCGTCCGGCCTGCGGGTGGCCGACGGAATACAGACGGATATTGTTAACCGCCGCATTGAGGTGGGATATGAACCGTATGACTTCCGAATGATAATCCGCTGGCGGCATTGCGTATCCGTTACTGGCGAAGGGTCTGCGTCGTTGTGGTTGTTTGACCGGCGACCTGCAATACCTGCCGGCAGACCTTGCGAATTCTCTCGTTACCCGATTTCGAGCCTTTCTGGAGCAGGTTCCGAACGGATTGGGGCGGATATCCGCTCAGGGATCGAAACAGGAGTACTTTCATATCGGTAAGTTTTTGTGGATAAAAAGTCAATGAAATTCCGGCAAGTTTTCCCAGCACCGGTACAACGATGGGGTTGCCGATGTTTCCAAGGGCCCTGATCAGGGTTTCGTTTTGTTCATAATCCGATTTGAAGAGAAACCGCCGTTTCAGCATCGCGGCCAGATCGCCGGCCGCCTCAAAAACCTTGTATTTTTCCGCCAGGCAGATTGCCTGGATAGACATGCCGGGAAGATTGGATTTTAAAGCGCCCCGCAGAAACCACAACCCCCATTTGTCATCGAATTTCAATAGCGCCGCAAGTACTTCCATTTGAATGGTGCTGTCGCTATGCTCCCATAACGGTCGCAGAATATCGGCGGCGGTTTTTTCTCCGATTTCCCGTATCAGTACCACCAGGCGCCTGACATATTCCGTGCGCGTGTCCCGAAACCGTTTTTGCGCTTCCGCAATGGTTTGTTCGGGATAGTTGCGCAGCAACTCAAGCAACATCCGATTGGGTTCCGGGTCATCCTCTCCGGCAAATAAATTCAAAGCATCGGGGACGATCTGAGGCCCTATCAGCGCCAGCAACTCAATCCCATGCCGTTCTGCATCCCGGCCTTGATACCGGTATACAGACTGGACGGCTTTTGACGCATACATGGGCTCCCGGAAAACCTTCAGCGCCTTTTCCGCGATGGTGCGGGTTTCCGGGAATCTTTTATAATTGGAATGTTGGGTGAGGGTTTCGAAAATGGTGATGATCAGGGCGAAATCGCCGCTATCCAGCAACGCGTGTCCGATTTCGACGAGTTTATCGACATATGTCCGGTATTCATCCCCGTGAATATTTTCGCTGATGAAAGCCAACAGCATCCGTGCGATTTGACCGTTCAAGTATTTCTCGTCAAGGGTCGGAAGATATTCTTCTATGGGAAAGGCATCATGGTCCGGCTTTTCCGACCTCGCCGAAAGAGAGATCTGTTTGAGGGTGCGATCGTATTTGGAGGTGATAAATTCCTCATAGCTTTCCCGTTTGAAAAGGGTCTGGAGGGTGTCGGCGATCTTCCCCTGGGATTCTTCTATCATATTGTCCCCGGATTCGCTGCCGGCTTTCCCCTCGATGCCGGCCAGTTTGCTCACCAGGTGGATCAGGGAAGGAGAGATTTCCTTTCCGGTCTGATTGGCTTGCTGCAGCATATCAACGGCAAATCGGGAGGAGATGTTGCTGAGGAGTTTCGCGGAACTGGGCTGCTCCGGCCGAGAGGATATGCGATCGAAAGTGGTCGATAGAAACTGTTTCCGTATTTCCGGGTTCAGCGCCTCCATCAATGGGGTAAGCCCCGAAAACTCCGTCGCTGTTTCCCCGTTGTCGTTCGTCACCAGCTGGTTCAACGAATAGTCGTCGAGCATGGTTCCGTATACTTGCAACGCGCTTCCGATGTCGATTTTTTTTTGGTTCAGAAGCAGGGCCAAATTTTCCGGATCGGACGCTGAATTCGTTGAAAGCGAAACGGCGTCTTCCGATTTGGAGAGAGAGCCACCAACCAGGCGTGTGACGAAATCTTTCCAGATGGAGGATTTTTCGTTTTCCGGTCTGGTTTTGGCGTCCCGGTGAATTTCCGTTTCTTCGGTGATGTGCAATTGTGAATAATCGATCAATTGCAGAGTGATATGTGGCCACGAGGGGGATTCTTCAGCGGCTTCGACTTGTCCCGGCGGTTGCTCTCTTCCCGGATTTTTGGCGAGCAGACGGAGAAAGGACAGGATTTCTTCATGTTGAATCCCCTGGAAAAAAGTGATCGCCGCAATTTCATGCTGTTTCATGGCCATCGCAAGTTCGCGAAAGCCCATATTTCGATTATCCAGAGAGTCCTGTCCGAGAAAAAGCGTCTCATTCACAATGGTGATGGTGATTTCCGGCGAGGATTCCAGGAACAGCCGCATCGATTCCATGAGTCGGCGCATGCTATCTTTGACTTGGGCGTGCTCCGCAGGATAAATAAGGGCGTTTTTCCGGGCAATGTTGAGCTCGGTGAGGGCCTCGGCAAGCTGCTTGGTATCGATCGGCTGATTCGTCACGAACACATCCGGCTTGGTAGTCAACAAATGGTTCGGTTGTCTGCTCTATTTTGATAATAAAATCTATTATTTGTTAATCGATAGCATGTCGCTTTGTGAAATGCAATAGCGCTGAGTCCCTACCATACTTCCGGATAGCCGATATCGACGAAAGCTTTTTCCATTTTGTGCTTGTGCTCGCGCTCCATGGTCGCCAATTCCTGAAAAATTTTCTTTTTTCCAGGGTCGGAAGTCGCCTCGGCGATCGACATATAGAGTCGCATGGCTGTTTCTTCGTTTTTCATCGCCAAACCGAAGGCATCGATGGGTTTCATATGGGGTTCGACCGTTGGGGTGGGTTCCGTTTCGGCCAGATGAAAATCAGGGACATCCGTGAAATGGAATTCGGAAGGGTCGCTTGCCTGAAAGTTCTCAAGGATTTGCTGATGTTTTCGTTCTTCCTCAACAAACTGGCCGAATAAACGCTTCAAGAACGGATCGCTCGCTTTTTCGGCTACTTTACGGTAAAATGCTTGCGCTTCGATTTCATTTTGAATCGCAAAAGTGAGCAGATTCTTAAAATCATCAAGGTTCATGGTATGATTCTCCTTAGATATACAGATGCCGTTTCCATTATCGGTGTCGTTCCGCTCGTTCGCAATATACATTATTTCAACGCGAATTTCCATACCCGCAGGAGTTCGCTGACGCCCCATGCCTGGGCGTCGCATCCTTTCTGATGGTGCGGAAAGTTTCCGTCCAATATTTCAGGTACCTGTCCAACTGTTCCGGTGTTGATCAGTTGGATACTGCTTCCCAGCCAGTCCATAACGGTTTGTTTTGCCGGTGGACCATAGGCGATTAGCCATGCTTCACAGAAACTTGGAAAGAGCCATGTCCACGCAGTACCATTGTGGTAAGCCGGTTTTCTGCTGGTGTCTTCATCACCGGTATACAGCCCCTGGTATGGATGGACAGGATCGACCAGCAACCGATCCCGCCATCTAATTTCCAACGGCTTTCGCAATGGCCGATCCGCCAGACTGCGAATGGCTCCGGGTACCAGAAGCGCGGTGCAGGATTCGACCGTTTTTCGGATCAGTTTTTTGTCGGTTACCGCACCGAGGGTGATGGCCAGCAACTGATTGGGGCGCATTGCGTCGTCGGGTTCGGCCTCCGTGGCGGATACACCGGCGGCGCAATGCCGACAATCGGAAAGATATTCGCCATGATCGAGGACATACAATCGTGCAATGGCGTCCTGCACCTGTTCGGCTTTTTCTTTCCAAATGGTGCCACCGGGTCCCGAATCGATGGTCGCAAGAAGGGTGAGCGCCCGATACCACATGGCTTGTATCTCAATGGGGTATCCTTCCCGCGGTGTACCGGCGGGATAATTGGTGTCCATCCAAGTAAAATGCGATGGACAGAAAATCAGCCCTGTTTTCGGATCCATCCGGACCCCATGGGACGTGCCGGTGAGATATCCACGGCCGATGGAGAGCAGTGCTTCGCGCAATGTTTTTGTTCCGCAATCGGCGTCCAAAAAGGCCCCATCGCCTTCCTCCCGTAACAAATCTTCGCAGGCGATGATGAACCACAAGGGCGCGTCTGCGGTTTCCCGATTTCCGGCGTCCTGTCCACGAATCATATTGGGAAGTGTTCCGTTTTTTTCAAATTGGCCGAATTGCAGCAACACGGCGCGGGCGTCTTCGGTCTTTCCGGCTGCGATCAATCCGCGGGTGAAAATGAGGGAATCTCTACCCCAGTCCAGAAACCAGGGGTATCCCGCCAGCACGGATTTCAGATCTCCCCGGGCGACCAGATAGTGGTCCATGGCCATGGTAAGCGCATCCATCGGATCCATGGTCGATGGTGTTCGGGAAGTGTCACTTTTCCAAACGGTTTTTTTCGCGAAGGTTCTTTTTTCAATCGGCCTTTCAGAGGCTTCTGCGGTCAAGACCGTGCTGGCGCCGCCTTTCAGGCTGATTTGAAAATATCCGGGGCTGAACAGATCGGACTGGGGATCCAGATTCCGCTCTCCATCCAGAGCGCGGTGAACCATATAATGCCATTCAACATCCTGGTAGAACCTTCCGCCGGCAAGATGCATGAACAAATGCCGGTTGGCCGAGGGGGAAAAGACAAAGTGATCTCCGGAAGACGTGATCGCTTCCCGCCAGATGTTTTCCGGACCCCAATACGCCTTGGTGGTTTCATGGAAGTTGCGGCATTCGATATCCGGCCGAAGAATCAGATTGACCTGCTTGTCATCAGCCAGGCGGTCCGCATCTCCGTTGGAGATATGACGATGGAACATCATCCGGATTGCATTTTTCCCGTTGGGCATTTCCAAAGCGATGGATAAAAGGGTGTATTCTCCTTGTCCGGACGGCAGGCGGAATTGCCAGATTCCGCGTGAATATCCTTCCATGGTAAACTTGTCCAAGGCCTCCAGACAAACCTCTTGGGAAAAACCCTGGTAGACGATCCAGGCCCGACATCGGCTGAACAGAATCCAACGATCATTCGGGCCGGATGGATCGAAGTTGGCGGCCAGCAGCGCATCGTAACGGCTTTCCAATCTGCCCCAAGCCAGGCGAGCCCGGAGCGATCCTCCGCGACCGTTGGAAGTGTTGAAGCAGAGGGGGCGGTTCAACAGAACATGGCGTTTGAAGCTTGTAATGACGCGGCAATTTTCGTGCGAGGATAAAAACAGGAGTGGGGCCTCGACATGGGTCGTCTTCTCGGCAGCAAAGAGACGGATTTTCAGGTTGCGGCGACAATGGGATTCCGGAGTCGGCAATGGCTGGAATAGACAGAAATGGCCGTGAAGGCTGCCATGGAAACTGTTTTCGACTCCCAGTACGACTTGCTGTTCGTTGACAATTCTGGCTTGAAACGGCCGATCGGTTTGAACAAACAGGAAATGATCCGGGGGAATCATGACTTCTCGCATCCTGTCTTCCGGAAAACGCCAGGTGATCATTCGTGTCTCTTCGCTGAACCGATTTTGCCGACGGCAGAATTCCACCGGATCCGCTATCAGTTGATTTGCCGCTTGATCCGGGTCGAAATGGATCAGATCACCGGTCCCATGATAAAATGCATGAACGTCAAGCGCTTTTGCCCGCAGGCGTTGTCGCATGATTCTCTCCGGCAGGCGGCGGGAGGCTTTGGCTGCCGTACTCATCAGTTCCATATCGCTTTTATCCGTAGACAGACAGAGAACTTCACCTGGCATCAGTCGGCAGGAGGCTTGTGAGCCGGAAATCGAAAGCTCGATTTCTCTGCCGCTGATCAGATCAATCGCCCTTGCCGTATCCAATCCGTTTCCCGGCAATCGCCACCCCATGTCGGCTTCCTGTTGTTCGTCCAGGTTGACGAGTATGAAAATCGTTTTTCCGGAGGGGCGATGTCGTCGCATCAGCGCGATCTGGTTGCGGCCTTCTACCGGCATCAGTTTCAGATCCGTCCGGTCGTGAAAACAGGGATGAGCTTTCAGTATTTCGGAGAGGCGCCGAAGATGGCCGATCTGATTGGGAGAGGCTCCCCAATTCAACGAATTGGCTTCATGCACATCTATCTTTTCCGTAGCGAACCATTCCACCCCTCCTGCATAACCGTATGCTCCAAAGGGGGCGCAGAGAGCACACAATGCGGTCCTCATGCGGGCGTATCGGTGGGACTTGGCCGACAGACGATTGTTGTCATGGGTCTCTGCAAAATTCACCATGATCCCCTCTTTTGAGGAGATTTCAAATGCTTCCGGCAGATAATGCTCGATCTGCCCGCGATCGTAGTTCTGAAACAACTCCGAGTAGGCCCAGTTGAAATTGGCCTCATTGAGAATCGCCCGCGTGTCGGAAACTTTTCCACCAAGACCTTCGAGCAGAAAAATGGTATCCGGGTATTGGGTCCGAACCGTCGCCACGATATAGGTCCAGGCCGGCACCGGAATCATATATCCGGCATCACAACGAAAACCGTCGACGCCGCGATGGCACCAAGTTAAAAAAACCTCGGCCATATATTCCCATAGGTCGGTTTTGCTGTAATCGAGTTTGGTAAGATCCGCCCAGACGACTCCCCAGGCACCCGGAGCCTCGATACGTCCTTCCTGATCGCGTACCAGCCATTTCGGATGCGTCTCATGTAAACTCGCTGCCCAGCCTGTATGATTGATAGCAATGTCCAGTAGCACCTTTGCGTTGCGGGCATGGATCGCATCGACCAACTCGATGAATTGTTCCAAGGGTGTCGCTTTGGGGTCGAACTCCGCCAGGGCAGGATCGACGGCGGTGAAACTGAGCGAGGCATACGGGCTTCCGAAACGTCCCATTCTCGCGAATGTCGTGGGGGTTGGATGGATGGGAAGCAACTGAAGAAAACGGCAGCCCAGTTCATAAATAATAAAGTCCAATTCGGTGATCAGGTCGCGAAAGGTTCCCGAAGGAGGGATCACGGTATACCCTGCCTCATCGAATATGCGAATGATGTTTTCCTTGTCCGGGAAAAGCGGCTTTCTGCCGTTTTTATTCGGCCCGAATTGTCTGACGAATGTGTTGTACAGTATGTTGGCGCAGCAAGTATCCGCCGGCCCTACATTGAGAATGGTATTGCCTCCCCCGGGCCACAGCGGCGCAGTTTCTCCGGCTGGTAAAAAAAAACATTTGGCTTCAAAATGACCGATTTCGCAAAGGGGAAGGGTGATCTCGAAATGTCGATTGTCGGTTTTGCGCATGGGAATGTCGAACCAGGCCCGTCCCAGTCGGGGCGTCTCGTGACGGATTTCGTCGATAATCTCCCGACGGATGATGGTTGCATGACCGACGTTGGTTCGGATCCAGGCGCTTCCTTGAATGTCCGTATCGATGGATAGCCTGAACGTCTGCACATCACCTCGAAACAGGAGGTGATGGGATCCCGGGCTCGGTTCCTGATGCAGCCAGTCGGAAATAATGCTTGAGGGGGCCATGGTACAATATATCCCTTCGCATAAGAAGGTTCATACCGTTCCGGTGGTTGGTCGTTTTTACACCAACGGCTTGCTGTATTCGTGGAAGCAATCGGATTGACCGGCAACGGGTAGGCGCAAGGAACAACGGTCTAAGTGCTGTCAACTATACGAGAACACACGGAGACTGTCAAGGGTGAACCCCGGAGGGGGGCGGAATTTCCAGCTTGATTTTTATGGGCGGTTGTATTATAAAAGTAGAAAAAGCCAACGTTGCGAAACACAGGACCTGCACTCTTTCAGAGTTTTTTCCGTATCGACTTATCAGCGGTAGTTTCAATTTGGTCTCTCACTCCCATTGATTCCCATGCGTCAGCAATCGAGAAGCTTCACCTAAATGAAAAGTCACGTCAACATTGTCAAGGAGGTCGGCATGAGCAATGATTTTTTGAAGAATATTCGAAGCGGAAAAGATAAACAATCACAACCTCGGTCGAATTATGACCGGCATCAGTACCATTACGAGAGTCAACAGCAGTATTTCGGGAATGAAAAGCGCAATGGCCCCGATCGAAGACGAGGAAGAATGACTCCGTTTGAAGAGGCCATGGTTGAATTATTGAAAACCATGATGCCGGCGATCGTGACTTTTTTTGAAAATGCAGCGAACTGTCAGAAACGCATGGTCGAGTTTGAAGAGTCGAAGACAAAAGCCGAAGCCGACAAAATGGAAATATTCAGAAACGCCTTTGAGTATGTGAAAGCAAGCGGGTTGGACGGCAGTTTATTCTCAAAGGATACCCGCAAAAAGAAAACACGCGCCAGGAAGCCCCTGGATCAGAATCGCAAAAAGATTCTGCAAGTCATTGAAAAAATGCGCAACAAAGGAGAAACCTTCGATAATATCGCGTTGTATCTCGAAAAGGAACAATTTCAGACCTTCTCCGGGCGGGGGCAGTGGCATGCACAAACCGTCCACCGTTTATTCCAGGACTACCTCGTGGAAGAGTAACCGTCCCATCAACAAACAAAAAAATATCGCCAAGCCGGTGGGATCTCAGTCCACCTGTAGCTCCTTCAAATCATAGTAAAAATCCAGAATGCTGGGGTTGAGCAGCGCTTCCTTGTTCAATATCGGTTTGTTTTCGACCATCTTTTTAACGGCGAGTTCGACTTTTTTCATGTTCAGGGTGTATGGGATTCCGGGAACGGCGATAATTTTCGCCGGCACATGACGGGGAGAGGCGTTATTGCGGATCGTTGTCTTGATTCTCGTCTTCAGTTCATCGTTCAATTCCGTCCCGGGAGCCAATTGCACAAACAGAACCACGCGGACATCATTTTTCCAGTTCTGACCAATGACAACACTGTCTTCAATTTCCGGAATCTGTTCCATTTGTCGGTAAATTTCCGCCGTTCCAATGCGCACGCCGCCGGGGTTCAGCGTGGCGTCGGATCGGCCATAGATGATGACTCCTCCGCGGTCGTTGATTTCAATGAAATCCCCGTGCCGCCAGATATTCGGGTATACGTTGAAATAGGCTGCATGATATTTCTTTCCATCCGGGTCGTCCCAGAAATGAATCGGCATGGAAGGAAAGGGGGCAGTACACACCAGTTCGCCCTGTTGGTTGAGAACGGATCGGCCTTGATCATTATACGCTTCAACCCGCATGGCCAGTCCTCGGCATTGTAATTCTCCTTCATATACCGGTCCCATAGGGTTCCCCAAGGCAAAACAGCCGTTCAAATCCGTACCGCCGGAGATGGAAGCCAGTTGCAAATCCTGTTTGATTTCACGGTAGATGAAATGGAATCCCTCGGTGGAAAGGGGTGATCCGGTGGAAAGCACCGCTCGCAGGCTCGACAGGTCATAGCTCTCTTTTGGTTTCACATTGGCGTTTTGGAGAGCGGCGATGTAGCCCGCACTCGTTCCGAAAACGGTTATTTTTTGTTTCTGGGCCATGCGCCATAGCGCACCCGGTTCCGGATGGAAGGGATTCCCGTCATATAGAACCAGCGTTGCCCCCACAGCCAATGAACTGGTCAACCAGTTCCACATCATCCAGCCGCAGGTGGTGAAATAGAAAATCGTATCCTTTCTTTTTAGATCCGTATGCAGCATCAATTCCTTTAAATGGTGAACGAGAATACCTCCGGCGCATTGAACCATACATTTAGGCAATCCCGTGGTGCCGCTGGAGTACATGATATAGAGCGGATGGTCCGCAGGGAGTTGTTCGAACAGAATTTCAAGACCGTCCTCAGAGGACTTGAACGCTTCATAATGGACGGCATGGGGGACATGGGCGATTTCCGGTTGTTGTGAAGTATAGGGCACGACAATTACTTTTTCGATGGAGGGCAGCTGCCGGACAATGTCGGCAATGGATGCCAGCGAATCGATTTTTTTGCCTTTGAAGGAATATCCGTTGGCGGTAAAGAGAATTTTGGGCCGGATTTGTCCGAACCGGTCGAGAACGCCTTTGATCCCGAAGTCGGGAGAGCATGACGACCAGACCGCCCCGATACTGGTGGCCGCCAGCATGGCAATGATGGTTTGCGGAATATTGGGCATGAAACCGACCACCCGATCCCCCTTCCGAACGCCGACATCGCGCAGGGATTTCGCCACGCGTGCGACTTCGTCATATAACCGGGAATAGCTCAGGTAAGCGGCATCCCGGTCCTCGCCCTCCGAAATCAGGGCGATACGATCATCCCGATATCGCAGCAGGTTTTCGGCAAAATTGAGCCGTGCACCGGAAAACCATTTTGCTCCCGGCATCTTGCCGATGTCGTCCACTACCTGATGGTAGGGTGCACTGGTTCGGATATCGGCAAAGTCCCACATGGTCGCCCAGAAATCGACGATGTTGTCGATGGACCATCGGTAGAGATGATCATAGCTGCTGAAATCTTTTCCGAATTTTTGATTGACGATCCCCATGAAGCGGTACAGGTTTGATTTCTGGATTCTGTCTTCAGAAGGTTTCCAAAGCGGTCTTTCCATGTCGGTATTCCCTCATTTCATCGGGGCCTGTGTCATCTTCGGCCCGCTGCTTGGTTATCGTTTGTGGATGGCCACTGGTTTGGTTGACGGCTGGTGCTTGATGTGTATTACCGAACCGGATCTGAATTGGCAAGCATGAATTCGAGGCCTTCGAGACCAATGGGAAACCGGTTTTTATCACCGATGCGTCGGCTCCGTGTTTCACTGCTTTCCGCACTTAGGGATTGAAAAAAGTATGAAAAAGCATCATACAGGGGGGAAATGAATATCGGTGTTTCATTTGCTCGATGGTGTCGGACAGAATACATTCCCCCATATCTTTGGTAGGGCCAAACGGCTGACAAGGAGGTAGATGTTGAAAACTCAGTTGACTGAAAAACTCGGCATTAAATATCCGATCGTCGGTGGCACCATGATGTGGATTTCCACTTCCGAATTCGTTGCGGCGATTTCAAACGCCGGTGGTTTGGGGATCCTGGCCTCCGCCATCTATCAAACCCGGGATGAATTCGCCTTGGCGATCGATCAGGTGAAAGCCACTACGGATCAGCCTTTTGCAGTGAATATAAACCTGTTCCCATCCATGCGTCCCATCGACAACAACGATTACGTGGACATATTGATTGAAAAAGGCGTCACGATCGTCGAAACCTCGGGGCATTCCGCGCCGGAAGAACTGTGTGCTAGATTCAAATCCGCCGGTTTGACGTGGATTCATAAATGTGTCGGTGTCCGATATGCCCGGAAAGTCGAACAAATGGGAGCGGATATGGTGACGGTGGTGGGCTACGAAAACGGCGGTGCCACCGGAAAACTGGACATCGGTACATTGGTGCTGGTGCCGGCGGTGAAGGACGCCGTCCGGATTCCGGTTATCGGCGGCGGAGGCGTATCGGACGGCCGCGGTGTCATGGCGCTGTTATCCCTGGGCGCCGCCGGGGTGATTATGGGTACGCGCCTATTAATGACACGGGAATGTCCGATACATGATCATTTGAAACAAGCCCTGGTCCGCGCCGGTGAACAGGACACCATGTTGATCATGCGGTCCATTGGAGCCACCCACCGGGTCTGGTCCAATGCGGCCGCGAAAAAATGTGCGGAGGTGGAATCAAAGGGGGCTGGTCTTGGCGAAATTTTGACGATCGTCTCCGGCGAGAAAGCCCAAAAGATGTTTGGGGAAGGTGAATTGGACAGCGGTATTATTTCTCTGGGGCAGGGAGTGGGATTGAATCACGACATCCCCTCGGTTCAAACGCTGTTTGACCGGATAATGGAAGAAGCCGGGCAGATCGCGAAGCGTTTCGCTTCCAACGAATTATAAGCGGATCCCGGAAAACAGGAGTTGGACATGGCGGAGCATGGGATGGTCTATGAGAAAAAGAAGGCGCTGTATTCGCTGATCGATGGCTTCGATTCCTTGATGGTGGCCTTTTCCGGTGGTGTCGACAGCACCCTGTTGTTGGCAGTTGCCCATGATATTCTTCAGGACCGGGTCGTGGCCATTACGGCCGTTTCAGCGGTTCATCCCCAGCAGGAGAAACGTCATGCCGTTGAGATGGCCGTCCGACTGGGCGTCCGGCACATTCTGTATGAAACCCACGAAATGACCAACCCGGAATTTACGGCCAATCCGAAGAACCGTTGCTATATTTGCAAAAAGTGCTTGTTTCAGTCCTTTTTTCAAGTAGCGGGAAGGACAGGTATCTCCACCATCGCCCATGGGGCTACCGCGGATGATGTGAATGATTTTCGACCGGGTTTGCAGGCCGCGGCGGAAATGGGAGTTGTGGCGCCGTTGCTGGATGCGGGTTTGACCAAGGCGGATGTCCGGTTGTTATCAAAAGAAATGGGACTTCCCACATGGAACCGGCCTGCCATGGCGTGCCTGGCAACGCGCATCCCATATGGGACGCCGATTACGGAAGAAGCCTTGAGGATGATAGAGCAGGCGGAGCGCGTCGTAATGGACCAGGGTGTCCGCATGTGTCGGGTTCGTCATCACGGCAAGATCGCCCGGATCGAAGTTCCGGCGGATGAGCTGGACAGGCTTCTCGACGGGGAAGTCCGAGTGGGGATCATAAAGGAACTCAAAGCGTTGGGCTTCCAATATGTTGCCTGTGATCTGGAAGGCTATGTCTCCGGCAGCATGAACCGCTAATTGATAACGGCTTTTCGTTTTTTTACCGAATTGTTACGGAGTGCGGTTTCAAGGTCCTGCTTATCCACGGAATTATCCGCCATGTGATGATAGCGGCTGTCTTTGACCATTTCCCGCATACCGATCAATGTTTCGTATGGGATTTTTCTGCTGATCATGTTGGCGACGACAGCAGGCATGTATCCGGCGGGGTCGGCTTGAATCCAGTAAGTTACCTGGGTTTTATGCCGTTCAATATATTCCAGTAAAAAACGTCCGACGACTTTCATCCGGACATAATCGGATCCGGGTGGGAGGCGCGAATCGTCGATGGAATGAAAATCCACCTGAAAATAGCCGGCTTTCCAATCGATGGTGGTGCGCGCTTGCAACACCATATCGCGGTTTTTCACCGGCCACGGCATTTTTTGCACAAAATAAAAAATATAATCATTCCTACCGTTTCGTTCGATAATCGGAGACTTCTGGCAGTCGCTCATCCAGAGAGGGAAGGCCGGAATGTCCTGCAGCACCATCCCCAATACATCGATTCCGGCATCAATGACGGTAATGCCTTTGAATTCGTCAAAACTGCAGGTGTCGGAAGGCCGCGTATATACCCAAACTTCTTCGCTCTTATTGGAAAGACGCCATTCTTCAGCTGCTTTCGAAAACTGGGTAAGCATCATGAATGCAATCAGGGAGTAGCAGGTGATTAATACAAACCGTGGCACAATTTTTTTCCTTCCTTTTACCGGTCAGCGTGATATAGCGTATACCAAATGGCAGGCCCATTCCTTTTACCCGCCGGCCGCCGAATTTTGAATATGCATTTGACACCATACATAAAAAATATGCAATAAAAATGAGATTATCCACAGATAATCAAGCGAATTCGTCAAAAATTGATTGCCTTCGATCAATGGCTCGGTGTACTTTCGCGAGGCGATTTTTTACTGTCGGCAGGGATAATCTGGAGGAACCGAATGATGGGCAGAACAGGGAAGTGGGATAAGATGGTCTTTGCGGCAAGGGATCGAAAGCGGTATCCCTATTTTATGATCATGTTCAGTTTCCTTTTCGGGAGTGCCTGTGGGTTCAGAGAACAGCTTCCGGTGTACCAATACGAGCAAAACTGTTACGCCGTCGAAGTCGCTATCGGTCCTGAGGATTTCGTGCTGGATAAGTGGAATGCGCAGCCGCGATTGTTGATTTCTTCCTACGACAGAAGAGCCCAGCCCGCTACCGGCGACATCTATTCGTTTGATGTAAAAACCGGGTATGCCAAGCGTATGGAACGGACCGGAGAACCGTCGACATTGATCGGCTTCAAACCCCATGGGATGGATATCCGAAGACTGGGCCAGGAGACCCTTGTATATATCATTATTCATGATCCGTTCCTACACGGCAGTCGGGAGGAAAACGCCATCGGCGTATATCGGGTGACGGCGGATCGGTTGGAATTTGTGGAACTGATGGAGGACCTTGTGCACTTATGGTCGCCCAACGACCTGTCCGTAATGGAAAACGGCGATATATATGTCACCAATGACTATCGGCGTATGGTTGACGTGTATTTCAGCCTGAAAACATCCGAAATCGCCTATTACAGTTCGGCTGAAAGAAAATGGAGCGTCGTTGCCTCTGATCTCGCCTTTGCCAATGGGATCTTGGCGAGGCCCGATCGTGTCTTTGTATCCGCCACGAGGGGAGATTGCATCCTGGTGTTTCCGCGTTTTGACGACGGACGCCTCGGAAGCGGCAGAGAGCTGCTGAAGTTGAAAGGTCCCGACAATATCATGCCGTTTGGAGACCGTCTGTTGGTTACCGCCCATTTCAACGATTTCGCTTTTTTTACCCATAGCCGCGACAAGAAAACGAAATCTCCGTCGGTGGTATTCTTGATTGACCCGGCCGACCCGGATCCGAAGAAAACGATGGATGCCATTTATGTGGATAACGGCACGCAGATCAGCGCGGCTTCCACCGCTTTCATTTACGGCGACAAATTATATATTTCTCAGGTCTTCGATTCCCATATGGTCGTTTGTGAGGCCGGGGGGTTGCCGGCCATTCAATCCATATCAAATGCCCAGCAACAGCAGGCAAATGATGCGACTGCGGAGGTATCGCAGGAGCCAGGCCCCGTTGGCCCGATTCAGACCGACAGGTGACAGGGTGGGTTATGGATGCGGAATGCTTTTCTGGATTTTGTGGAGTAAATTCCGTACATCGAATAACGAATTTCGATGGATTTTGGTTGCCTTTTTTTCCTGATTGCGTTCGACGACTTCCTGAACGATTTTTTCCCAAATGAGCCGATTGGTATTTTTTTCCATTTTATCACCATCGTAATTTTGACACCGGTTACAACCGTTCCAATCAAAACAGATTCGATTTGAGATAATGCGAATTATATGCCATGATGCTTATATAGTTATAACAATTTGAAAATAAATAGAAATAAACCATTATGTTGATTTCTATTGAACATTGGGAAATGAAAAGCGCGTCAAATTGTTGACAATCTGCCGGTTGTTGTGGGAGATCACCCAACAAACTTGACAAGCCGCCTGATTTAATGGAAAAGATATGATAAGGTGATCGCAAGACAATTTTGAAATCAGCTGCGGAGGAAGGATTTGCCATGGGATGCAGGCCAATGGGAATGAAATGGTTCGGCTTGGTGATCGGCTTTCTGTTGTTGGTTGCGGACACTGGTGCGGCAACCGACATTCGTTATGTTTCCGATGTCCTCGTTGTCACTCTGCGCGCCGGTCAGGGAGATAATTATGAGGTTTTACGGTCATTGCGATCCAATACACCCGTCGAAGTCATCGAAGAGAACGATGAATATTTGAAAGTGAAGACCCAGGAAGGGGATGTGGGCTGGGTAAGAAAGCGGTATTTTACAACGAAAATACCCATTGCGGACATCAACGCCAAGCTGGAAAAAGAAATAGAACAACTGAAAGCGGCGATGGAGAAAATAAAAGCCGAAAAAGACGCCATAGGAAACAAATGGGAAGATGTCCGGCAGGAACAATCGGCGAACACCACGGATATGAAAGGGGTCATCGGCAACCAAAACGAAGAAATCGCCAAATTGAAAACCGAGTTGGAACAATCCCGGTCGGAATACCAGACGCTTTTATCACATTCGGGCCAAGTGGCCGATCTGATGGAGAAGTCCCGAGCGGCCAACGATACCATTGAAAAAATGACGCAAGAGAATGCACAACTGTCAAGCCGGATGGGCAAACTGCAGGAAGAAAATAAACGACTGCTTCGTTTCGGGATGATTCGTTGGTTTGTGGCCGGCAGTGTCGTTTTGCTCATCGGGCTTATCATCGGTAAAATGTCCCGCAAAAAGAGCTATTATTGACATTGACGTTTCAGGACTTCCATCACCACCCCGTCGAGCTGCTTCAACGGCTTATCCGTTTCGATACCACCAATCCTCCGGGTAACGAGAAGGATAGTGTTCTTTTTTTGGAACGGTTGCTGTCGAGAGCCGGTTTGAAGACCATTCTATTGGCCAGGGATCCGAATCGACCGAATTTGATCGCCCGCTTGGAAGGTGCGGGCCGAGCTGCGCCGCTTTTATTATACGGTCATTTGGATGTCGTCACCACATCCCAACAAAAATGGCAGGTTGAACCGTTTGCAGGCATCTGTAAAGACGGATATGTCTGGGGGCGTGGGGCCCTGGACATGAAGGGCGGGGTAGTCATGATGGTGAGTGCCTTGCTGCGTTTGGTTCAACGAGAGCAGCGCGCGGCGGGTGACATTGTGCTGACCCTGGTCAGCGACGAGGAAGCCGGCGGGGATCAGGGGGCTAAATTCCTGGTTGAACAATATCCTGAACACTTTGCGGACATCCAGTTCGCATTGGGAGAGTTTGGGGCTTTTTCCCTGCCCGCCGGAAAACAGCGCATCTATCCGATCATGGTCGCGGAAAAGCAGATTTGCTGGATGCGGGCGGTCATTCGCGGTCCGGCCGGACACGGTTCCCTGCCCATGCGCTTCGGCGCCGTCTCCAGGCTTGCGGACATGCTTCGACAATTGAATAACGGCAGACTCCCGGTTCACATCATTCCTTTGGTCCGGCAAATGGTGAATACCATGGCCGAGGTCTGGCCGTTGCCGAAACGGGTGATCATAAAATCGTTGTTGCGTCCGGCGATCACGGATCGAGTGTTGCGACTGCTTGGCGAAAATGGAAATTCATTTGATGCGCTGCTGCATAATACGGTCAATGCAACGGTTCTGAGGGCTGGAGAGACGATCAATGTCATTCCAAGCGAGGTCCACGTCCGTCTTGACGGCCGATTGTTACCTGGTTTTCGTCCGGAACATATGCTGGTGGAGTTGGGGAAGTTGATCGGCAAAGATGTGGAGCTTGAGCTGGAACGGTATGATGCCTGCCCGGACCATCCGAATATGGGACTGTTTCCATTGCTCGCGGATATATTGGTAGAGATGGATTCAGCCGCTGTCCCGGCGCCCATGCTGTTGCCGGGGACAACGGACGGCCGTCATTTTTCCCGGCTCGGCATCCAAACCTATGGGTTTCTGCCCATGAAATTGCCGGACGATTTTTCTTTCTTCAAACTGATCCATGCCGCAGACGAGCGTATCCCCAGTACGGCCTTGGATTTCGGCACCGAGGCGATCCATCGGGCATTGGTACGGTATCCAGGATAGACCGCCTCAAACAAGCCCGTTTTCAAACCACATTGCCGGTTAAAAAATGCGCGATCCCATGCTTCAGAGCGCCATCCGGGAGGGTGTCTATTTTTTCCCCGCATCGGAAACAGAGCTGGATATCTTCCGTATCAAGGCAACGTTCGGGTGCCAGGAGAGTACCGCAAAGGGAACAAGTCCACACCAGATAGCGGGCGCCCATACCATAGCGAAGGGGCGCATTGATTTCTTTTTTCCATAATATCCGTGCGTGTCGGCCTTGGACCGGGTCTTTGGAGAGGTTCTCTTCACCGATATCTTGGACCTGAAGATGAATAATAGCGCCCGGGTCGCAATCCCGAGCGGATTCGAAATAAATACCCGCCGGACTTTTGTTCCGCAGGTGAGCTTGATGATAGGTAGCCATCTCCCAGTCGGACCACAAGACGGAAGCGGATATTTTTTTTCGGGGAAACGCTCTGCCATGAAAGGGAATCATGTTTATCTCCTCTCCGGTAATGAATCACCTATTGGTCGGAGCCCAACACCCCTCCGATCATGTTGGAAACGAAGGGCGCCGACGCTTCTGATAATCATTTTTTCAGTTCAATCCACGGCACCGTTTGGCAGGATGACGCAGGCGCGATTCAGATCAAGGGGCAGGAGAAAGCGCGATTTCAACGACGCTGTTTCGCTCGTGAGGTCGATGAGATAATCCGTACTGTAAGATAAATAAGGGGTAGGTGTCAAACTTTTTTCTTGCGGGGTTTGGCGTTTTCCTCCAGATCCAGTTGAAACCGCACCGGGCCGCGGTAATTGTTTCCGAAGCGGGTATGCAGCGCGCATTCCGATTTTGGATCACTCCAGGAGGTGGCGATGGCGCCATGTCCTTTTGGGAAAATGGTGATTTCGGCTTTGACAAAATCCGTGGGCGCCAAAGCGGCTTCCTTGTCCACTAGATCGTCTTTTTCCGCATAACAAATCAGATACGGGATGCCCATTTCGTTAATATGCTTGAAGTTCAATGATTTATCGAAAATTCGAAAGGGCAGTTCCCCGTCTGTTGTTACCGGTACCGTATAAGAATCAAAGCTCATTTTCGTGATGGCCACAGGTAGATCCGTACGGTCGTAAATCAGCCAGTGACTCAAGGCCGCCCATGTTTTGTTGATTTCGACCACTTGCCCGTCGTCGCCTTCCAATAATGTCAAATCCCGATAGAAGGTAAACAGGGGGGCTTCCCGCTCCATGCTTTTGAGTTTGTAAACCCAACTCATGACTTGTCCGTCTACAACCCGGTTTCCACTGGGCATTGTTTTGACGGCGTACCCTAAGTCACGATACCGCTGCGGCAGGTGTTGCAGGTATTCCACCAGCGATTTGCTGCGGGTGCCATCCATGGGCGCGACACAAGTGATCAATGCATCAACGGTTTCGTCCAGTTTTCCGGTCAGGTAATCGACAACGGCGATAAACCCGCCTTGACAGAACCCGTTCAGCGTGACCGGTTTGTGATGTTTGTCCATGATGAGTCGGCAAAAGCGGGCGGTATCCATGACGTCATCCTCGCCGGTCATGACCTGCACTGCGGGGGTGTTATCGATGTTCTTCATGATACGGATATATGTCGGGATCCCCTGGTTGGCGAAGGCATGGACATAGCTTTTGTCTTCACCGGGCAAAAAGGCCAGAATGCTCGCGCCCAAAACATATGGGGGAACGATCAGTATGGGTTTGCCTGTTTTGCGGACGGAGATTCCGGTGACGGTCGGCAACACCTGGTACACCAAGAACCTGTCCGATTCGGCTGTCAGAACATATTTCCCATGGTCGAAATGAAATCCATATTCGGATTTGATTTCGCGGATGGATTGGGGATATTCGTCCACCACTGCGGAAAGAGTGCGCGAAAGCCGGGTCATGTAACCGGACAGATCCAAACCATCTTCCATGAATACGGTCTGAAGGAGTGCGCTGAACCAGTTGGACCATTGGCGACTATGGTAGGAGTTCATGGAGGAAAACGTACTGGCAATCCCCTTCTCAGCAATCTGCTGGTTGAATTGCATGAGCTTGAAGTAGTCGTAAGCGTTTCTGACCGGATTGTTTTGAAGTATTTTGGTTTTCTCCAGAGACTGAAACGCCGCCAAAGCAGTCCAGAAAGGGATGTTGAATTCATTGTTATATTTGACCGCGCCTTTCAGAAAAGTCTGTCCGACCAACATACTTGTCGAGAGGGTCGATATTGACGTTGCCATCATATTCGAAAGACTGTCCAGCACCGTAGTCGAGTCGTATTTTTTTTCCATATTAATATGTTACAATATAAAAAGCCCCTTCCAGCTGGATTGCTCTCTGGTATCGGGGCTTGGATTGTTGGGTAACCCCCCCATGTGTCGAAATAACATAGGCTGCGGGTGTGTCAGATCGGTACGTCCCTCTGTTTTCAAAACCGAGCTGGCTGCAGGATGTTTTCAATCGACCCACGTGGAATTTCTTTTCTTCATTCTTTTGATGAAAACAATTCTTCCGTTTTTTTCAGGTTGGAATCAATGTTTTTTTTCAGATCTTCCTGACCTTTCTTGCAGGCTTTGATCCATTCGGTGAACATGTTTCTACCTTCCTCCGGAAACCAACTCGCTTGGCTCAGGAAGGAGCTGGTCATCCGTTCCGCTTGATCCTGAACCATTACCATCATATCATAGGTATTGTTAAAAGAGGCGCGATTGAAATCAATTATTTGTTTTACTACTTGATGTTGATCCATGGCTTTTCTCCTGACCTAATAAAAGGTTGTTATGAAAATCGTTCCATCAGGACGGCTGTTTTTTCGTGGCCGTGTGTTTTTTGTTCTCCTCTTCATTCGCTTTCGCGGGCGATGACTTCATGGGTTTGACGGCCCGTGTGGGAGTGGACGTTGCGAGGAGGGATTCAAACTTGTTCAAGTGGTCGTCCATCATCTTTTTATAATGCTGACTTCCTTTGCTGAACAATTGGGCCCATTGCTGGATCGATTTCCGATTTTCGGCGGTCAGATCGGCATTTTTCTTGATCCAGACCTCGGCTATGCGTTCCGTTTGTTCCTGGAAAAGGCCAACAATCTCGAATGCATTGTTGATGACGGATTTTTGATAATGGATAAGTTCTTTGGCGATGGCTGTGGTATCCAAACAATCCTCCTTAGCGGTTAGGGTTTGTGTTGGTTTTTATGCGATAATTCAGGTGTCGGAAAATACCTGCCGAGTTTGCACTGCAATTTCTCGCTGTTTCGTATGTATTGCTGTGTTTGAAATAGGGTAACCGGCGCACATCGTGAAGGAGTCTGTTCTCCTTCTCGCCATTCTGAAGGAACTGGTCTGGTCATTAATACGATTTGGAATCAAAGTCAATGCCAAAGATGAATAATTTTTTCCATAGCCCTCAGATACCACGGGTTCTGGTCCATCGTAAAATAATCGCCGATGAATGGGTGACGCCTTCGGGTTGGCACCGATACGGATTCTGTTGTTTCGCTGTTTCCTTGTTTATAGAAAAAGATTGATCTTTCCGGATGGGTATGTCATTTTTACCATAGTTGGTGTTCGTCCGAATGCGCCTCCGCTGCTTCTTGAAATCGCGCCCGCTGGCTTCTCGCTGTCTTCGACAAAGCGAAACATTACCGGGAAAAATTACAAAACGAGGTATCCATGTCCGATGGTCTTGACGTCATAATTGTGGATGATGATCCGGCGGCTTCCGAATCTCTTGCGAATATAATCGGGCGCTTTTATTCATGGGGCAACGTGTATGTATTCACCGACGACGAAGAGGCCCGCATTTACTGCCTGAATCGGGATACCAGCATTGCGCTTTTCGTGGTCGATGTGTTCCTCGCGGATAAAAGCGGATTTATGTTTCTCGACTCTATTGCCGGGAAATATGAAGCGGTGTATGAGGATGCCATCATGGTAACCGGTCATTGCAATGATGATATCGTGGATATGTGTGTGGCTTCCGGAATCAATCACCTGTTGGAAAAGCCGATTCGCCCCAACGCGCTTCAACTGGCGGTTCGATCCATCGCTTCCAAATACCTGCGATTCGCCGACCGACTTCTGAATAATCAGGTATTTCATCGTGACTATCATAAAATCGTGGATGCAGTCGGGGGGCGGAAATGACCGAGGCGATCGGCAAGGTCAGGAGGCTATCTCGGTTCCTTTGAAGCGTTCGACGAAATTCTTGAATAGCCGTTTCACCTCCGGGTTTTTTTCTTGATCGTAAAGCCGTTCAAATGTTCCCCGAATGCCGCTTGCCGATGTGACCAGGGATTCCCCCAGCTCTTTGTAAGCGCTGGCTCCCAACTGAAAAACGACGGCCGCACACAGTCCCCAGAATCTTTCTCTCAGGTAGTGCTTTCCGGATTTCGTCGGGCAGCGCCAGGCTTTCATTGCCATATAGGCCGCATTGCGGAGTGCCGTGCGGCCTGCACCCACTTGACGGACGGCATCGTAAACCATATAAGCGACGAGCATTGGGCTGTTCTTCAGATTGTCAGGGACCGACTGGTTCATTTCCGAGAGGTCGGTCAGGCAAAGGGAAAGCAGATACGCCATGGAGCCGGGTTTGCCGTATAGAAGCGTGCCGGCCTCTTGATGCTCTCGAAAGGTGATCGAGCCGGGTAAGGCCGTCAGTGACGCCGGTTGAAGACCGATCTTGTTTTCAATGCAGAATCTTGCGATATCGCGACCGGTGTGGTCACTCTTGGAATGGAAATAATCAAAGGGGAGTCCGATAATAAACGCCCCATGGATCGAAATGCCATGGCGGGTGATTTTTTGAATACAGTCGGCGTAATACGCAGAGACCCCCATGCCGCTTTTCCGGATTCGTTTGACCGCATTTTTCCCGATATACTCCAGATTGCGAATGTCCAGGGATTCAAAGCCGATAAAAAAATGGGAGGCGCCCGACAGTCGCAGTTTTTTTAGCAGCACTTCATCTTCGGCAACGTTGATGGATATTTGCGCTGCATAGTTGAGGCGCAGTTTGCGTTCGATAATGCGATCGAGAATCGCCTCGAGGTTTTTTTTCGCCAACAGCAGGTTGTCCGGAAGGAAAAAAAAGAGGCGGTTCCGAAACGGGGTTTTCGACTGTTGAAAATATTCCAGTTCGTCCACGAAATCTTCCGGTTGACGGTAGGAAAAGGAACGCTGGCTTCCGGGCAAACTGGAAATCGAACAGAAGCGGCATGAATAAGGGCACCCGAGGTACGGAGTGGTGACGTTGATGCGCAGAAGGTTCCCCAAGTAAGTTCCGGCCATCGGCAGTTTCTTAAAAAAACGAAGGGGCATCGCCGGGAGTCCGATGACATCGGGGTTTCCCCAAATGCCGTTTTCCATGGTGCGGGTGCCGATATATTCCGGTTGAAGACTTTCTTCGCGTATATCTTTGACGATACGGGCGATTACGGTTGCGTCGCCAGCCCCTTTGACACAGGCAATCAAATTTGGATAAGGGGCGTGATTTCGTAGGAATGTATCGACATCCTGGGCGCTGGTGGAGACATGAATCCCCCCCAGAATGACCGGGATGCGGGCATGATTGAGGGTTAGGGTGGTGGCGACCGCCGTCGGGAAACTGGAGCTGATCGTGGAAATAAAGACCGCATCCGGTTTTTGGACTGCTTTTCGGATAATCTCGTCAATCCGCCTGCGTCGGCCGTCGGCCAGGATGATTTTGGCCTTTGCGTCGGCTCTCGCCAGCTGATTGGCAATATAATAGGAAGCGTAGTTTTCCATTCCAAAATATTCGAGGATTTCCCCGCGCAGTTTTTTCTCATCGAAATGCAGAAAGTCAAGGTAATTATCACCGCTGATGCCTTCCGCGTCCCGTCCGGTCAGATATGAAATCATTTCATACGGAGACGGGACGCTCGTTTCCGCGAGATCCATCAGGTTGAAGGTCGCCGGATGAAACATGATATAATATCGCGAGCGATCAATCATCACCGCACGGTCTGTCCGATTTTTGTCAGCAGGTTGCACAGCAGTCGAACACCGAAGCCGGTGCCGCCGGCTCCGCAATATGGGGACGCTTTTTTTGCAAAAGCCGGACCGGCGATATCGATATGCGCCCATTTGGTCGTACCGATAAATTCGGATAGAAACAAAGCCGCCGTGATCGCTCCCCCCCAACGTGAGCCGGAAACGTTTTTCAGATCCGCCGCGTCACTTTTCAGTAGTTCCTTGTAATCATCCGGCAGAGGAAGACGCCAGCAGCGTTCATGGGTTTCCTCTCCGGCTTCCACGATCTTTCCGGCCAGGTCGTTGTCGGCGGAGAAGATGCCGGCGATTTTTTCGCCCAGGGCCATGATGCAGGCGCCGGTCAGTGTTGCCAGATCAAACAGAATGTCGGGGCTATAGTGCTTGATGGTGTAAGCCATGGCATCCGCGAGTATCAAACGGCCTTCCGCATCGGTATTGCCGATCTCAACGGTTTTCCCATGAAAGCTTTTAATGATGTCTCCCGGACGGGTTGCGGAGCCGGAGGGCATGTTCTCCACAATGGGTATGGCGGCAATGATGCTCAGATCAGGCGGGCGTAGTTTCCCGATGGTGATCATGGTGGCAGCAACGGCGGCGGCGCCGGCCATGTCCATTTTCATGTCTTCCAAGGAGCCGGCCGGCTTTAAGTTGATGCCCCCCGAGTCGAAGGTCACCCCTTTTCCCACCAGGGCTATGGTGTGACCGGACTTCCCGGAATGATATTCCAGAATGACCATGCGGGGTTGGTTGCAGCTGCCGGCGGAAACGGCCAGCATGGCTCCGAAGCCAAGGTCATTGAGTTCCTTTTCTTTCAGAACCGATACCGCAAGATTCTCCTTGCGGGCCAGGGATGCGATGGCCTGGGCGAACTGTGCAGGCTTCTTATCGTTGGGCGGCATGGAGACCCAGTCGCGGGCAAGACAGGTTCCTTCACAAATGATTTCCGTTCGCTGGAGCAGATGCTTGTGTCGTTTCTGAACGGTTGCGGACATCAGAAATTGAATCTGCAGGAGGGGTCGGTCTTTTTTTTCACTCTTGTAAATGTCGAACAAATGATTGGCAAGATAGGCACCTTCGGCCATGGCTTGGATCATCGAATCCTGGCTCACGTTCAAGGCGTCGGTTTCGGGAACAGCCAGCAGCAGGTGCGGCAATTTTTTTAGAATGCATGCTTTCACGGCCGCACCCGCGCATTGCCGCATGCTTTCCGCATTGATTTTCTCCGCCTTTCCCAAACCCAGGAAGATAACCCTTTCCACCTTTACCGAGGTGAGGTTGTGCAGGATGAGTTCTTCCTTGGGTTTTCCCTGAAATTCTTTTTGCTTTTTGGCACGCGCGGTCAGGCCGACCAGGGCCGGTTGCTCGAAAATGTCGGTGTCCTCGCAAACCGGGATAACCAGTGTTTCAACTTTTTTTTTTGTGATATCCAATGTTTTGATGTGTAGCAAGGTGTTCTCCTTGGAAACGGCAACCGCCGTGTGGTGGACTGAATGTGATGCAACCGAAGTCTGATCGTTTCCATCGACGACAACGCGCCAAAACTATAGTGAAAGGTGGATTCCATGTCAAACAGTAAAACCGCTTCGCTTCCACCAGAAAAATGTCCTGTCCGGAGATCATGAAATTAAAGGTTGACGATCATTTCCTGAAGAAATATTCTAACGCCGTTTGGTCCCAAAAGAACATCGTTGACAACCAAATTCCATCGTGAATTCAAAAGAGAACAATAGCGACAGGAGAGTCGGTTTATGAGCATCAACACCGTTGAAACCATTGATCAGTTGGTTGAAGTGAGAAACGTCCTCGTCAGCGTTTCCGACAAACGAGGGCTGGATCTGTTCATTCCCCGCCTGCTGTCGATTAATCCCGGGATGAAAATTTTGTCGACCGGCGGCACCTTCAACGCCATAAAAGGAATCCTGGGGGAAAGGGCTTCGGAAAACCTGATACAAGTGTCGGACTATACCGGTCAGCCGGAAACCCAAGGGGGACTGGTGAAAACACTCGATTTCAAGATTTATCTCGGCCTGCTGACCGAGACCTACAACCCGGCTCACCAGCAGGATCTTGAGCGAACAAGAGCTGTTACGATTGATATGGTAGTGGTGAACTTGTATCCTTTCCAGGAAACGGTCTCCGAAGCGGGTGTAACCGTTGAAAAAGCGAGGGGGAACATCGATATCGGCGGGCCTTGCATGATTCGGGCGGCGGCGAAAAATTTTTTACGAGTGGCTCCGGTTGTGGATCCTTTCGATTATGAAACGATCGTCGAAACCATGAAGGCGAATGCCGGCAGAACCGATCTGGCCCTTCGGTACAGGTTGGCGCAAAAAGCGTTTCTGAAAACGGCGGAATATGATCGCGCCATTGCGGGTTATCTGACGGAAAGAATCGATGAACGGGATGTGATCGCCTGTTATGACTTGCGTTAGGAGATAGGCTAAGGAGGAATCGGATGGGGGATGATCTGAAAAAAATGTACCGGACGGTCATGAATGACCATTTTCCCGGCAAGATGGAAATCAGTTTTATCGAGGGTGACAACCGGCAGACGCTTTTTTATGAAAAAGTGGTCTGGACCATTGAAGGAGAGCGAAAAGGATTGCGTTACGGCGAAAATCCCGGGCAGGAAGCCGCATTGTACCGCCTGATAAACGGGAATTTGCAACTGGGGGAAACCACAACTCTGCAACCAGGGCAATATCTGGCTTCTGATATCGAACTGCTGCAATCCGGCAAGCATCCTGGGAAAACGAATTTGACCGATGCGGATAATGCGTTGAATATTATAAGATATTTTACTGAGACCCCAACAACGGTTATCGTAAAACACAACAATCCATGTGGGGTGGCACGCTCGGATACCCTGGAGAATGCTTATCTCAAGGCCTATATGGCGGACCGGGTTGCGGCTTTCGGGGGGTGTATCGCCGTGAATCGACCCATCGATAAAGCCACAGCTCAGGCGATTGCCGCTCAGTATGCCGAAGTGGTGGTGGCCCCTGAATTCGAGGATGGGGTGATGGCCGTCCTGGCGCAACGGCCCAACCTGAGGGTGATTCGAATCGGAAACATCGCGCGTCTGCAGTCATTCGTGGGCAAGCAATGTGTGGATTTTAAAAGCCTGATTGATGGGGGAATTATCGCCCAGTGGTCCTTCGTTCCAAAGGCGCGATCCCGGGAAGAGCTGAAACCGGCCGAAAGTGAATATAAAGGCAAAGCCTATCGTATCCGGCGTTCGCCAACGGATCGGGAATACGACGATATGCTGTTCGGATGGCTGGTGGAGTCCGGGATCACCTCAAACTCGGTGATTTACGTAAAAGACGGCGTAACCATTGGTATTGGAACCGGTGAACAGGATCGGGTCGGAGTGGCTGAGATCGCTCGGGACAAAGCCTATAAAAAGCTTGCCGACCGTTACTGTTTTGAACTGTTTGGAACGGCATACAACGAATTGACGGATCCGGAGAAAAAGCGGGCTATCATGGAGAAAGTCGCTGTGGAGAAGGGCGGTCTGATGGGGGCGAGCATGGTAAGCGACGCCTTCTTCCCCTTTCGGGACGGTGTGGATGTGGGATTGCGGGAAGGAATCGCTGCTGTCGTTCAACCTGGTGGTTCATTGAATGACTATCAGGTGATTGAAGCCTGTAATGAGGCCGGCGCTACGATGGTGTATACGGGGCAAAGAAGTTTTAAGCATTGATGGCGAAAGCGATCTGCCCGATTATGGGAGATCATCCTATGCACAAGAAGTCTTCCCGTTCACCCGGATATGCCAAGGTTCGAACCGGACACCCATCAGGTTATACTCCGGATATCGGAGATCAATGTAACCCAGTCCCTGAAGCTTGTCGAAGACGGTGGACTGGGTAAATCGATCGGTGAAATTGGCGGCGCCGAAATTGATCTGACCGACATCGAAATCCCCGACACCGTGAAACGAATAACCGGGTGGCGCGATGGATCTGGACGCCTGTGAAATATTGCCGTTGCATAGACTGATTTTATTAAAAAACAGCAGGAATTGTTTGGCGATGCTGCGGATTCCGGAAGTCAGAACAACTGAAGGGCCGACATCTTTTTTGATTTTCAGGTATGTTTCCAAGGGCGTTCCCTTGTAAAGGTAATTCCCACTGCAAGGAATTTTCGTGACCCATTTTGTGTTGATCCGATCCGTCAGTTTGCTCAGCGGTTTGATACCCAAAAATCCGAATCGGGCCCCATCCTCCCCAAAAATTTTTTCGCAAAATTCGAGTTCCCGGTGAGGGAAGGCGCCGATCCGGGTATGATTTTTGGCGATTTCGGTCGCCTGGTGGAAATCCAACAGACAAAAATGGCCGAAACCGATTGTTTGTTGAATCCGTTTGAAACGACCGAGAACGGTTTGAAAAACACCAAGGTCATTCGGTTCAAGATAGACGTCCGTTTCATGAGGACAATCAAAATGCTTCATTTTAAACAAGTAATCTCGAATGTGCTCATCAAATTGACGGCCATCATCAGCCGCAAGGGACGTGGCTGTAAAGAGTAGCGCCTGGATGGCCGGAGAGCCCCCGATAATGGCCGATAGGATATTTTTTAATACCGTTCGCCTTTTCATGTACCGTAAGAGTTCAGGGAAACAGGCTTCAGACAGAAGGTCGTTGGGATTTTAAAAAAAGAATGAGAGTAAAATAGGCCATTTTCAGTAAAATCTCAACCTTTTTCGGCCTGAAACGGAGACATTTCCAGAATATTTTTGTGCATATTAAAAAAAACGTGCTGAAAATCAAATTTTATGGTACCATACCCTACAGACTTGAAATTTTGAATCCTCAACAAACCTCGGGATCTTGTCGGCAAGATGACAATACGATAACATAGTAGACAGACTCCGTGTTTTTGCCGTTCTAATGGATGCCGAATTCGAGCGACCATTATCGTTACCCAGATAGTTCCGTTTTTCACCCTTTTCCATATGACCGCTGTTGCTTTGCCGACCATCTACTCGGTCAAATGCCCGGAAAGGAGTTGCTCCGAGTGAATACATTGATACGGTACCATCAACATCCGAAAGAATAGCAGCGATTCATGGAAATAAAGGAAGATAAGTTGAATCGATCCAATCCTCAGAAAACCGTGGAAGCAGACAAGGAGAACATCCTTTTCGTGGATGACGAGGAGAGTATCCTCGAGATCGCGGTCGAGTTTTTCAAACACAAAGGCTATCACGTGATTTCTGCTCGAAACGGCCTCGAGGCGATTGAAATTCTGAATAAATCAAGAGTGGATTGCTGTTTCACCGATATCAACATGCCGGAAATGGACGGGCTAGAGCTGGCGGAGCAAATCCGCAAAATGGACAATACCATTCCGGTCATCGTCATGACCGGCTATCCCTCGCTGGACAATACGATTCGAACCCTCAAGAACGGGGTTGTCGATTTCCTTATCAAGCCGGTGAATTTGAATCAAATGGAGGTTTGCGTTCGTCGGGTCTTGCGGGAACGACAGCTTTTTGTTGAAAACATTTTGTTAAAAAAAGAAGTCGAAGGCAAAGCCCGACTGGAAAAAATCAATCAGGAGCTGCTTTACAAGGTTGAAGAACTGAATGTGCTCAATCGGATTATGAATGATGTGGCCGCGGTCGGTCGCAGCGTGGATGTATATAAGCGGATTGTCGAAATGGCCGTTGAGTTGACCCACGCCGATATTTCCAAATTCTATGTGATCCATGAAGCGGAAAACAGGCCGTTTGAAGTGGCGGAATTTCATCGGGGAGCGGGAAAGGATTTCGCGCCCCATGGTGCTTCCGAAAAAACGGAGGACGAGGCTTTCCGTCGACTGATTATGGAAACCGTCGGTGATGAATTGCCGTTGCTCATTTCCAATAGCCACGGAATGCGAGGCCTATCTCCCGATATATCATCCCTGATGGTCGTGCCGATGAAGATCCAAGAAAAAGTGTTCGGGGTTTTGTCCGCCAAGGTCATATCGGGAAACAAACGTTTTTCGGATAAGGAACTATATTATTTGTCCTTTATGACCCAGCGCGCAGCCTATGCCATCGAAAATCTGGCGTTGTATGAACATATCAACAGCGGCCTCATTACCACTCTCAATGCGTTCGTGAAAGCCATTGAAGCGAGGGATCCGTATACGGAACAGCATTCCAACAGGGTGACGGAGATAGCCGTCAAAATCGGAAAAGCGATCGGCTGCGGTGAGGAGGAGATCGATATCCTCAATATTGCCGGACCACTCCATGACATTGGGAAAATTGGTATCCGTGATGATATCCTTCTCAAACCCGGACGGCTGACGGAGCAAGAATTCCAGAAAATAAAGGAACACCCGGATATCGGGGCGGAAATTATCGGTCAACTTGGTATGTGGGATGAACACCAGGGAATTATTCGGCACCACCATGAACGATATGATGGTACCGGTTATCCTGATGGGTTAAAGGCCGATGAAATCCCGTTTCTTGCACGGATTCTTTCCGTGGCGGATGCATATGACGCCATGGCTTCCGACCGAGCCTACCGAAGGAAAATGCCCATTGAAAAAGTATTGGCGATCTTGAAGGAGGGTGCCGGAAGTCAGTTCGATCCCCGTTGCGTGGAAGCGTTTTTTGACATGTTCAATCAGGGATTGATTAGTATCGAGGATGATGAAAGCCAGCATGTTTCCTGAAAGAAACCCAACAGGTTGCGAAAGCGGACTGTTCGAACGGATTTTCCGAATAGATTGCAATAGCGCAATCCGGATGCTATACTTCATTTCGATATATCTGTGATTTCAACACCGCTGCGGCCTTGACCTGAACCCCGAAATACCTTTTTGGATGGATATTACAGACTACGTTACGATCGATGCCGAACAACAACCGCTCTGAAAAACGTCAGGATGTACGCGTGATTATCGAAACGCGTGCCAAGGTGAGGATGATCGAACCCCAAGAAGTGGAAGGGATCCGTTGTCGGAACACATCTCTATCCCATTTTGCGGATTATATGGATCGAATCGAAGAAAGCCAGGAATCGGTTATCCATTATCTGGTGGAATATTTGGACAGGATGGACGAGAAGCTGGAGCGGATTATTGATGCGCTGGACGGAAATCGGGGGAGAAAGGAGCTGCAGGTGAAGCAGACAATTGATATCAGTGGGTCGGGTATCAGTTTCGTCTTGCAAGGACCGGTTGAAAAAGGACAGATACTGGATATCTCTCTCAAAATCCCGGGATTCCCTATCGGTCGTTTTTATGTATATGGAGAGGTCGTGCACTCCCGGCCACATCAGGGACCGGAATCAGGATTCTGTGAAGTCGGTATCAAGTTTATCAAAATGACTCCGGAACAGCGAGAAGCGCTTATTGCCTGCGCGTTTCGCCAGCAAAGAAAAATGATTCGACGGAAGAAGGATACTACCGGCTGAGTAGGGGCACCGGATTGGGCTCTCCGCCAACTGGATGTTTCCATGGAGGTGAAAAAATCTCATGACGCAACAGATGGAAGATGAAAGAAGAAGAAAGCGTCGGGTCGAATTCAGTACCAACATCGTTTTGAAGATGGCTGGAAACGAAATCCATGTTACAGGCAGTTCAAAGGACCTTAGCCTGAACGGCGTCTTCATCAACACACAGGACAATATCCCGCTGAATGAAAGTTGCCAGGTGGAAATTCATCTGACCGGAATGGTGGAACCGCTGATGTTGCAGATGAAAGGAACAACGGTTCGGAAGGAGCCGGTCGGGATTGCGGTTTTGTTTGAGTCCATGGACCTGGACAGCTATACCCATCTGAAGAATATCGTGCGTTACAATACAGCCGATCCCGATAGCATATATTGACCCATGAATATGGTGCCTTTTTGGCATACTCTTTTGAATCTGCTGAATGCCCGGACCAATGATTGAAGTGATGACGTTTTTTGAAGTTGGCTGCGGCCGAAGGAGGGTGAAAAATGGATGCGAAGCTGATTAATCCCTTTATAAATGCGACCATGAATGTGTTGGAAACCATGGCCTTTGTAAAGTGTACGGCGGAGAAGCCGTATCTGAAAAAGGATGATGTCGCGAAAGGGGATGTGACCGGTGTGATCGGCATTACCGGTGAGGCCAATGGAACAATTGCCGTCACATTCGACGAGGGAAGTATATTGAAAATTGTTTCAAACATGTTCGGCGAGACCATGACGGAACTCAACAGCGAGGTTGCCGATGCAGTGGGAGAGTTGACCAATATGATTTCCGGACAGGCTAGAAGGGAACTGGAGGAATCCGGGAGGGTTTTCGAGGCGGCGATTCCATCGGTGATATCCGGTAAAAACCATATGATCACGCACTATACCGACGGACCAAAGATCGCAATCCCTTTCACCACCGAGGGGGGCAAATTTACCATCGAGGTCTGTTTGGAGAAATGAGTTGCCCCAGTAACGGTGAAGCTTCGCCTGGATGCGAGAACAGCGGCTTGCCATCAGAAGAGAATGATAAAAAAGGAGGAACTGCTGAATGGATTTTTCGATAAAAATATTGATTGTCGACGATTTTGCGACAATGCGCCGAATTATGAAAAATATTTTGAAACAGCTTGGATTTACCAACGTGACCGAGGCGGATGATGGTACGACGGCTCTCGAATTGCTGAAGACAAACAGTTTCGACCTGATTGTTTCGGATTGGAATATGCCGAAGATGACCGGCCTTGAGCTCCTGAAACAGGTGCGTTCAATGCCAGAGACCAAATCGCTTCCGTTTCTGATGGTAACGGCCGAAGCCCAGAAGCAGAATGTCATCGAGGCGGTTCAAGCAGGGGTATCCAACTATGTGGTCAAACCATTCACAGCCGATCAGATCTCGGAAAAACTGAAGAAGATTTTAGGCTGATTCATATGAACGGTGATCGTCATCATAGGATGGGGGGCGTGCTCATCGGCGAGTGTCCCGAGATTCGCCAGGTCCTTACCATCGTCAAAAAAGTCGCTCCGACAAACAGCACTGTCTTGATAACCGGTGAAAGCGGGACAGGCAAGGAATTGGTTGCCCGGGCCATTCATGCCCAAAGTCTCAGGCGGGATAATGCCATGATAACGATTAATTGTGGCGCGATTCCAGCCGAGTTGCTGGAAAGTGAGCTGTTCGGACATGAGAAAGGCGCTTTTACCGGGGCTCACCATGCCCGTATCGGACGATTTGAGATCGCCGATCACGGGACGATTTTTTTAGATGAAATCGGGGATATGAGTCCTAACCTGCAGGTGAAATTACTGCGCGTTATTCAAGATCAGACCTTGGAGCGTGTAGGCGGCACCCGGCCCATCCGGGTCGACACGCGAATTTTAGCGGCAACCAATAAGGACTTGAAAGAAGCCATCCGGAATGGAACATTCAGGGAAGACCTGTATTATCGTTTGAATGTCATTCCCATTCAAATTGCGCCGTTGCGGAACCGAAAGGCGGATATCCCGCTGCTGGTGCATTATTTCCAGAAAAAGCTGGCGGAAGAAAGGGGGCAAGGGCTGAAGGTTTTTACAGAGGCGGCCATGACTGCCTTGTTGAAACATCATTGGCCGGGGAATGTCCGCGAACTCGAGAATCTGATGGAAAGACTGTACGTGATGGTCGGGCATGCGAACATCGATGTCACTGACTTGCCCCAAGGGCTTCACGCCGTGCCGAGCCTGCATGCGACCCAGCCTGTCGAATATTTTGAAACCGGAATCGGATTCAATGAAGCCGTAGAGGAATATCAAAAGGATCTGATACTGGAGGCCCTGCGACAGACAAACTGGGTAAAAGCAAAAGCCGCTGAAATTCTGAAGATGAATCGGACCACCCTGGTTGAAAAAATTAAAAAATTGAAACTCGAGGATGAACATATCTCGGAAGAAGGCCCTGCATTACATTGAACGGATTTGTCACGCCGAGTCGTGCGCCAAATTCTTGACTCTTTCCTCCACCTGAATCACGCCGCATTCCCTCCTGTCGGAAATATCTTCTGTCGAATCGAGACCGGCAGGGCCGGTTGGTTTTTCAAAAACATCATATCCGGCCGTATTCCTATGGTTTCCCGCCCGCCTGTCATCATGGGTGTCATGACTTGCATGGGCCAAGTCGCGAAAAATGAATTTGGCATGTAGTTTGCTATTATCACGTAATTGAATCACCCTGTCGAATCGCTGATTGAACCATGGAATTGAACGCAAGTGCATCTGGAAACAACACCGTTAACAAATTGAATCTGACTAAAATCATATTCCTCTGGTTGGTTGTCTGCCTCGCCTTGCCGCCGGTCGGCGTCGATGAGGCGCGGGGGAGTGCCGTGCGAACTGTCGAAGACATACAGGTCTACGATAAACCTGCACGGATCGCCATCCGTTTAAGCGGGAAAACCGATTATAAGATTATCCGTTTAGAGGAAGCGAATTCCATGTCCATCGCCTTACGGGATGTGGTACTTGCCGGCAATATCCAAACCGCTGGACCCGGAAGATTTTGGGTAAGTGAGTTCCGGTTTGTGAATCTTCCGGATGGAGTTGTCAGCCTGAAGGTCATTTCCGTTCCCGGAATGGGAACGGTGGACGCCGAATGGGGAAGCGACGCCAAAACGTTGACAATCCGGGTTGCTTTGGTCCAGGACGGGCCGCCCCGAAAAACGCGAGACGTCCATTTGAAACGCAAACCGGCCTCTTTGATGACGGTCTCGGCGGCTGGGAAAACGACAAACGCACCCCAACCGAGTGCTGAATTGCCGCCGGCTCCAAAACCGGAAATATCGCTTCCCGCTGTTCAAGCGATACCCGTGAAAAACAAGTTGACCGGCAGTATCGATGATTTCCTCGATGTTTTTTCGTCGGACGGATGTGGGAAAGAAGAGCCCCTTCAAAAAGCCACCGATTATTGTCGGAAGGGTTTGTATGAAGAGGCCCATACGATCATCGACGCGTTTCTGCAGTCCGGCCCATCGGAAAAATGCAGGGAGGCGGCCTTTTTCCTGAAAGGTCTGACGGCTTACAAACACAGTGAAGGAGCGGATGAATTCCAATTGCTGGAAGCCGCCAATGAGTTGCAGGACGCCATCAGTTATTACGCACAATCGAAATATACCCCATTCGCTTTGACCATGCTTGGGAAGATATATGTGGCAATGAACAACGACGCGGAAGCCCTGGGATATTTCAAGATCGTACTCGGCACATTCAAGAAATATCCCGGAACGCCGGAAGTGTTGTTTGAAGTCGGGCGGCTATACGCCAAATCCAAGAAAACCTCCCAAGCCATCTCCTATTATGAACAAGCCGTCAACCAATATCCCGGCAATGTATTTGAAAAAGAAACCAAGCTAGAGCTCGGTAAGGCCTATTTCGAATTAAATCGGTTTTCAAAGGCGCTGGAGCACCTTGAGGCCCTCGTGGACGCGTATCCGCGCATGATGTATACTTCTCCGGATCTGTTGATCACCATCGGAAACTGCTATTACCAGACCGCTAAATATCCGAAGGCGAGGGACGTGCTGGCCAAGGCATACAATATCTATCCCAATATGTCGGATAATCATATTACCCTGACACGGATCGGCGACACCTACGCGGATGAAAAACGGATCGACAAGGCCAAAAAGATCTATGAGCAGGTGCGGGATCGATACCCCGGGACCGACGGTTTCATTATCAGCTCTTTGCGACTGGCCAATCTCACGGATAAACCGGATGAGAAGGAAAAGATTTACCGGATGATCATGGAGGATTTCCCCAACCATCCCATGGCGGACCTGAGCAGATTACGTCTTGCGGAAATTCAGCAAAAAGAGGGCAAGTACAAGGAAAGTATCGCGACCATCAATGAACTCATTCAAGTCAGTGGCCGAGCGTTGCGAAGGGAGGCCGAGTATCTCCAGGAGCAATCGTTTGAAAAATATTTTCAACAGCGAATGGCTGTGAACGACTATCCTCACATTCTGCAGACGGCCGAAAAAGAGCGCAAAGCCATCAAGCGGATTGAAAGTCCCAATTTATTTTATCTTTCGGGAAAGGCTTTCTATCTTGGGAATCTATATCCCCAGGCTGCTGATAATCTGGGGAAAGCCTACAAGCTTTTCCAGGATTCTAAAAGACCCAAGGACCTCCTTTTTCTGCTGGGGAAATCTCTCCTCGAGGCCGGCGCTTTGGAGGACGGGCTGGTGAAGCTGAATCAATATTTGCTGGAGGATCCCAAGGGGGAATATGTCGCCGAAGCGCATATGCGCATCGGAAGGGGATGGTTGGAAAAGAAGGATTATCAAAAGGCCGAAGGGGCTTTCCAAAATGCGTTGTTGCTCGCGAAGAACGATTCGGAAAAAGCCGATGTCCTGATGCTGCTGTCACGTGTGTCGGCCGGAACCGGCAAGTATGAGGAAAAAACCGAGCGCATCATGAAGGCCATCAAGTTATATGCCTCCATCGCCGGTTCCGATCCTGCCCCTATGTCTTCGGCCTATCGCGAGTTGGGCGAAACGTTTTTGGCCATGGGTTCCTATGGGCAGGCTGTGGATGCGTTTACTACGGCCATCCAATATTTTCGCCGTGAGGAAGGACTTGCCGGTCTCCGCTATTTACTTGCCGAAGCCTACTTGAAAAGCAAGGCATCCGATCGGGCAGCTCAAGTTTACCGAGAGGTGGCGGCGACCGGAGATCCGATCTGGGGAAAGCTGGCGGAAGAAAGACTGCGAAGCATCGCTTTCGAGAACAGACTGGAGCGGACATGAGAGGCCGGCGGCTGCCGGCTGATTATTTCATCCGCGAAGAAAGATATGGATGATCGCGGATATAGATTCGGGCGGACAGGAATCAGAGAACGGAACATATGGAAAAAGCAAGCATTTTGCTGATCGAAGCCGACCACCGGGAGAGAAGCCGACTGTGCGAGGTTCTGGAAGATTGGGGGTATCCCGTCGTGACGGCCTCCGATGGGATGGATGCGGTCCGGAAATTAAAAGTTGATGAGTATCGACTGGTTATCGCCGATACCGATGCACCCAATATGGATGGTGCGACGATTCTGGAGCAGGCCGGCGCCAAGGGAGAGGCCGTTCGGGTCATTTTTGCGGCACGACATGCTTCGGTAGAAAGTGCGGTTGAATTGATGAAAGCCGGAGCGACCGATTTTCTGATGAAACCAATCGAAAAAACGCAGCTTCGGCTTTTGGTTGAAAAGATTTTTCAGAATCCGGTCGGGACCCCGACTCCATCTTCTTCCACCTTGGGACCGGTAAAGATTGTCACCAATGATCCTGCCTTTCAGAAATTGCTGGACCTTGCCAGAAAGATTGCCGGCAGTCAAGCATCTGTATTTATTCAGGGTGAGAGCGGAACGGGAAAGGAACTCGTTGCCCGATATATTCATTTCCACAGCAACCGGCGTAACAATCCGTTTGTGGCGGTCAATTGCGCCGCTTTGCCGGAATCGTTGCTGGAGAGCGAACTGTTCGGACACGAAAAAGGTGCCTTTACCGGGGCGATTTCAAGAAAGCCGGGGAAATTCGAGCTGGCCGACGGCGGAACACTTTTGCTGGATGAAATTACCGAGATGCAATTCCATCTGCAATCCAAGCTCCTTCGTATCCTTCAGGAAAGGGAAATCGACCGGGTCGGCGGGATACGTCCGATCAAAATTGATGTTCGTGTGATTGCCACCAGCAACCGGGACATCAAGGAAGCGGTTCGCAAGGGTGAATTCCGCGAGGATTTATATTATCGGCTGAACACCATCCCCATTCGAATCCCGTCTTTAGGTGAACGGGAAGAAGATATTCTGATTCTGACCCGTTATTTTATCGAAAAGTATAACGAGATTGACGGCCGCAATGTCAAAAGTTTGACTGACGAGGCCTGTCGTCGCCTTGCAGGGCATGCTTTCCAGGGAAATGTCCGTGAACTGGAAAATATTATTCAACGCGCGGTACTGTTGTCGGAGGGCGACACCATCGGTGAGGCGGATCTTTTTATAGATGAGGAATCGGATACCAGCCACGTGTTTTCAATGGACACGGAACCGGGCTTGCCGGAAAGTCTTCTGAGTGTTCCCTTAAAAGAAGTGGAAAAGAAAATGATTTTTCACACGCTTGATAAAACGAAGGGAAATCGGACACATGCGGCGAAAATGTTAGGGATCAGTGTGCGGACTTTGCGCAATAAGCTGCATGAGTATCGTGAGACCCTGGACAGCCTGAAAGCGGATGAACTTTGATTATCCATATTTCATTGTCTGTAGACCCCAAACGGGCATGCAAATTGCTTTTGAATCGGGATACAGGACGAAGGATTGAGATCGAGACGCCGTTACAAGGTTTCTCGGCCTGGTGACCGGACGATTATCCAAGGAGCAGATTATGACCGATTCCTTCATTTTTGATAAAACCCATTTTTTGTTGAGCAAGTCTCTCGATATCGCGGCCCGTCGAAACAGTCTGATCAGCGGGAATATCGCCAACGTGGATACCATCGGTTATCAACCCAAAGATATTGATTTCCAGTCAACCCTCGCGCAGGCAATGCAGCCCGACGATGCCGGACTGCGGCGCACCAACCCGAAACATTTGCCGAGCAAGGCAATCGACGTCGATATGGCGGGGAGTGTCCGACAGGGGGAAGGGGATGACTATCATCTTGATTCCGTCGATATCGACACGGAAATGAGTCATTTGATTGAAAACAATATTCAGTATCGAACAAGCGTGGAGCTCCTGTTGCGCAAAATCGGCATGTTGCGTCAGAGCATCACCGAAGGAGGTCGCTGATGGATTTCACACAGGCGCTTCGCATCAGTAGCAGCGGGTTGAGTGCGAACCGGACGAAACTGAATGTCATCGCTGAAAATTTGGCCAACGCGGAGACAACAAGGACGCCAGAAGGTGGCCCATATCGACGTAAAATGGTCGTTTTCCAAGCTGCTTCCATGCCATCTTTCGAGAGTCGGCTGGAGGAGGCGCAGCACAATTCCCAGGGCGTCGAGGTTGCCGAAATCGTTCAATCTCAGGAGGATTTTCATCTGGTATACAACCCTTCCCATCCCGATGCGGATCCCACGACCGGTTATGTGGCCATGCCGAATGTCAGTCATCTGACCGAAATGGCCGATATGATGGTTGCCCGGCGGGCCTATGAAGCCAATGTGGCCGCATTGACCAACACGAAGGGCATGATTCTGAAAGCCCTGGAAATCGGCAAATAGATGATGGGGATTGATCTGAAAAACAGGGAGTGCGGAAATGAACAGAATTGAAACGGGAACCACTGCAGCGACATTGCAGTCGGCGGGCAAGCCTCGAAACCAAGGAACTGGTTTTGCCCAGCGAATGAAAGATGCCATTGCGGAAGTCAACCAGGAACAAATCGGTGCGGATCAAGCCATTACACAAGTAATCGAAGGGAAACTGGGTATTCATGAGGGGATGTTGCGGGTCCAGGAGGCGGATCTGTCTTTTCGGTTGTTTTTACAAGTGCGAACCAAAGTCATGGATGCCTACCGTGAAATCATGCGTCTGCAGTTCTGATGGTGTTTCCGTAAACGATATTCATACGCAAGCAATGATGAGGTGATCAAGAGATGGCTGCCGAAAATAGAGAGCTCGCCCCTGGAACCCTGCGCAGCAATCCAGCGGTTCAGCAGATTTTCAGGATTTACCAGCGGATGCCGATGTCCAGAAAAATCGGAATGGCGACCATGCTTGCGCTGCTCATCGCCGCTTTTTCCGCCATGTTTTTTTGGGCCAATCGGATTGACTTCCAGACCGCCTACACCGGGTTGACCCAGGAAGATGCCGCCAAAATCGTGGAAAAGTTGAAAGAGCAGAATATCCCCTACGAATTGGCCGGCAATGGCACCACTATAAAAGTGCCCTCCCCGCAAGTGTATGATGTGCGTCTATCCATGGCGGCGGCCGGATTGCCCAAAGGGGGAACGGTGGGGTATGAGCTGTTTGATGAAACCGATTTCGGGACCACCGACTTCGTCCAGAAAATGAACTACCAGCGGGCGTTGCAAGGAGAACTGGCCCGAACCATCCGGGAATTTCAGGAAGTCGAGGATGCCCGGGTCATGATCGCCATGCCGAAAGATTCCGTTTTCATTGAAGAGACCAAGCCTCCGTCGGTTTCCGTGTTGTTGAAATTGCGAAGGGATTTGTCGCCGGAAAAAATCGGGGCCGTTGTTCATCTGGTTGCGAGCGCCCTTGAAGGGATGACCCCGGATCGGGTTGCCGTAGTGGACACCAAGGGAAGAGTGCTGTTCAAGGGTGCCTCGGAGGAAGAAAAGTTCGGGGAACAGGCGGATTCTCAGCTGCAATACAAATCATCCGTTGAAAAGAGTCTTGCGGCCCGGATTCAAACCATGCTGGAGCGTATCGTTGGTCCGGGTAAAGCCATTGTCCGGGTGGCGGCAGACATGGATTTCGATCAGATCGATATCAATGAGGAATTATACGATCCGGATGTTCAGGTGGTGCGCAGTCGTCAAAATCTCTTGGAAACGAAAGATAAAACATCCGGTCCGGGGGAAGTGTCGAGTGTCAATCGGATTACTGCTCCAGGACAGGAGCCTGGAGGCGGCAGCAGTGAAAAAAACAATAAGCAGGATGAAACCGTCAACTATGAACTCAACCGTACTGTCAAGCGGACCGTCAAACCGGTTGGGATCCTCAAACGGCTTTCGGTAGCAGCGGTACTGGACGGAAATTATCGTATTGAAAATGATGCCAATGACAAGCCGGTACGCCAGTATTCGGCCCGCACACCGGCGGAACTGGAACAGTTCAAGGGGATCGTCCAGAACGCCATGGGATATAGCGAAGACCGCGAGGATCAAGTAACGGTGGAATCGTTTCCATTTTCCGAAACCGATGAGATGGCTGAAATCACCGGTTTCGACTGGAAAGATTTCTATCGCCAGTATGGTCGCAGTGTCATCAACATAGTGCTGGTTTTGTTGCTGTTCGTTTTCATTGTTTTGCCCTTGATCAAGACAATGAAAGAGATCAAGACGACGGTGGTCGAGTCCTTACCGGCGCCTGACGAAAGAATGGGCCTGCCGCCTGGTGCGGCGGAAAGGGCCCTTTCCGATCCAAGTAAAATGACACCCAAGGAGAAGGCCAAACATTACGCAAAGGAAGATATCGATAAATCCGCCACAATACTGAAAGGCTGGATGGCGGAGACCTGAAGATGAAAAACAGCAAGCTGGATCCGCAAAATTTAACCGGTGTTCAAAAGACGGCCGTGTTTTTACTGACCATGGGAGAAGCCTACACCACCCAGGCATTTCGGAATATGTCCGATGAGGAGATCAAGCTGGTCGCCAATGCCATGGCGCAGATCGAGCAGATTCCCCCGGAAGTGGTGACCGCGGTTTTGGAAGATTTCGTTGCCGTTTTTGAAGATGAGGGACGGTTGCTTGTGGGGGGAGAGTATTTTGCCAAAAACGTCGTCGGCAAGGCCCTTGCAAAAGATAAAGCCGACAAGATATTCAAGGCGATTGAGGAAAACAAACGCGAAGTCCCGTTCAATTGGAGTCGGGAAGTCAATCCCGCTACCTTGGCATCGTATCTCGCAACCGAA
Source organism: Desulfobacterales bacterium (assembly GCA_041740615.1). GTDB lineage: Bacteria > Desulfobacterota > Desulfobacteria > Desulfobacterales > SURF-7 > DYJD01. Next base: position 63,826 of record JBGSLR010000093.1, read on the forward strand.
CATCCCCAGACCATCGCCATGATTCTGACGCATCTGCCAGCGGAAAGTTCGTCGGAGATTCTGATGGCACTTCCGGATGAAAAAAAAGGCGATATTGCGCTGCGCATCGCAAAACTGGGTCAGGTGTCCGAAGAAGTCGTCAGGGATGTGGACGAGGCCTTGCGCAATGAGATCGGCAACCTGGGCAGCGGCAGCACCAAATCCGGTGGAATTCCGGCGCTGGTCGACATTCTTAACAGCGTTGATAAAGCGACGGAAGACATGATTATGGAGAAGATCGAGGAAGAACAGGCGGACATGGTGGATGAGATCCGCAAATTGATGTTCGTCTTTGAAGATCTCACCGCCGTGGATGACAGAGGCATGCGGGAGATCTTGAAAAAGGTCGAAAGCGGTCAGTTGACGTTGGCCATGAAAACAGCCAGTGAAGAGATGAAAAAGAAAATTCTCGGCAACCTTTCAAGCCGGGCAGCCGAGATGTTGATGGAAGATCTCGAGGTCATGGGGCCGGCCAAGTTGTCCGATGTGGAAGCGGCTCAGCAGGCCATTGTGAACGCCGCCAAGGAACTGGAAGCGGAAGGCACCATCACATTGGGCAAAGGAGGAGGTGATATTCTTGTCTAAATCGCAGCCCGAATATAAGAACGAGGCACCAGGCGAGTGGCGGCCTTTAGATATACGCCAGCTGGAGAAGTTTCAAACCCTGGAAATTGATTACGGTTTGTCGAACAGCGCACGAGATGAAGCGTTTCGGTTGATATACGATACTTGTCCTGCGCGAGAAACAGCTGGAGAATTTCGTCCGATCTACAAGAAAACCCCTGGGATGAATGATGGCGGAGCCAAGGGGACCGGAATCGATTCCGGCCGAGATTCCCGGCATCCCGAAGGAGAAGGGGCGCAACAAGCGGAACCGGGGCAGCGCATCGATCCGAAGCAGATTGAGAAAAACGCCTATGCCGAGGGTTTCGCCAAGGGGGAGCAGGAAGGGCTGGCGGCCGGCAAAAAGAAATCGGAGGCTATGGCGGATCGTTTTCAGATGATTTTATCCGACATCGAAGGCCTCTGGCAGCGAATGGTAGCGACCTATGAAAAGGAAATCCTCGGACTTGTCTTCCGCGCCGTCGAAAAGGTGGTTATGGGACACGTTCAGAGCGACAATGAGACCGTCAAACGATCGATTTTGAAGGCGTTTGAAATCATACCGGAGCCCACCGAGGTCAGTATTAAAATTCATCCGGATGATTACGAATTTATTGAGCTGATCAAAGAAGATATTTTTGTCCAGATCAAAGAACTGAAAAATGTGGAGCTGATTTCGGACCATTCCGTCAAACGCGGCGGGTGTACGATTGAGACCCGTTCCGGCAATGTCGTTGTGGACATCGAGAAACGGCTTGAAAGTATAAAAAACAGTATGGTGGATGCCAACCGCATCAAAGGATGACCTTGGAAATGGATTTCCGGATTGACTGGCAAGCATATGAGACGGCTGTCGATGCCTGCGACGAGATTTATCTGGAAGGCAAGATCACGCAGTTGATCGGGCTCATTGCCGAGGGCCATGGTCTGGGGATGAGTATCGGAAGCCTCTGCACGATTGAAAATGAGCATGGAAAAGGGACCATGGCGCAAGTCGTCGGTTTCAAGGATGATCGTGTATTGCTGATGCCTTATGGCGACACGTTGGGGATAAAGCCGGGCAGTCGTATATTGTTTCTGGACAACAACCCCAAAGTCGACGTGGGAAACGCTTTCATCGGTCGTGTCATCAACGGGATGGGGCTTCCCATCGACGGTAATGGGGAAATACATCCGGATGATCAGTACCCCTTGTACGGAACCAGGATCAATCCCATGGATCGGCAACCGATTCGGAAAATGATGGATGTGGGAATCGCCGCCATCAATACCATGATACCCCTGGGCCAGGGACAACGGGTAGCGATTATGTCCGGTTCCGGAGTCGGCAAGAGCATATTGATGGGTATGATGACCCGCCATTCAACAGCCGATGTGATCATTATCGGGCTGATCGGCGAACGCGGACGTGAAATCAAGGAAGTCGTCGAAAAAGATCTCGGTCCGGAGGGGATGAAGCGGGCCGTCGTAGTGGCGGCAACTTCCGATTCACCGCCTCTTGTCCGGATGAGAGGCGCTTATTTGGCGACAACGTTGGCGGAATATTTTCGGGATCATGGCAAAAACGTGCTCTTGATCATGGATTCGATCACCCGATTCGCCATGTCTTCCCGTGACGTGGGCCTGGCAGCCGGAGAGCCGCCTACCACGCGGGGATATACGCCTTCTTTTTTTGTACAGATTCCGGTTTTGCTGGAAAGAGCCGGCAGTGTGCGCGGGAAGGGGAGCATCACCGGAATTTATACGGTTTTAGTGGAAGGGGATGATCTCAATGATCCGGTGGGTGATACGGTTCGATCAATTGTGGACGGCCATATCGTTTTGTCGCGTAAACTCGCAAATCGCGGTCATTATCCGGCAATCGACGTGTTGGAAAGTGTCAGCCGCGTCATGCGGGATGTGGTGCCGCGGGGACATGTCGAACTGCGTGCAAAAGCAATTGATGCACTCGCCACTTTCCGGGAGGCCGAGGACATGATTTCCATCGGTGCCTATGTGGCCGGCTCGGATGTTCGCATTGACCATGCGATCCAGGTTGTTCCCAAAATTAACGCGCTGTTGCGGCAGGATATCGACACGGCCATGTCATACGAAGCCGGGATGAAGAAACTTCAGGGAATTATTCGATAATCGTTGAAGGAATGCCATGATTGCCGGTATCAATTTCAAATTCGATCCCGGAAAGACAATACATAAGGTAGACATGCATGAAACGATTCCGCTTCCGTCTTGAACCCTTATTACGCTATCGAGGATTTCGGGAGCGACAGGCCCAACAAAAACTATTCCAGGCCCAAACCGATTTGGCCGATAGTGAAAGACGCATTCTCAAGGGTAATGAGGCCTTTGCCGAATCCGCCAAATCACTCGACGAAAAGACCAGTGCCGGTATCCCAATAACGGAATACCGGCTGCATCGCGGATATCTCACCGGAATTGAAATGGCTTTGGATATGGAGCGCCGCCGCCGATCGAAATTGCAGCAGGTAACGGAAAAGAGACAACAGGAGCTGGCGCAGAAATCAAAAGAGAAAAAACTGCTGGAAAACCTGAAAGACCGGAAAAAAGAGGTCTATTATCAGGATATAACGCAATATTTACAGAAGGAAATCGATGACATGGTTACGGTGAGAAAGGCCCGGGAGATCATCGAATGAGGATGCAGATGACAGCGAAGATGAAAATTGTATTGACCGTCCTGCTGTTGGTGAAATTGGCGCTCATCATCCACTTGTCTACCAATTTGATCGATATCGGCGGACGGTTTTGGGGTGATCGGCTCGCCTTCGGTCAGGAAGAAAACGGGGCGGCCAAAACAGACCCACCTGCGGAAAAGGCATCGCCCGCTGCCGACGGGCAAACCGGGCAGGCAACGGAAACGGCGATCCCCGAGCCTGAAGCAATCCCAAAAGAAAACGTTGCGGCAGTCGAAGAAATTAAAATTACGCTGGAAAGTCTGGAACAGAAACGTCTTGAGATTCAATCTGCGGAAAAGCGCCTTGCGGATGAAAAGAGAAAGCTGGAAGACTTGAAACAGGAAATTGCCGTCGAGATCGAGTCCTTGGCCAAGAAGAATCAGCAGTTGGACGAAAAACTGAAAGCCGTCGAAAGCAAAGATGCAAATTCCGCAAGCAGTCAAAAGGCCGCCGAAGAGAAAAAACTGAAGCAACTAGTGAAGGTATATGCGAATATGAAGCCCAAGGAAGCGGCTCCGATTATCGATAAGCTGGATATCGAAGTGGCTGAAAAGATATTTCTGCGCATGAAAGGTGAGCAGGCCGGTCAGATCCTGGCATATGTCGACGAAGAGCGCGCTGCCAGAATCAGTGAGCGTCTGGCTGAAAACAATAAACGCAAGAAAACCCCGTAACGACTTGGTTCGTCCTCTCATTATTCTCCCCGCAACATTCGCTGCAAAGCAATTCATTCCGATGGTAGTTCTTTTGTGTCCCCTCCATAAATTTCACTGTACCCCATAGGCAATATTTTCCTTCTTCCGGTCGTCCTTACCGGAAAGAAATGCGTCCCGTCGGAATGAGTCGGATTTCCCGATTTGGAATACATGTTTTTAACATGCCGAAAAAATACCAAAAAACATCTAACGTTTTGAATTGGCATGGTCGTTGCTCAAACACGGTTCAGAAAGGTCCGTTCAGGTCGCCATGATAGCCGAAAACGGAATGTGAAAAACTTTTCGATTCGATGGGAAATCGTATGATCCAGCAAAATTTCATGTTCAATCCGATTGTGGGTGCTGAAACGCCTTTTGCGGCGAATAAGTTGAATGCAAAAGGAATGGAAGGGCTGCTGTCTGCATCGAAAACAAGCCTGTCTGGACAGAAGGGGATTTTTGCCAATATACTTTCCCGGTCCTTGTCGGGCGGTCAGCCTCTCATGAGGGAGGAGCTGAAAATCAACCCCGACCAAAACATCATCGAGATGTTCCGCCAGGTATTGTTGGCCAAAGGCGGCAACCTAGAACAACTGCAGGTAAACGAAAAGGGGTTGAGCGCCATAAAAAAAATATTGGTCGCCGCGGGATTTAATTCGGCGAAAGTGGCCGAACTGTTTGACGGACTGAAAACGAGTGTGGGCACTTCCAGCGTCAAAGCCTCCGATCTGTTTGCCAGGCTGCGTCAATTGGATGAAGACGGAGCCGATAGAAATGACATGCTGAATATCTCCTCATCACCCTTTTTACAGGTGATCATGTCAAAATTCGGAATGGATCAGGGTCAGATCGATCAAGCACTATCCGGCAGCACTGTCGCCGGGGAGGGAATCAGTCTGCAACGTCTGATCGAAAAACTCCGGGGTGTCAGCAAACAATCGGAAGGAATCCATCTGCGATACGCGACGGAAGATCGGGGCGAGATCGAAAATTTGATGGCAGCCATGGGATTGGAGAGCGGCGAAGCCGGTGGGAAGGGAGAGATCGATCTGGAAACCTTCATTGCCGCCCTGGAAACAAAAGTACGGAACGGCGCGGGCAAAAAAAATATTGCCGCCTCGCTGGCCGCGGTCGGAGAGCGCTTTTTCAGCGCTATTACCAAGGAATCTTCGCCACTTGATTCATCGTCAACGGAAACGATCCGGCGAATACTTCCGAACCGCATGGTCGATAATGAAAAAGAAGCCATCAGCAGGAACAAATCCATTGATGTAAAATCGAACAATAGTAATAAGATTGAACCCGGTAAGGTGATCACTCCCGTGGAACCCGGGATGGATTATCGCAAACTCATCGGGGAAAAAAAGTTGGCCGGTGACGATCTGAAAAGTGAAATTCCCGGCACGTTCAGTGTCGGCGGTAATAAAATACGAGAGGTTATCGGCGCCGAACCCAATGATGATATGAGGGAAAAAAAGGAAGATCCCAGCGGCCGGAATATGACATCCATGGGGGACGGATTGAAAAATTCCGGCAGAACCGGCGACGCGTTTTCCACGACGAGTGCCGGCTCGACCGGGAAAACACTGCCGGCCTATGTACTGAATCAAGTCAATCGCCAGATCGTGCGTTCGGTCCAGGAAAACACAAACGAAATTCATTTGCAACTGAAGCCGCCGCACTTGGGCCGGCTCCACATCAGCCTCGAGAACGTCAAGGATGGTGTGCGGGTGAGCATTGTCACCGAGCAGCGAACCACCCGTGAAATGCTTGCTTCCCATGTGGAGGAAATGCGCTCGCTCCTGATTGAACAGGGAATCCGGCTTGAAAAGATCGATGTGCAGATCGCTTTCAATTTCGATCAACATATGGCGCAGACCCGCGAAGATGCCAATCAGTCTTCCGGTCGAAAAAAATCCGTTTTCAGGATATCCGGGGATGACGATACGAGCGGCGCCGCTGCCATGGAACAACTTGCGGCTTTGCGGCCTCGCCAGCCCAGCGGCCTTTTGGATCTGATCATTTAATTCCGAGAAGCCCTAACCCGTAACCATCAATTCAAAGAGAGTTCGCCATGACAACAGTTCAATCGACATACGGCAGCACTTCGGTGAACGGTCTCTTGTCGGGACATACGCAAGAGGCCGAGAAGAAGAAAGACCCGCTGGGCCGCGAGGCGTTCCTGAACATGCTGATCGCTCAACTCAAACATCAGGACCCGCTGAATCCATTGGAGGGAACCGATTTTACCGCCCAGCTGGCGCAGTTCTCCATGTTGGAGCAGCAATTCAGTACCAACGACAACCTGGAAGCGTTGCTGCAGTCAATGGATGCCAAACGGGAGGATAATCTGATTGAATATATCGGCAAAGAGGTCTCCGGGATCGCCGAGACCATGGTGCTGAAGGGCGGGAAAGCCGCGGGCGGCCGGTATACCATGGAAGAACCGGCCGAAGTTTCCATCAGTATCTATAATTCCAGCGGTCAGGAGGTTCGTACGCTCTATGCCGGTCAGAAAGATTCCGGCACCCATGATATCGAATGGGATGGGAAGGACAATGCCGGTCAATCCCTTGCGGACGGGAATTATACCTATGAGGTATTCGCACTCGACGCTATCGGTGGATTCGTTCCGGTAAAAACATCCGTCATCGGAGAGGTGACCGGTGTCACGTATGAAAACGGTACGGCTTATCTGCAGGTCGGCGACAGGCTGCTTGATCCATCAACGGTTAGAAGTGTTTGGCAGCCGCAACAGGCCGAAGTCGAAGCCGATACGGGAGAGACGGTTGATCCGTTGGCCGGCTGACCGGCCAACAATTACGAATCAGAAATTACGAATTACGAATGATTGATTTGGAAGCGTTTTTTCAAAACGGCCAACGGCCAACGATGGATTGAACCACTTAAAGGGGGCCACATATGTCTCTGACCAGTTCGTTGTATTCAGGTATCAGCGGTATGACCAATTTAGGGAATGCCATGCAGGTGATCGGCGATAACATCGCCAACGTCAATACCACCGGCTTCAAGGGCAGCCGTTATGTTTTCCAGGATTTATTGAGTCAGGCCATTGCGACCCAAGCAGGTACGGCCCAGGTGGGGCGCGGTATGGCCCTCGGAGATGTGTCGGCCGTTTTCCAGCAGGGTTCTTTCGAGTCCACCGGTAATACCACCGATTTGGCCATCGGCGGAGAAGGATTTTTCGTGATGCGGGAATCCGCCACGGAACAGCTCTTCTATACCCGTGCGGGTAATTTCCGGTTCGATAAGGAGGGCGTGCTGACCAATCCGGAAGGATATGTGGCCCAGGGCTGGAAATTGGATGACAATGGCGACGACATCGGTTCGGTGACGGATATCATGTTGACGTCCTTCACATCCCCTCCCTCCATGAGTGAACACATGACCGTTATCACCAACCTGAATTCCAACGCCACCAGCCTCACATCCGTGCTGACGAATCCTTGGGACGCTACAGCCACAACCCCCATCGATACATCCAATTATCATTATCAGACCGTGGTCAAGGTGTATGACTCCCTGGGCAGCACGCATGATATAACGGTATATTACGATAAAAAAACCGGCTCCGAGTGGGAGTATATGATTACTTGCAACCCCAATGAAGACAAACGCAATCTGGTTCAGGATACGGTGGGGGAAGGGCTGCTGGCCCGGGGAACGATCACCTTTTCCGACAGCAGCGGCACCATCTCAAATATGACCATGGAACGATTTACCGGACGGATCGGCAATGTCATCACCAGCGGCGCCATCACGGAGGAGAATACCAATTTTACGATCAGCAATTATGACGCCCTGCCTCTGGACGGCTACGGATTCAGTCTCGAATTTGACGGCTCGAACTGGCAGTTCGAGGATGTCGCGCCTCCTGCGGGGGTCATAACGGCGGCGGATCTTCCGACCAACTATCCGAGCGCCAGCATCATCAGCGGCGACGCCAATTCAATCCGGTTGAATCTGGACGGTGACGCCGATCGGACTGTGGATCTGACCATTTCCTTCACAAGACCGGCCCAGGCAACCGACGCGTTGAAGTTCGACATTGTCAATCCCAACAATATCCATGTCCAGGACGTGGTCAATACCCGTTATATCGGCGATACGGCCAATGACAACACAACGCTGGAGATCGCCAACCCCAATGTGCTGACCACTGACTCCAACGACCTGCGCATCAACTGGGACGCCAGTGCAGAGGAATGGTACTGGAGTATGCCGTTGCTGCAGAATATCACCAACATGGATACCGGCAATTTGACCCCGGCGGCCTTGACCGGTGTCGAAAATGTCACCAATCCGGAGGTGATGACGAGTTTTTCTCAGAATATCAACTTGTGGTATGATGTGACGGCCGGTGAATGGAATTTTGTTTCACCCTATGCCCGTGACCTTTCAAACGTTGCCTACAGCGGTGGGATCAGTCTGGGGAATACCACCGCAGTTGTCAGCGATCCTTCCGTTCTGACCGAGCGTGTTGAGGGGCTTCGGCTATATTGGAATAACATCGTCGGGGTCACCAATCTCGGTTACACCGACGGCAGCGGTACCGGCGTTATCACCGCGGCCAACACCACCATGACCATGACCCAAGAGGAGAACATGATCCGGGATTCGTCGATCGTGTATACTCTCCAATATGATGGCGTGGGCGATACCTGGAGCTATGTGGCAGGAGCGGACCCGGTAGTGGACTACGCCGGTCGACTGGCGCCGTCGTGGAATACGGCCACCGATACATTGTCCCTGGATTTGACCGGCGACGGTGAGGATATCCGCTTTCAGTTCGCTGTCAACCCGGCGTTGGCCCAGAATGGGGATCGCGTTTCCTTCCGGATCGATGCCGACGGTGCCTGGTCTTGGGGCATGCCTTCCGTAACCGGACCGACTTATGGCGGTGGCGTGAGCGGCAACAATACCATGATCGACATCGCCGACACGCTGTCCGGCGGCGGTCCGCTGGTGGATTCCAGTGTGACCTACAACCTGGTTTATACCAGCGCCACCACTACCTGGTCCTGGGGTGCCAACAGTCCGGCCGGAAGCGGTGATTATGCCGCCAATGCATTCATCACCAACGATGAGAATCAGGTTTCCATCGATCTGGACGGCGACGGCACGGCGGAGGTTACATATACCTTCATGACGCCGCTCACCGCCGACGGAACCCTGGATTTTGGTATCGATGCCTGGGGAGGAGCGCCGGCCCAGTATTCCGGAGCCAACATCATGAGCACTTCCGGTCCGGATGTCCTGAGTCTCGACATGACCGGCAACGGCAGCGCCGATGTCACCTTTACCTTCCAGTCGGCGCTTACGTCCGACGGTGCTGTTCGGTTCGACATCGATACCTTTGTGCCGCCGTTCGAGTACCCCTCCGCCGTCATCGATACGGGTTTGTCCACTGCCAACGGCGTTTACCTGGATCTCAACGGCGACGGTGTCAACGATGTGGATTTCAGCTTTGAGGATGCCGGCGGTACGCCCCAGGCACTGGCCGCCAACGGCATCTTTGAATTCGATATCGATCCGCGGGTACCGCCTACCGAATACCCCTACGCCACGCTCAGCGGCGACAGGGATTCAGTTTCCATTGATATGAATAATGACGACGATGACGATATCACCTTCACGTTCCAGACACCGCTTCCCACCGGTATCAATGTCAATGACAGCGCCATTACCTTTGATATCGAGGGGTCTACGGCCTGGAGGGAAGTGTCGACGAACTCGAACGGCTATTTTGATTTTATAACGGATTTTCTCGGCGGAGAGGACGGTGTTACCCAGATGAATATCGAATTCGATATCGGCACCCGGGATGACGGAACCGGACAGTTTGTCAATGATTCCATGACGACCACCCAGTATGCCCGTTCGTCCACGACCACTTTCCAATCCGCCGACGGCTACGGGGCCGGAGATTTGCAGGGAGTGGATGTGGACGTCGACGGCGTCATGACCGGGATTTATTCCAACGGTCAGTTGATTCCCCTCTACCGTGTAGCCCTGGCAAAATTTCTGAACACCAACGGTCTCCTGAAAGTAGGCGGGAATCTCTTCCGGGAAACCCGCGACAGCGGTACGGCGATCACCAACCGACCAGGCACCAATGGCCTCGGCAGCATCGCGCCGAACTCCCTGGAACAGTCCAATGTGGATATCGCCACCGAGTTCGTCAACATGATTACGACCCAAAGAGCCTTCCAGGCCAATTCCAAGATCGTCACCACCGTGGACGCGTTGCTGGGGGAGGTTATCAACTTGAAGCGGTAGCGCAACGCGTTTTATCGAAAACAAGAATAATCAATAGGACGGCATCCCAGATGCCGTCCTGTTTTATTTGAGTTGCGCCCATCCTTTGTGAAATGTTATGAGAACCAATATGTTGTTCGATCAAGGATTATGGATTGGTGTGGGATCGCATTCCACCCTGTTTTTCCCGCCTGCTTTGGCGCGATACAGCGCCTTGTCCGCTCTGTTGATGACTTCCGAAATCCGTTCACCCGGCTGATAGGTCGCCACTCCCAAGGAAACCGTGACCTTGAAGTTTCCGATCGCGCCTGTAAAAACAAGGTGTTCAACAAGCGCTCTGACTCTTTCCGCACAGATCCCGGCGTCATTGATTTCGGAATCGGGAAGCACTATAATGAATTCCTCGCCGCCATACCGTGCAATACAATCAATCACCCGCAACGTACGCTGAACCGACTGCGCGATGGTATGCAGAACCTGATCACCCATCTCGTGACCATAGGTATCGTTCACTTGTTTGAAATCATCCAGGTCGAAAATACAAATGGAAAAAAAATATCCTCCTCTGTCCACAAGCGCTTTTTCGTGTTCCAGGACCGTGAACAGGTGACGTCTATTGAAAACCTGGGTCAGATCATCATGAATGACCAGTTGCTCGATTTTCGCCATGGCTTTTGCTACTTTGTTTCTCAAATTCGTTATGTAGCCGCCCACGAGTGAAAACCAGGTCAGTACCATGGAAAGCACAATGACATTTAATGCCTCGGTTTTGGGATTTACGATTTCCGGATGTTGTCGGTACAGCACATATATGACCACGCAGTAGCTGACGACCGCCATGCCGGCAAGAAAGATGAATTGGCGCATTCGCAATTTGAAGAACCCAAATACGAATACGACCAGATACAAGAGCAGTATGGCGCCCCGGCCTTCATCCACATAGTAGACGAATGTCATGGCCCAGATTGTTGCGACGATCATCTGCACCATGGTGAGGCTGGGGTCTTTCAGCTTCTTGTTGTATCCGCTTCGAATAAAGAGCAACAACCCCAAATTATATGTCACGATAACGCCAAAAATCAGAAGGATATTTTCAATACGGATCCGGGAAAGAACTCCCCGGTTGTAAAAGTATAATGCAATTCCCATCCACATCAGATAAGAGCCGACCGCCATGATCGATCGTTTTACCCTCAGTCGTTGCTGCTGGTCCATTTTTGAAAAAATCGTACTCATCGCCTCGGGCTTGCTCCTTTGCAATCCTCTTCACTTGGCAGATGATATCATAATGGAGCGGTTTTTGCGATTATCATTGTTTGAAACGAACAGGAGGAGGGGTAAAAAAATCTCTCTCCCATGCGGGCTGACGATTGGGCACACTTGGCTCCGACCTTCCCGCCGTGTTACGGGGAAAGGGAGATGGGGGGGCGCCCACGGAGACAAGTATGCGCCAAGGTCAGCCGCACAGGGGAGAGAGAAATCGTAATGGCGAGGTGCGGCGACGGCTGCAATACCGTTCGAACGGAAACTATAGCAACAGCTATGCCAAAATTATCTACTCGGAATTGTTTGAAAATGATGATCGGCCGGATCGGGGAGCGCCTTTCGGTTACGAAAACGTTGCGATTGATTACGAAATTTGCTCACCAATCGTTATCGCCGCCCATCAGGATTTCCGGATTTCCACTTTTTCTTCCAGAAATTGTTTTACCGCCATGATGGGTACTTCGCGCCGATGAAAAATTCCGGCCGCCAGGGCGGACTCGGCCTTGGTTTTGGTAAAGACTTCGAGGAAGTGTTCCGCGCATCCGGCGCCGCTGGAGGCGATGACCGGGATGGAAACCGCTGATTTCACGGCATTGATTAATTCGATATCAAAGCCGGAGTTGGTGCCGTCCCGATCGATGCAGTTCAACAGAATTTCACCGGCGCCTAGTGTTTCACAGACCTTGGCCAAGGTTACGGCGTCCACATCGCGTCCTTCCCGTCCTCCCTTGATGGTGCACTGATACCAGCAATATTGTTCTCCGCCGGGACCCGGGATAGCGGTCCGGATGACCGGGTGGCGAACGGCATCCGGGGTGTCGACATACACCCGCCGGGGGTCGATGGAGATCACCACTGCCTGGTTGCCGTAAACGCGTGAAATTTCTTCGATGGCGCTTTGTCCGGATTTTCGGCCGGTTTCGAGGTAGTTTTCGACGATCGACACCGCGTCGCTTCCGATGGATACTTTATCGGCCCCGGAGCGGAAATATTCGGCGGCCACTTCAAGGGCCGTATAGGTGCGCCCGGTTTGATCCGTGTAATCCCGGATTCCCCCGCCGATGGTCAGCGGCACAAAGACGTTTCGCGAGGTCTGTTCCAGCACTTTCAGCATGGGCATGTCTTCCAAGGGAAAATCCCGGAACCCGGTGATGTTCAGGAAAGTGATTTCATCGGCGCCTTCCGTATAGTACCGTCCGGCTAGTTCAACCGGTTTCCCCAGATTGCGTACGGCTCCTTTTTCGCGGACATCATACTGGTCTCCTTTGGTGACGACCAGGTCATTCTGATCATTGGAGCGAACATCCAGGCAGGCGATAATGCGTTTGGCCAATTGTGTTTGTGCGGGATTTTGCTTCGGTCGAACCGGTTGGCGATCCATGGCCATGAAATTTTTCAGGATACGCAAACCTGCATTGCCGCTTTTTTCGGGGTGGAACTGGGTGGCGATGATGTTGCCTTTTTGGATGCTGCTGACGAACCGGCAACCGTAATCCGTGGTGGTCAATACGATGCCGTCGTTTTGCGGCGCCACATAATAAGAATGGACAAAATAAAACTTCTCATCGCCATCAAGCCCGTCGAAGATTCGGGATGGCTGTCTGGCGGTGAGACCGTTCCAGCCGATATGCGGAACCGAGAGGTCGATTTCGAAACGCTTGGTGAGGCCGCGAAGGAAACCAAGGCCGGCGACGCCCGGGGCTTCTTCACTGCCCTCGAATAAGGCCTGCAACCCCAAACAGATTCCCAGAAACGGACGATCCGCCCTCAGATATTCCCGCAGCGGTTCAACGAATTGTTTTTGATGTAGTATCCGCATCATGTTGCCGAAAGCGCCCACACCGGGGAAAACCAATTTTTCAGCTGCGGCGATATCCGCTCCGGAGCGGACGATCGTAACCGTCTCTCCCGCGCGTTCAATGGCATTGATGACGCTGCGGACATTGCCCGCACCATAGTCGAGTAGTGTGATCATGTTATTTCCAAGTCCTTTTCGGTATGAAAGCGACCGAATGATTTATCAACGGATCATACTGAAATTTGATTTCATATACCATCCCTTTTTTGGAAACAAGCAAATGATGAGATTGGGTATGTTGCCGCCGTTCCAAATGGTTTTACCAAATTCTCATCAGGTTCTTAAATTGACAATCGGCGTCGGTTTTATTACGCTGATCCACATCGGGAAACAACAGCCGCATTTCGGAGACATTCGGAATTGGAAACGATCCGGAAACAATAAGGAGAGCGGGCATGGAAACCGGCAAACTGAGGGTACGATTTTTTGATCTGGTGACTTCCGTTGCGAGGCTGGTGGATATCATGAGTCCGGTCGTGGGGGGGCACCATTTACAGGTGGCGTACCTATCCCACCGCATCGGCGAGACACTTGGCCTGTCCATTGAAGAACGGAACGAATTGTTGATTGCGGGTTTGCTTCATGACATCGGGGCGTTTTCGCTGAAGGACCGACTGGATATTCTCGCCTTCGAGGATCTGAATCCGGGCCGGCATGCCCAGGCCGGATATTTTTTATTGAGGGACTTCAAACCGTTTTCTTCTGCGGCGCGTCTGATCAAATATCATCATATACCATGGGAAAATGGTCGCGGTTCCTATCGGGAGGGGGAAACCATCCCCCGGGGCAGTCATATCCTGCACCTGGCCGACCGGATCGCGGTAAAAATTACAAAAGATCGTCCCATTCTGAGCCAGGTGGAGGAGATCTGTGAGACCGTTTCGGCCAGCGGGCAAGCGATTTTTGTTCCGGAGCAGGTCAATGCGGTCATGGAATTCGCCAAGCGCGACTATATCTGGCTGGAAGTCACTTCCGATTTTATCGAGAGTATTTTACGACAGGCTTTTTATCATAAAGACCAGGAATTGTCTCTTCACGATTTGCTGGAATTCTCGCGTCTGGTGTGTCGTCTCATTGATTTCAAAAGTCAATTTACGGCGACCCATTCCAGCGGTGTCGCAGCAACAGCCGTCGCCTTGGCAAAACTGGCTGGTTTTTCAGGGCATGAGCGACGCCTGGTGGAAATCGCCGCTTATCTGCATGATCTCGGCAAGCTGTCCATACCCTCGGAGATTATCGAAAAAAAAGACAAACTCAGCAAGCAGGAATGGTTTGTCATGCGCTCCCATGTATACTATACCTATCAGGCTTTGGCACCATTCGAGATGTTGCGTATGGTGAACGCCTGGGGGGCGCTGCATCAGGAACGCCTGAACGGCTCCGGATATCCGTTCGGTTACGAAGCGGACGAACTGCCCCTTGGCGCCCGGCTGATCGCAGTGGCTGATGTCTTTACCGCCCTGACCGAGGACCGGCCCTATCGGAGAGGTATGGGGAAATCGGATACGGCGAATCTTCTTCACCAGATGGCTGATAATGACGAACTGGATCCGCGGTTGGTCGATATGATGGCAGGCAATTTTGAAGAAATGAACGGCATTCGCGGCGCCGCCCAACGTCAAGCGGTCGACGCATACGAATTGTTTTTATCCTCGTGGGGAGATGTCAATACGGAATGAATCGAAAAAGATGGAGGTACGACGGATGACGAATCATGTTTTGATTTTACTATCGTGTGGAACAGACAACCCCAACCGATCAACACGCGGGCTTTTTTTGGCGATGGTGGCCCATAAGGAGGGCAAGCAGTCAACGCTGTTTCTGTTGGATGAGGGGGTGTATCTGGCCAGAAAAGGACTCGCCGATCATCTGCGGGCGGCGACGGGGGATATCGCCGATGACCATTTGAGTTATTTGCAGGCCAATGATGTGCCTATTCTGGTCTGCACGCCATGCGCGGCGGCGCGCCAGATCGGAGCCGCCGATCTGGTGGAGGGTGCCCGTATGGCCACGGCCGCGGAATTGATTCGGCTGGCATGCGATGCAACGGTTATCAGTCTTTGATGATAGCGGAATCGAAGCGCTGACGGCTTGTGAGGGAAAAGGAGCAGAGAAGGAACATGAAGGATGAGACAGCGCAGGCCCATGACTTTGTGATTGTCGGCGCCGGCCCGGCAGGTCTCGCCGCCGGGATTGCCGCCGCCGGGAATGGGATGAAAGCGTTGATATTGGAAAAGGGGGCCGTCGCTGGCCCCCTGCCGCGTGGAGAAGGGGTCAATCGATATCCGCTTTTGGAGGAACTTCTAGGGACTGATTTTTGGGAAACTCGATGCCATCGAATGGACGGCAGTCTTGCGTTTCACAGCCCAGGCGATTTGAAACAGACGGTGCTCAAAGGAAAAAAAGAGATATATTTTTTTGAGTGGCGCCAATTTATGGAGAGGCTCTCCCAGGCGGCGGTTTCCAGCGGTGTTTCCATCCAATACAATTCCCGGGTCATCGGTCCGGTGGTCAACAGTGAACAAATTTGTACCGGGGTTCGCTATCGACAGGAAAACGGCGCGGTCCGGGAAGTCCATGGAAAGGCCGTGTTGGCCTGCGACGGTCATAAAAGTGTTATGGGGAGGCATTACGGGGTGGATTATGAACGCCTCAATTGCGCCATGGTCAAATGTATTGCGCGCAACGCCAATATCGAGATCGATCCCGGAATGGCGCTGCAATTTTTTCTCATCGGCAATGGCGACCTCTCCTATGCGCCCAACTTTCCGCCCTGCGTGGCCTACGGGTTCCCCATCGGCGGGAACAGGATGGAACTCGGTCTTATGTGCCGCATGGGGCAGGCCGCCCGAATGGCCGCCACCGTCCGTGCGCCCGGTAATAAAACATTTCTTCAGGTATGGAAACGATTGAAGGAGGAATATCCCGGGTTCAGTTCCTTTTTCAAGGGGGCCGAGATCGAGTATGAAGCGGTTACGGCACTCAGTAACGCCAACATGATTCCTTCCGTGATACCGATGCCGGGACTCGTTCTCATCGGCGACAGCGCCGGCTTCGTCGATCCCTTCGGCTCATCCGGGATCTATTCCGGAATGTCCATGGCGACCTTTTGGGCCGCCATTCTGTCTGCGGAGATTCAAAAACAATCGGCCAAACGGACGGGGCATTACCGGCCGGAAGACATGTGGCGTCCGGGCAAAATTAAAAAATATCAAAAGGAATTCCGAAAAACGCGTATCTTTCGGAAAATACGGGGGTCTTATTCCCTTATCGGAAAGTTTGAATGGTATGTATTCAAACGGTTGCAAACGGCAAAACGGATCAATTTCCGGTGGAAATTGATCTCCTGGCTGTTGCGGAGAGCGTGGTAATATATTGGAATTACTCAAGAGATTGCAGATATGTCCGGAGATTGACTTTTTTGTTGTTGAGGCGGAGTTTCCTGCGAATGTTGTCGCGATGGAAATCCACCGTGCTGACGGCGATATTCATGAGAACGGCGATCTCTTTGGAGGTCTTGCCCTGTTTGATGAAGTTCAGCACCTGAATTTCACTAGGGGTCAGCTCTAAAAATTTCTGCGGGATGCCCTTCAAAAAAGGTTTGACGATATCGTTGATGTTCCTTGCCACGATATCGATATAGGCTTTTTGTTTGTTATTCAGGCCGCTGTTGGCCAGTTTTTCCAGTACGGGCAGGATCAACTCGCTGACATTGAACCGCATTTTTTCTTCCAGCCGGTTGCGGGTTTCATCCTTCTTTTCCAGGAGGACCTGCAAGGCGATATTGGTTTTCTCAAGGGCCTGATTGGCGTCCGTCAACTCCCGGGTTTTCGCCTTCAACAGCGCGTCCATGGTTTCCGTTGCCTTTTTTACATCGGTGACATCACGGCCCAATCCGCAAAAACCAGCCGGCCTTCCATCCTGATCTTTCAGCAGCAGGGCCGTCATTTCGATTTGTTTGACGACGCCGTTTCGATCGATAATGGCGCATTGGAAGCGTTTGACCGGTTCATGGGTCTGATATACCCGCTGAAAGGTTTCAAAAATTTTTCGGCGGTTTTCGTCATCCAGAAATTGTTTGTAATTCACTCCGATCAGTTCCGCGCCGCTGCCGACGCCGGCGATCCCACAGGCTTCTTCATTACAAAAAAGAATATTGCCGGCAAGGTCGAGTTCTCCATACGCCTCCTGGATATTGGCGAGAATACCACGATATTTTTCCTCATTGCGTTGAAGTTTACGCTCCACTTCCTTTCGTTTGGTGCAGTCACGGGCGACACCGACGATACCGATGGCTTCCCCTTGGTCATTCCGGTAAAAACATGCCGAGGCCTCCAGCCAGATAATCCGGCCGTCTTTATGGTACACCTCGAAATCGAGAGTTCGGGCTTCGGATTCATGGCGCTGCTCTTTCTCGTATTCCTGTAAAAAAATGTGCTGAATGCTCACGAGAGCTGCGGGTGTCAAAAAACAGTCCAATCGGGCGCCGATGGCTTCGTCCAGGGTGTATCCGGCCACGAGTTCGATGGAGGGACTGACGTATTCGAAACGAAAGGTGGCAAGATCCAAGGCCCAGATGATATCGGTGAGTCTGTCGGCCAGCAGGCGGTATTTTTTGTCGTTTTCCAGCAGCAGTTTTTTCTGGGTGTTCACTTTTGCGGCGGATTTTGCGTTCTTGTTTTGCGGCGCTGCTGATTTCAAGACTGTTTCCTCCATAATACACAAACGGCACAGTGAATGAAAATTCTGAGCTGCCGGCCATAATAGCTCGGAATTCAAGATAAGTCAATGTGCTGTAAAATGAATCTGTTGCCGTTTAAATTTCCAATAGTATGGGTAAGATGCCCATATTTTACCCTTGTTTTTTTCATGTTGCCTTTTCGAGGATTTTACATAAGAGTACTATCGAAAAAACATTGTTTACTGAAAAAAACGCGTATTTACAAGCTACTTCAGCCGGCGCTCCATCCGCCGATCCTATTAGAGCGTTCCTATTGAAAGATTTGGTACATCATGCGGTTCTATTCTGATTCCATCATCGAAAAGCAAGCGGCACTGGATCATATATCAATTCATTCATTACAGGAGGAGGTCTTATGAGGTTGATAAAGATTTTTCTGGCGATCGGTATGGTGGCAGGTCTGGCCCTATCCTTGACGGGCTGCAGTTGGGATTTTAACAATCCCACGGCCAGTGAGTATGATGTTCAAATTGTCGGTGACTCGGTTTTTGATTTATCCGGGGATATCCAAAAAACGTTAAAAACCTTGTCCGGTAAAATGTACAAGGACAGATCCGTAAGTGGTGCTAAAATCGCGGCCATTCAAAGTCAGTTGAACACCGCCCTCGGCCGCGCCAGCCTGAAAACGGTTATCGCAGACGGCGGCGCCAATGATATCCTCCAGGGTTCCATGGATTGCGATTCGGATCCGTTGACCCAGGGCTGCGTCGATGTCATCGATTACATCGGCGACAAAATGGAAGTGATGCTGAATGCCATTTATGTCGGCCCCCCCAATGACTGCGTATGGCTGGGCTACTATCATGTAAAAGGCAGCGAGCTGGAAAAGAACGAAGCGATCGATTATTGTTATTCGAATGCATATCCCGGTATTTTCGCGCCCTACCCAGGATCGGCTTTCCTGGTAGATCCTCGGGCCGCGTTTGCCGGACATGAAGCGACGTATATCAAATCGGATGATATCCATCCGACGCTTGCCGGCTCACAAGTTTTGGCAAATATGATCTGGAATGTGATGGTAACGGAAAATACATACCGGTAAGTCCCTGGAGCTCATCCGGGCTTTGTGGGGATTCCGATTGCCGGTTGTGGTCTCACAATCGGCAATCCCGACAGAAAAGCCCGGATGAAATCAAGATTGGATCCGGTGCCGCTCGCTTTACTGAAAAAACGCAACGAAATTCTTAGGGAAAATTTTTCGTATTGGTTCGAAATTATGAAAAGGAAAAAAATCATTGTCGGTTGTATCGTCTCCATTGTTTCATTGATGGGTATCTATCTTGCAATCCATTCCGGCGTCGGGCCCGCGCCGGTTGCAAAAACACCAGCGTTGAGCCATAAGGCACAGGAAGCGGATGAGAAAACGGGAGAAGATCCTCTACCTGGTCCGAAAAAGGTGCAACAGGCAAACACGGCCAAAGCGGCTTCGATGTTGACAAAGAAAATCGGAATGCGGCCGGTGAGCCCGCAAGAGGAGCCGGCCGAACCAGAGACCAAGGAATACCCGAAAGATATCGAAGAAATCAAAAAGCAGATATACGACCTGGATATTGAACATGTGGAAGATATGGTGCTGCTGGACGAGGTGGTGCAGACCGGTGATGCGGACACGCAGCCGCTTTGGGGCGGCGACTGGATCAGCGTGGACGACTTCAAGGGAGAAGACAACGGATTCAACCTGGAACCCCAGGAGGATGGCACCTTCATTTTCAATCCGGATGAGGAAACCACCAGAACCTACAGTTTCTTCGAGTCACCCAAAACCTATACCTACGATGCGGAACGAAAAGAGTTCTACTGGGAGGAAGACTATTACGGCAAGACGATCACCCACAAAGCAAAATTTATCAATGAAAACGTACTGGCCACGATGCTGATCAGCGGCAACAAAGTGACCCTGGACATCTACCAGAAATATCCGGATCAAATTCAGTGAATCAGCAATCGCTGATTTTGCCTTCAACCCGGATGATGAATTCCGGCCTTGCCGGATTGTCCGTCTGGATGTAAAGCGTATCCCGGATCGGACCGCCTTTTTCCCGAATGCTCCTTGCCGTTACGCGGTATCCTTTTTTGCCTTCCTGAACGACATGTTGATAGGAATATTCGATATCGATGCCTTTTTTGGCCTTTATCCCGGTAATGGTAAACGGATACTCTTCCGACGGAATCACGATGGACGATCCTTCGATAACCTGATGGCAAGGTCCGTCCAGCATGATTTTGTAAACGGATATATCGGCGAACTTTTTCACTGGGCAGGAAATGTGAATATTCAGTTCCGGGTTCGTTTTGCGGTTGGTTACGGCGTGAACGACTCCCTTGATTTCCTTCCCGCCCCGTCGATCGGTCAGCAGAACGATGGAGATGACGCCTACTTTTCCCGGCGGAATTTCCCGGCTGTAGGATTCCACCAGACTGCCGCAGCAGCTTTCCACCTTTCGTAATTCGAGGGGTTCACTGGAGGGATTCTTGATCAGGAAATTATGCTTGACCAGATCGAACTGCAAAACAGGTGCAAACGAATATTCGCTTTCGAAATCATCCACGATCGATTCGGAAGAAACAGGCTGGGTTGGAATTCCGAAGTAAAACGATTTTTTCACCCGGGAATCCGGCGCGTTTCCCCCTTCCTGGTCCTTACAAGCCCATGCGACAATCAAAACCCCGGCCAGAACAATCGTTAGTGCAATGACGATCTTTTTGATTTTCATCATCCTGTTTGACCTTGAATTCGGTTGAAAATAATAAAAAAACTCCTACCAGTTTACCCATATCTTCTCTGATTAAATCAGTAGAAAGGTTGGTGTCAAGCGAATTCCACAGGATGTCTGTAAGTCTTGTTTGACAGGGAGTGATTTCGCGTGCTAGATTCCGAAACCGGAGCAGCATTTCGATCAATCATCTTTTTTACAACCGACGACGAGGGGGGGACCATGTTCGCATTTTCACTTAGCGCTGTGGACGCGAGAATTATAGGAGTGCTGATCGAAAAACAAATCGCCACACCGGATTATTATCCTTTGACGCTCAATGGGCTTCTCACGGCGTGTAATCAAAAAACCAACCGCAATCCGGTCATGGAGCTTGATGAAGAAACGGTGCTGCAGTCGCTGGATGGCTTGAAAACGCATCACCTTGTCTGGCAGATCAAGACCGCCGGCAGCCGAACACAAAAGTTCGAACACAACCTGAAGGATATTGCCGACTTTTCCGTCAGTGAACTCGCTATCCTGTGTGAATTGCTTCTAAGGGGCCCCCAAACCGTCGGCGAGCTGCGATCCAGAACGGCCCGGTTAACTGAATTTCATGGTCTTCCCGCGGTCGAGCATACCTTGAAAAAACTCATGGAAAATGAGAAAGGGCCTTTTGTCGCCAAACTGCCCCGCCGACCCGGGCATAAGGAATGTCGATACACCCAATTGCTTTCCGGTGAAGTGGAATATCGGGAGGAAGAAGCAGCATTCTCCGCCGAGCAAGAGTACGACGAGGAGAATTCCGGCAATTCCGGAAGGGATCGAATCGGTGAACTGGAAAGAAGGGTGAACGAACTGTCCGCGGAACTGAATGGGTTGAAGTCGCAGTTCGGAGAATTCAAAAAGCAGTTTGAATAGGCTCACCGTCGGGTTGCAGGAACGGGCCATCCATCGGATGATGCTCAATGATCGTTTCTATCCAGCGGCTCGATTCCTCGGTCAATGCCGTGAATTGCACCGAGCATCTCAGCAGGTCTTTCTGACTCCCGGGCATGTCTTGTAATGGGGTCAGGGAGATCACCCGGCATTCCAATTGCACCGGTTTCACATCCCATCTCTCCGCCTTCATGTGAATGGCGAGGTGATCGCCTGCCTCCATTCGGTTTCCCGCGTCGTCCGCCACAAATTGAAATGCCAAACCTCCTTTACTGATATCGATTATTTGGCCCTTTCGATCAGGCGCGCCGGCGGGAATAGCCATGGCTCCGGGAAGCGCTCTGTGGCGAAGGAACATCCGTCTTTCGCGGTTTTTCCCGTCGAGCAGATCGCGAACGGTTTTGGCAAGATCAAAGATGGAAACGGGTTTGATCAGATGTGCGCAAATGCCGATGAAATGCGAGTGCTCCTTGCTGATTCGGCGATTGTATCCGGTACACAGGACGATGGGAATATCGTTGCGTATGGACAATATTTTTTTGGCCAGACGGTCGCCCGTGATATGCGGCATGGTCAGATCCGTAATGACCAGGTCGAAATCGTTCGGCCGGGTTTTGAAGTGCTCGAACGCTTCTATACTACTGGTCATTTTCGTTACACGATAACCGAGGCTCTCGAGAATGGAACTCACCACTTCCACGATTGCCAATTCATCGTCCACACACAGAATCGACTCGCTGCCGGTGGGGATGGATTCCGGAAGACGCTGGGTCGTTTTTTCCACGCATTCGCTGATCAGGGGGAAATAGGCGTGGAAACTGGTTCCTTGCCCTACCTGACTCTCAACCAACAATTCCCCGCCGTGACTTTTTACGATTCCATGAACGACCGACAAACCCAGCCCGGTTCCCTTCCCCGGATGTTTGGTTGTAAAGTACGGGTCGAAAATACGCGCGAGATGGGTTTGTTGAATTCCGTGACCGGTATCGGTGACGGAAAGGCGAAGGTAGTCTCCCGGACCGGGAAATGTTTGTCGCCGGTTGTGAACCGTTTCCCGACGCAATTCGACGGATAATTTGCCGCCTTCCTGTTCCATGGCATGGAAGGCATTGGTACAGAGATTGACGAAAAGCCGCTGTATCTGTCCGGGATCCCCTAAAATAGCGCCGCAATCTTCCTGAATATTCAACTCGAAAGCGATGGTCGACGGTATGGACGCGCGTAACAGCTTCAGGGTTTCCTGGACTACGGGCTGAAGGTTTATCGGTTTGAGTTCCGAGTTCGTTTTGCGGCAGAAGGTCAGTATCTGCTGCACCAGTTCTTTTGCCCGCTGGGTGGCGTTTAAGATTTTATTCAGGTTTTCCTGTGCATTGCATCCCTTGGGGAGGTCCAGTTTCAGCAATTCGGTATGGGCGATGATAGGATATAGAATATTGTTGAAATCATGGGCGATCCCACCCGCCAAGGTGCCGATGGCTTCCATTTTTTGGGCCTGCTGAAGTTGCTCCTCCAAGCGTTTTTGCTCGGTTATATCGCGGAGGAAATTGATGGTCGCCGGTTTATTTTCCCAAGTGATCGGGGCGGCATTCAGTTCCACCCAAACTTCCTCGCCGGATCGATTGAGAATTCTCATGGAATAGGTGTTGGATACGTTTTCCCCTTTTCTACGTCTGACTTTTCTCGCCTGCACCAGCCTGCGGTCATCCGGGTGGATCAATTCAATGTAGGGAATCTGAGTCAGCTCTTCCCGGCTGTACCCGATCATCTGAATGGCTTTGGGATTGGGGAATTGGGCATATCCGTCTTGAGCGATAAAAATGGCGTCGTTGGCGTTATTGATGAGTAGCCGGTATTTTTCCTCGCTCTCGCGCAAGGCGTTTTCCACCTGGCGTCGCTCGGAAATTTCCTGACGCAGCTGTTCGTTGATCTGGGCCAGCGCCGTTGTCCGTTCGGCGACTCGCTGTTCAAGATATTCCTGTGTCACCCGCTGGTTTTCATTGAGGAGTTCACAGGCGGATTCTCTTTGAACAAATTGTTCGATGGTTTGTTTTTTTTCGGCAAGTTCGGCTTCAAGTTCCTGAATACGTTTGTTCAATTTCTCAAAAGAGGGATTCATGGCAGACCTCGCGCGCAATGGAGTGGAAACAGCGTGGCGGCGACAGGAAGAAGCCGCCTGCGGTCATCCAACAAGAAACGAGAAGGTTCGTTTTCGTCATGTGTCGGGAATATTGAGAACCGTATCGTCGCATCTTCGCCTGCATCGGAAAAGTCGGGATTGCAACATACGAAAATCATGGACAGCCGGACAGCTACAGCTACTGCTGGAATATCGAAAGTGTCGCTTGAACGAGAAACGGGTATATATGTGTGTCCGCCAAAATGTAAGGACAGTATAACAAATTAGAATCAAATAACAATCAAAAAATGGGGCCCCTCACCCCCGGGGCGTCCCAACCGGTGAGGGGCCCATTTTTTTATCGACCGGGTACGATGATCCGTGAATCTTTTTTCTGTTGTGCGTCTCGCTGCTGTTGCATTTCACGGAGACTTTCAATCATTTCGGCGAGCGCTTGCTTCATGGCTTTGGGGAAGACATCCATGGCTTCTGAAAAATTGTTGGCCTCCAGTTTCGCCTGAATCGGCAGGGGGCCTTCGGGGGACATGAGCTGGGTGTGACCAACAAAAATTGGGGCGCGGCTCGGGTCACGGCTGCCATCCACCGTAACGGGGATCAGTTGCCGGATGGAGGCTACCTTGAGATCGGTAATGGATTCTTCCTTATATAGATTGCTTCTGTCGACGGTAAAATCAAAATCCTGGTCTTGCCCGGAATGGGTCATCTATCAATCTCCTTGTGTTTGGATGGTGAAAATTCCACAAAACAAATCTTATTCCATTGATCATGTCAATCCAATTCGCACCTTCGACTCCTGGGCTGGCTGCGTCGATTACGAACAGGATTGGACCGATGTCGACAACGACGCCTGCCGCTCGACGTCATCGGCCGCTGTCGCTTTTTCCATGAGATAGCCCTGGATATGATCCGGAAGATTGCCGCCGACATCCTCCATTTCCAAAGTGGGCAGTCCGCCCCAAAGCTGAGCGGCCCTGCATATCACCGGATCCGTGCGGATGGATGTAATGGGCGTCGGATCGTAGTGGGAATAGTGATACCACTGACGTATTCCCCAGATATACCCGACAAATCCACGGTTGAGAGAAGAGGGGATACCCGTGTAGGGATCGTTGAACCAGGAAATTTCGCCTGGCGGTGTTGCAAATTCCCGAGTCCACAGCAGCCAGCCCAACGATGTCATGTCATGGGCCAGCAGCGAGTCGGATGCAAATACGAGACCGGTATCCGGTTGGGCGATGTATCCCTTGTCGGGTCCATACGTGGAAAGAACTTTTGTGCCGACACTCAGGGTCAATCTCAGTTTTTGCCGAAGCACGCTGGTGTCATTGATTTCCGCGATCTTTTCAAAAAAGGTGTCGGCATCGCGGTGAAATTCCAGGCGGCTGTCGTCCCGCAGCCATCCAACGGCCGCTTTCAGGCCAAGAGTCGATCCGGCAAGCACATGACGACTGACCCGCGGCAGCAGAACGATGTGATCGACATGGTTCAAAATGTCGGGGAGCATCAGTTCATTTTTCCAATTTCCCGGGTGCACGGTGCGATAGCCGGTATAGGAATCGTAACCGGATTCGTCAAAATAGTGGACTTCCGCGCCGGATTCGGATGCTGCCGAATGCAGACCGATCCGGGTCAGGATGTCTCGACTGGATCCTCTCCGGTTCTCTTTTTCATGATAAACGGACATGACGCCCGGTTTATCGCCGACAATGACCTTGCCGGCACCTTTTTGAAGCAGCAAGCCGGTCATGGCCCGCACGGCGAGCGGGGAGGTACTGGCCGGATACGGATTCGGAGAATTGGCTACCAGTTTGATAAACACGACGTCCCCTTTGGAAAGCCACGAAAAATCGGTGGCGGCTTCGGCTGTTCGCCGGACCGCCCGGACAATCTCTTCGTCGGAGGCGTTTTTCGGAACCGCCTGAACCGTCACTCGTTCTGTTGCCTCCGACATCACCGGTATGGGCATCGATTTTTTGCCGGCCTTTCCACCGGCGCAGCCCAACGGACTAAAGGTGATCAAGCCGGCGCCGGCGATGCCGGCGGTCTTCAGGAAACGGCGCCGTCCGGGGCAACGAGGTACTTCTTGAGGGTTCGGTTGATTCATGGCGGTTCTCCTTCCTCCATATGGTGCAGGAGTTTGGTTCGTTATGATGCGGTTGTCATACAATCGGTAGTCGGGAATTTCAAATTCAGGTTTTAATTGTTCATCTGACCCCATTTGACTTTCAACCGTCGGTTCAACTCGTCATCGATTTTCAGGCTTGTCTCTTGGGGATTCGGGGTCCTGGATTCGGTTTTGATTTCCTCCTCGATGGCGGACAATAATTCCGTCAAATCACGGGTCTCGTCTTTCACCATCTTCATCATTTCCTGCATTTCCTGTAAAATTTTTTCTTGGGACACGTTGCAGCACCTCAATTTGAATGTGGAATACTG
Source organism: Desulfobacterales bacterium (assembly GCA_041740615.1). GTDB lineage: Bacteria > Desulfobacterota > Desulfobacteria > Desulfobacterales > SURF-7 > DYJD01. The sequence continues at coordinate 90,208 of JBGSLR010000093.1, forward strand.
GTATAGGGGTAATTTTCATGAATACCGGTTGGCGATCGAGTCCAGCAGAAGTGACAATGCGCCGCCGGGTCCACCGGTATAGGCCTTGCCTTTCAGATACAGGGCGTTAATTTTCAAATCCTTCAGACGGTTTATGGGCATCTGGAGGGGGTTCTGATCCAAAACGACAAAATCCGCGACCTTCCCGTTGGTCAACGTTCCCCGCTGCTGTTCGTCAAAGGAGAGCCTGGCGCACCAGTTGGTATGCAGCCGAAGGGCGTCCAGAACGGAAATGCTCTCATCCGGATTGGGATGATTGCATGCCGCATGGATACCTGCAATGGGGTCCGGCAGGGTGCAAGGGGCGTCCGAACCGCCGGCCAGGGTCAGGCCGTTCTGGAGCATGGTTTTCAGCGGAATTAGTTGGTTGATGCGATCCCCCAGAATCTCCTGCAGATAGGTCACCGGTTCCTGTTCCCAGTTGAGAAACGGCGTCTGCAGCGCAATGCAAATTCCCAGACGGGACGCTTTTTCGATCATCTCCTGATTCATCAGGTCCGCGTGAATGATGATATGGCGATGGTCTTCCCGAGGGAAATCCTGCAAGGCGATTTCAAAAGCGGTCAGCGCCTGATCGATGGCCGCATCCCCGATGGCGTGCAGGGCGATCTGCAGGCCGCTGCGGTTGGCGGTCGTGATAAAATCGTTTATGTGCGATTGGGAATAGAAGAGGGTCCCGCGATTATCCGGTCGGTTGGAATAGGGTCGCTTGAGAGCCGCATCTTCGGAGCCGAAGCAGCCGTCCAAAGCCGTCGCAAAGCATCCGCCGATACGGGGAAGTTTACGGCGCAACACTTTCCCGACGTCCAAGGTCTGAAAAAAGGTGCGAAAGGTTTGGGGCAGTCCGCGGGATGTAAAGCGCATGATATCCACGTCTAAATCCAGGGGAAACCCCACGCCTTCCGTTGTGTGCACCAAGGCAATCCCGTTGCGGGCCAGATAATTACTGCCGCCGATCATGTTGTTGAAGACCCGGGGAATGGATACCGATTTTGTGATATGGTTTATCGCTTTGTAGAAAGCATTGAGAAAAAACCAACCTGAATCCGGATCGAAACCTTCTTCCTTTTTGAGTGCCGCGCCGGGTAGTTTTCCGATCAGGGTGCTGTTACCGACGGCCGCGTGTCCGTCATATTTGACGATGATGATGGGATGGGCCGTTATGCTGTCCAGGTCATCCTTTGTGGGCAGCCGTTTTTCCTTCACGGTGTGGGCGGAGCAGCCGAAACCGACGATCACCTTTTCACGGCCGTGCGCGGATATATAGTTACGTATCAGCGTCCCGAGTTCATCAAAGTCCCGGACATGCCGGCAGTCCAGACCGGCATGGAAATAGGAAAAGGATTCGAAATGCATATGGGTGTCGCCGAACGCCGGTACGACGCATCCGCCCTTTAGATCCACCGGCTCTGCATGGGCATAATTGTCCGGCAGTCCTTCGCCGGTAAAAACGATGTTACCGTTTTCCTCCACTAGATAGCCGAAGGTTCGATTGTTGTCTTCACAGGACAGGAACGCGGCGTTTTTGAAAACTTGCATGCTCACCTCTTTGGGGCGCGGGGAAAAGGACCAAAATGTGGACGCAATGGATAGTGTTTATAGCGGTTGGGAACGGATCTGTCAAATTATTCGGAAAGAACAGTCGAAACCGGGAGGGAGACCCCTTGAAAAGTGGTGTGATTTATACTATGAAAAAAAGATCGCCTCGAATCATGTAGATGGGCCGCAGAACCACAAGGCGTAAAGTCCGGCGAACGTTCGGATGCCGATCTGCGGCGACATCGATTCCATGGGATTGCTGCAGCGCCTGGGTTCCACTGAACAATGTGCACAACCCATCCAGGACGTAATCCGATAAACCGATACTCGCCGTTTCAAAAAAATGATCGTATACGAAAAACAAGGCAAGGAGGTTTCCCATGCAACCGAAGGCTCGAATCCTCACCAGGTTATTGATTCTTTTATGCTGTGCGGTTGCTTTGCAGGCAGTCCCCGTGCTGGCGGATGATCGTGCCCGCCCGGCGAGTCCGGTGGAGAAACCGATTTTCTCGCTGAAAAGTGACGGCATCGTGGCGAGCCAAACCGAAAAAGTTGCGGACGCCGGCAAGTCCATTGGAAAAGGCATCGACCGTTTCAGTCAGAAAGCTGCCCGGCATGTGGGCGGCTGGGTGAATACGGAGGCGCTGTTCGGCATCACCTGGCTTAAAATGCTCCTTTGTCTGTTGCTGGTTTTCAGCGTGGTGGTGATGGAACGGGTCCTCCAGCTGCTCATTCAGTCCAAACTCAAGAACGGCTCGGCCATAGACGAAACCGCCCCGTGGGGAAAACTGTTTCTGCGGGCGCTCTCCAAGCCCTTGACGCTTTTTGTCTGGGTGTACGGAATCTATCTGGCGATTTCCCCCCTGTTCGCTCATTTTCAGTCCACCGGCGGCAAGAACACGGTGCAACTGGTCGTACAAAAAGCCGCCGATATCGGCGGCACCATCGCCCTTATCTGGTTTCTTTTTCGGTTGGTGGACCTCATGGATGTGCGGTTGCGGAAATGGGCCGCCAAAACGGAAAGCACCATCGACGACATGCTGGCTCCGCTGGCCGGTAAAACCCTTCGTATCTTCATCCTCGCCATGGGCGGCATCATTCTCATTCAAAACCTGACCGGCATCGAGATCGGCCCTTTGCTGGCGTCTCTGGGGCTGGGCGGCCTGGCCTTCGCCCTGGCGGCCAAAGATTCGGTGGCCAATTTTTTCGGCACCATGACCATTTTTTTTGACAAGCCGTTTCAGGTGGGGGAACGCATCGTCATCAGCGGTTATGATGGTACGGTGGAGTCGGTGGGTTTCCGCAGCACCCGTATTCGGACCCTCACCGGCAGTCTGGTCACCATCCCCAATGAAAATGTGATCAACACCAGTGTGGAAAACATCGGGCGGCGACCCAACATCCGCTGGCTTACCAACATAACCGTCACCTATGACACCCCGCCGGATAAGGTCGAGAGGGCCGTCGAGATCATCCGGCGGATACTGGACAATCATGAAGGCATGCATCCGGACTGGCCGCCGCGCGTTTACTTCAACGGTTTCAACGATTGGTCCCTGAATATCCTGGTGGTGGCCTGGTATCATCCGCCCAACTGGTGGGATTACTGCGAGTGGCTGCAGAAAACCTGCCTGGATATTTTGACCGACTTCAATAGGGAAGGCATCGATTTCGCCTTCCCCAGCCGGACGGTCTATCATGCCAACGATGACAAACGCCAACTGGCGCTCCGTATGCTGAAAGGAGATAGGAATGAGGGGTAGCGACGGATTGCTGTATGCCTATTTGCTGGACGGCAACGGAGGCGGGAAGGCCTTGAGCTGGTCTGATATCTTGAAATGGCGTTCCGGTGACGGCCTTCTTTGGATGCATCTGGATTATGCCGATGAAACGGCGCGATCATGGCTGGAGAACAAAAGCGGACTCAGTCCGCTGACCTGCGATTCCCTGATTGATGAAGGGACCCGGCCGCGTAATATCATCTCGCCCGAAGGGCTTCTCCTGATCCTGCGAGGCGTGAACTGTAATCCGGGCGAGGACCCCGAAGACATGGTCGCTGTTCGCATGCTGTTCACCGATCAGCGCATCATCACCATGCGGCACCGTCGGCTGATGGCCATTGCGGATATTCATGCCGCCATTGGTTCCGGGGAAGGCCCTTGCAATGCCGGCGACTTTCTCGTGCTGGTGGCGGAACGGATCGCCGATCGAATCGGTGACGTGGTCACGGATCTTGATGACCAGGTGGATGAACTCGAGGATTCCGTCCTGACGGCGAAAAGCGAAGCACTGCGCCCCCTGCTGGCGGATCTGCGTCGTAAAACCATCGGTCTTCGTCGTTATATTGCGCCGCAACGAGACGTGCTCATGCGACTCCTTCATGACCGGATAGCATGGCTCAGCGAAATCAATCGTGGGCATCTTCGTGAAATTGCGGAACGGACCGCGCGTTTTGTGGAGGATATCGACGCTGCCAGGGAAAGAGCGGCCATCACCCAAGAAGAGCTCAACAACCGTCTTTCCGAGCAGATGAATAAAGCCATGTACACCCTTTCCATCGTCGCCGCGATTTTTCTGCCGTTGGGCTTGTTCACCGGTTTGTTGGGGATCAACGTGGGTGGTATCCCGGGAACTGACAATCCGTGGGCCTTCACCGTTGTGGTGCTGGGGATGACGGCCTTGGCCTTGGGTCTTGTTGTTTTATTTAGAAAAATTAAATGGTTATAAACGGTACGGAGGACGTAAAGTTCCGGTTTTCGGGGGCTGACGGAAGTGGATCAGCAGCCGGTGTTATTGATCGAAGCCGGAAAAAGACAGGTGGTGCTTGATCACATGTTCGGCCAGCTCCTGATCGATTCCGATGATATGGTTGGACCACCAATCGACCAGAAAATTCAGGATTGCGCTGGTAAGGTCGGTTTTTTCATTCGAGAAGTCGTCGATGAAGTTACATAACTTTTTCAAATAAAGCCCATGCTCGTTGAGGTGGCGCGTTCGACCGATATAGTCTTCCTGTTGAATCAAATTATTTTCAAAGCGGAAATGATATTGCGAATAATCGGACATTTGCGATAGAATTGAAAAAATGACATCGCGATTCGAAACGCCGCTGTTGATCACATCCACCAAATTATTGATGATCTGAAACAGCTTTTGATGTTGCTGGTCGATCATCGGTACGTTCGTTTCGAATTTTTTGCCCCAAATGAGATGATCCATGACGTGTCTCCTGTAGCGACTGAAGTCGACAATTGGCGTCATTATAATCAAAAACAGGGTCCACTTCAAGTGGAATGACAGCCGTCCCTTTCCAACGAAGATGCCAATGATGGGATTCATTCATTGCGACAACAAGATCCGATATGGTACAGTCGATATTGAAAGGACGCAGCATCATGGGAACGTTCTGCGCGTCGTTCCCATTCTGAGCCGTTTCCCCTTGCCTCTGTAATGGGACTGTGGTAATGAAAACGTCGAACATGCCGATTTTTATAATCTAATTCAACTGAGGAGAATACTGATGACAAAGTCGCGGGATACGAAAAAAGATGTGAAGAAGAAGCCGACCAAAACCTTGAAGGAAAAACGCAAGGAAAAGCAGGAAAAGAAACCCAAAGCCTAATTCAATGGCGGTGAAACATGAAGGCGATCCAGGACAAACCGAAACCGGAACAGCGTTGAACCGCCAAAGATTGAAGCAGACCGATAGATGGCGATCCTTTCTATCCAAAAGTCCTTCGGGTAGCAGTAAACCATCCGCCTATCGATGGTACAGCAAATTCAGATCCAGCTCTTCTGCGAGGGCGGAAAGGGAGGATTTGATTTTGGCGATGGACGCTTTCGCCGGTACGTCGGCGGTAAGGGTCAGATCGAACAAGGGCGCACCGGACACGGGTGCGTGGCTGACCTGGGTGTCCAGGGATAAAATGTTCACTTCATGGTCGTGGAGCAGGCGGACGACTTTCTGCACGATGCCGGGATGATCCATGGATTGAATCTCAAATCGAAGGGGCAGCGCTGGCGCACCTGCATGGATCAAGGGATTGTCGGCGTCGTGCAGGAATGTCTGAAACCCTTGCTTTCCCATCAACGAGAGCCCCGCTTGAATGCCTTCCAATTTCTCCGTAGCACAGGAAAACAGCGCCATAATGGAAAAACATCCCCCCAGAACGGCCATGCGGCTGTCTTCGATGTTGGCGTCGTGATGGTACAGCAGGGTGGAAACGTCGTCGACAATCCCCGGTCGATCGTTGCCGATCAGAATGAGAATTTTATAGGCTTTCATTTTTTTCTCCCGAGCGTTGCGGTCAGATGTTCAAATAAATTTTTTGCCTGGTAGGAACTGCGCACGAAGGGGCCGCAGGCCGCCTGATCAAAACCCATCTCCAGAGCGCGTTCCTGCCATTTCGCGAACTCTTCCGGCGGGACATAGCGGTCCACCGGCAACTGACGCTTGGTAGGCTGGAGGTATTGCCCCAATGTCAGCACGCGACATTTCGCTGAAAGCAAGTCCCGGAGGGTTTCCTCCACTTCTTCCGGGGTTTCTCCGAGGCCGAGCATCAACCCCGATTTGGTGGGCAGGTCGGGGCGGAGTTCCTGCGCCTGTCGCAGCAGGTTGATGGAACGGGCATAGGAAGCCTGGGGGCGAACGCTTCCATACAGGCGGGGGACCGTCTCCACATTATGGTTCAGGACATCCGGGCCGGCATTGACGATTACCCGAAGCGCGTCCGGGTCGCCCATCAGATCGGGGATCAACAGTTCGATGGTGCGCGGCGGAGAAAGACCGCGGAGCGCCGCGACCGTTGCGGCGAAATGCCGGGCGCCGTAATCCGGAAGATCGTCCCGGGTCACGGAGGTGATCACCACGTAGGTCAATTGAAGCCGGTTTACGACGGCGGCGATTCTTGCCGGTTCATCGGGATCCGGCGGCAGCAAAGGACCGTGACTCACCACGCAGAACCCACAATCCCGGGAACATCGATCGCCGAGGATCATGAAGGTGGCTGTCTGCCGGCTGTAGCATTCCCAGATATTCGGACAGGCGGCTTCTGCACAGACCGTATGCAAACGACTGCCCTGAAGCAGACTGCGGACCGATTCAAAGGTCTTTCCGTTCGGTAGACGTTTTCTCAGCCAGACGGGTTTGGGTTGCGGCCGGGGTTGTTTCATGGTCATGGTGTTACCGTTGTTGCTTGGAGCATGGCCTGGAGTTGACCAAGGTCCAGGGAAATCGGCGTACGCTTGAACACCGCGGCCATGCGGCGCTGGGCGCAGCGGCGCACCTGATCCAGGCTGACGGCCCTGCGGGTTTCCGTTGCCAGTGACGTCATGCGGGTTTGGGCGAGTCCGCAGGGGTGGATCCATTCAAAGGGAGTGAGGTCCGGATCGACGTTCAACGCCATGCCGTGAAAGCTGACGCTCTTGCGGATGGCGACGCCGATACTGCCGATTTTGCGGTTTTCCATCCAAACGCCCCTGTTGATAAGGTTCCGGGAGGCCTGCAGGCCGAACTCGGAACAGGTTTCCAGCATGACCGTTTCCAGCATGGCGACGTAATCGGCTACCCGCAGCCGGGCGGCGCCTAAATCGATAATCGGGTAGGCGATCAGTTGGCCCGGTCCGTGATAGGTGATATTGCCTCCCCGTCGGGTTTTGACAACGGGAATCCCCTGCTGTTTCAGAAAGGATTCCGATACCAGGAGGTTTTCGCTACCTCCCCGCAACCCCAGGGTGAACACCCGCGGGTGTTCCAGCCAAAGCACCGCGTCCGTGGTCATTCGCCCGTCGATCCGGGCGCCCACCAGACGGGTCTGCAACTCCATGGCCTGATCATAATCCAACAGACCGGCGTTCACGTGAAACCATTTTTTTTCAGCCATCAACGATCCCCTGGTCGACGATTCCTGCTGTATCCGAAAACGCCTCCATTTGAAATGTTTCTTGAGGGTCTGATGATATCCCCATGTTGCAGATCCCTCAACCCGTCAGACACGGCTTTCTGGCTGCAGCCGTTTCATCCAACCGTCGCAGGCGACATCCGTGGGGTGCCTTGCGCAGTATCTCCGGATTCCCCTCGGCCTCCGCGGCTATGGCTTTCAGCGTGGCGATGAAGCGATCCAGGTTTTCCCTGGACTCGGTTTCGGTGGGTTCCACCATCATGGCGCCGCCGACGATCAGGGGAAAATAAATGGTCGGGGGATGAAAACCGAAATCCATCAGGCGTTTCACCATGTCCAGGGTCGTGATCTTATGGGCATGCTGTTTGCGGTCCGAAAAAACACATTCGTGCATGCAGGGCCGATCATAGGGCAGTTCGAAGGTGTCCTTCAGACTTTCCTTCAGATAGTTGGCGTTGAGCACCGCCAGCTGGCTCGCTTTCTTGAGATTGTCCGCTCCCATTCCGGCGATATAGCAGTAAGCCCGGATCATCACGCCCACATTGCCGTAAAAAGAATGCAGGCGGCCGATACTGTCGGGGAAGTTCTCCCCTATGTCATAGGCGTCCCCCTTGCGGATGATGCGCGGCACGGGTAAATAGGGCGCCAGATGCTTTTTGACGCAGACCGGCCCGGAACCCGGACCGCCGCCGCCGTGGGGGGTGGCAAAGGTCTTGTGCAGATTCAGATGCAGCACGTCCAGTCCGCTGGCGGCCGGGTCCACGATGCCCATGACGGCGTTCAAATTGGCGCCGTCGCCATATACCAGCCCGCCTTTTTGATGAACGATATCGGAAATTTCGCGAATGTTTTCCTCAAAGAGCCCCAGGGTATTGGGATTGGTTATCATGATGCCGGCCGTATCCTCATCCATGACCCGGGCGATCTCTTCCGGGGCGAGAATGCCGTTTTCCCCGGAGCTGACCTTGATCGGCCGGTAGTTGCAGAGCGCTGCGCTGGCGGGGTTGGTCCCGTGGGCCGTATCGGGAACAATGATTTTGGAGCGCGGGTTGCCGTTTTTCCGGTGATAGGCATGAAACATCAGCATGCCGCATAACTCTCCGTGGGCGCCGGCAGCCGGTTGAAGGGTGACCGCCTCCATGCCGGTGATCTCGGCCAGAAATGTTTCCAGTTCCGCCATCATGCGCAGCAGGCCCTGTGACAAGCGTGTCGGCAGCAGCGGATGCGCGGCGGCAAAGCCATGCAGGGCGGCCTGGCGTTCATGGGTTTTGGGGTTGTATTTCATGGTGCAGGAACCCAGGGGATACATGTTGGTGTCGATGCAGAAATTCCACTGGGACAAGCGGGTATAGTGCCTTGCCACATCGACTTCGCTCAGTTCCGGGAAATTCGTCGCATCGCCCACCAGGTCATCGCCAATTTCAGCGGTTTCAACATCCCGGCGGGGCAATGACAGGCCCACGCGGCCCTTGCGGGAGCGTTCCCACAGGAGCGGTTCATTGAATGCCAGGCCGTCCCTATTGAGTTCGTTTTTCATCGATGGACCTCCCAGATGAAATCGTCCAACTGTTTCCTGGTTTTGGTTTCGGTGACGTTCAACAGATAGTGGCCCGCAAGTTCGGGATAATACCGTTCAAGGGGTAAGCCGGCGATGAGTTTGTCCTGAAGCAGTCTTTGGTATTGTTGCTCGAATCCATCGGGAAAACGAACCACGAACTCGTTGAAGACCGGGGCACGGAAGGGTAGTTCCGTTCCTTTTTCTTCCAGTCGCGTTTTGAGATAAGCGGTTTTGTCGTAATTCAGGCGGGCGATCTCCCGGATACCCGTTTTCCCGGCCGAGGCCATGAACATGGCGGCCGCCAAGGCGTTGAGACTGCTGTTGGTGCAGATATTGGACGTCGCTTTTTCACGTCGGATATGCTGCTCCCGGGTGGCCAGGGTCAGGACATATCCGCGCTTTCCTTCCATGTCGGTGGTTTCGCCCACCAGTCTTCCGGGGATGCTGCGGACATATTCGTTCTTGCAGGCCAGCATGCCGAGCGCCGGGCCGCCGTAGCTCATGGGGATGCCGAGGCTCTGGCCTTCGCCGCAGGCAATGTCCGCTCCCTGGCTGCCGGGGTTTTTGAGGAGCCCATAGGCCAGGGCTTCCGTAAAACCGGTGACGCACAGAGCCGCCTGGCGGTGCGCCGCTTCGGCGATGTGGGACAGAGACTCGATGCAGCCGAAAAAATTGGGGGATTGAACGGCAACGGCCGCCAGATCATTGATGGACGAAACCGGTGCGATATCCGTGCGGCCGTCGGGTAGATAGGGCAGCAGGATGATCTCGTGGTCGGTGGGCGCCAGATAGGTCGCAACCACTTGGCGATAGGTGGGATGGATCTGCCGCGACAGGGCGATGCGTCTTTTCTTGGTGATGCGCATGGCCATGAGCAAGGCTTCCGCCAGGGCCGAGGCCCCGTCATACAGGGACGCATTGGCCACCGAAAGACCCAGCAAACGGGCCGTCAGGGTTTGGTATTCGTAGATGGCCTGCAAGGTTCCCTGGCTGACTTCCGGTTGATAGGGCGTGTAGGCGGTGCTGAACTCCGCGCGCGCCAGCAGCGAGGGAATCAGATGGGGAATGAAATGATCATAGCGGCCGGCCCCCAAAAAACTGTTGTACTCCGGAGCGGCCGCCATGGACCGCGACAACCGGTCCATATGCGCGTTCATTTCTCCTTCGGTCAGGGCTGCCGGCAGGTCCAGGGGGTTTTTCCGTTTGCATGCGTCGGGGATGATGCCGAACAGATCCGCAAGTCGTTTGACGCCGACCTTGGCCAGCATTTCGGCCACGTCTTCATCCGTATGAGGGAAATAGTGCATCATTCCTCCGTTTGGAGCCGATCCAGATATTCCGCCCGGCTCATCAGCGCGTCCCATTCGCTCGGGTCCGTCGCTTCGATCTCCAGCATCCAGCCGTCGGCATAGGGACTGGTATTCACCAGTTCCGGCGAGTCGGCCAGGGCGGTGTTGACGGCGGTGACGCTGCCGCCCATGGGCATGAACAGTTCGGACACCGCTTTCACCGATTCCACCGTGCCGAACTCCGCGCCTGTTGAAAAGACATCACCCGGTTTTGGCAACTCCACGTATACGATTTCGCCGAGCTGGTCCTGGGCGTAATCGTCGATACCGACCCGTATTCGTCCATTTTCCTTGCGGGCCCATTCATGATCTTTGCTGTAGTGAACATCTTCCGGCAGGTTCAATTCAGGCAGTTCTTTCATGCAGCCTCCTCTTCGTCGTAAAATGCAGCATCCGGACGTTGTCATCCCATGGGTGGGATGGGTTTTCGCGCGGTGCGGTTGGGTCTGATGTTGTCCGTTATCATGACGCGTATCCGTCGCCGCCGGTCGACAAGGGTGACGATGTCGCCGGTGGAGAGGGGGCTTTGGACCTTGACGAATCCGCAACAAAGCCCCTTGGGACTGAAATCGGTTGGTTTGTCGGGACTGGCGATACTGTAAATTCGGTCGCCATGACGATCGATGGCCATATCGGTCGCACAGGTCAACACCGTCCCGATATCCCGCCCCCCGGCATCCTCGACCCGGCTCTGGTCCGTCTCCACTTTCCGCAGGTCAAAACCGGCAAAAGCGTACGTGAATTCATGGAAGGCAGGCCGCTCCAGGGCATCGCCGCCGAGAAAGGGTTTTGTAAAGGCAGTTTTGTCCTGGTCGTAGGGCAGGGCGAATGACCAGGGGTTGTTTTGAAAGGGCCAGGCGCCGATGTCCTGATGGGAAAGTGGCAGTCCAGCGCCGACGCGCAGGGAATCCCGGGCGGCGAGACCGCAGGGGATCACCGTCAGATCGCCGACAGGTTTCAGCAGCGCGCGCCACACATTTTCCACCACCTCCGGCGGGACAAAGATTTCGAATCCGAACTCCCCGGTATACCCTGTCCGGGACAACAGGATGGGGGTTCCGTCGGTAAGTCGCACGTCGCCATTGGTGATGGGTCCGCCCGCCAGCGACCCTTTGAAGGAAAAGTAAGGAAATGTTTCCAACACCGCGGCCGGTTGATCCAGTGCCTGCAACAACACCCGGGCGGACGACGGACCCTGAAGGTCGAGTTTGGCGAGGCGGTTGGTATGGTCCTCCAGGCGAACATCCCCGCCTTTCTGATGACGTTTCAAATGATCGCAGACAACCCGGCCCATGCCGGCATTGACCACCACCATGTATTCCTCCGCCTGACGCACATACACGATGGCGTCATCGATCACCCAGCCGCGTTCGTCGAGGAAAACACCATAGGCGCATTTCCCGGTCGGCAGCGGTGTCCTGGCCGTTCCCTTGACGATCCGCAGGTCTTTCGAAAAACAATATTGAAGTAAATCGTAGGTGTCCCGTCCAGACAGCGTGATGACGGACATGTGGCTCGTATCAAAAAGCCCGGCGGTGGTGACGACGGCCAGGTGCTCTTTTCTGGCGCCGGCAGGATACCATAACGGCATGGCATAGCCGCCGAAAGTTCCCATGTGCGCGCCGTTTTGGAGATGCCATTGGGACAGAGGGGTTTGAACGGCCGGTGTCATGATGATCCCTTTTTTTGAAAGAGGCGTTGAAAATCAACCCGGAATCGATTGGCCCCTACATATCAGCGGGCGCAGCCATACTGGATTATAGTAGGATAATCCCGTATTCGGCAAGCAAAAAGCAAACAGCGAGGGTGTGCGGACGCAAGACCGAACGATGCAGACGATGCTTCTTGCTCCCATGAGCGTGATGGCAACGGAAGCGGTCATGAAACAGGAGACTTGTTTTCTATCCTTTCCGTTCCGGCACCTCGGCCCGGTATTGTCCCTGCCTTTCCATCATCCATCCTGGATACTCCTCCGGTAATCGGCTGACATGGTCCAGGGTTTCGAGTTCCTCCGCGTTCAGGGTCACTTCCGCAGCCTCCAGGTTATCTTTGAGTTGCTCAATGGTCCTGGCCCCGACAATCACCGAGGAGACCGGTGGCTGCGCCAACAGCCAGGCGATGGCAATCCGGGCGATGGAGACGCCGCGGTCTTTCGCCATGGGCCGCATGGCCTCGACACAGCGGAAGGCCCGTTCCTTGTCGACCACCGGAAAGTCGAACTTGCTGCGCCGACTGCCGTCGGGCCCTTTGCCGTCCCGGGTGAATTTTCCGGTCAGCAGACCGCCCGCCAAGGGGCTCCAGACCATGAGGCCCAAACCCTGGTCGCGGATGAGCGGTGCCACTTCCCGCTCCAGATCACGGCCGGCGATGGTGTAATAGGCTTGGACACTGGCGAAGCGTTCCCAGCCACGCTTTTCGGAAATGGCCAGCCCCTTCATGATCTGCCAGGCCGCCATATTGCACACCCCGATGTAGCGCACCTTGCCGGACCGAACCAGATCATTCAGTGCGCCCAGCGCTTCCTCCAAGGGGGTCAGGGGATCGATGCCGTGTAACAGGTAGAGATCCAAATGATCCAGCTGGAGTCGTTTCAGGCTGGCGTTCACCTCGTTCATCAGATGATAGCGTGATTGGCCGCGGCCGTTGGGCAGTTCATTCATCATCCCGGTGGCCTTGGTGGCGATCACCAGTTCGTCGCGCGGCAGCCCCAGGTTCCGGAGGGCCCGACCGACGAGTTGCTCCGACTGACCCAGTGAATAAACATTGGCCGTGTCGATAAAATTGATGCCCCGGTCAAAGGCGTACGATAGCTGCACGCTCACCGCCGAAAGATCCAACCCGCCCATGACCTCCCAAAACCCTGCACTGCCGTAAGTCATGGTGCCGAGGCACAATTCCGAAACGTAGAGGCCGGTTTGTCCCAACAGTCGATATTTCATGGGGGAACCCTCCTTCTCCTTTTTTCAGGAATATTGTAAATTCTTTCATTTCAAGAAGCTCTATCAGACCGCGGCCTCGCGCCGCTTTCACTTTTAAAAAAGGTTAGAAAATATTCAGGAATTTCCGCTTCAAAGGTCATTTCTCCATGATGAAACGGGTGGTTAAACCGAATTGAAAATGCATGCAACGCCAAGCGTCCCTTCGCGCCCTTTTTATATTTTTTATCGCCGACGATTGGATGGCCGTTTTCGGATAAGTGGACACGAATTTGATTTTTTTTACCAGTCAACAGATCAATTTCCAATAGACTATACTTGTTGGATTCCTTTATTACCTTATATTTCGTTACCGCCAGTTTTCCTTCTTGTGGATTCGTAACGGATTGCATTTTATAATCATCTACTTCCGCAAGATAAGACTTTATAACGCCGCTTTTTTCTTTTAAATTGCCATGGACGACAGCGATGTATTTCTTTTCGACATTTTTCCACTGTGCTGCAAATTTCTCACGAATCTCGAAACTTTTCGCAAAGATCATCACGCCGGAAGTCTCACGATCCAACCGGTGTACAACAAACAGGTTGTCTTTTGCCTTTGGATTCCCTTTTCGAATATATCGTATAAGCAAGTGATGAGCCGTCTTTTCTGTTTCGTAATTCGCTTTGACACTCAACAGCCCTGAACTCTTATCAATCACGATTATTTCTCCATCTTCATAAAGAATTTTGATGCCCGCCGGCACAAATTTCGTTCTGATTTTTATTTTTGATGGAATCATGATTCGATCAGTTTTGAATGTCGGCTGGGGGTGGTTATTAACCGCTTATCATTTGCGAAAGAATAACCCATATCACTGCTGTCCAAAATAAACAGAAATTAAGAATCGCTCTTTGAAAATTCAGCCGTTTAGCTATTTTAAATTGCTAAATTCAAAATCAGGTTCCCATTTTCATTTTATGCTGTCCAAGACCTTTGAATGGAAGAAGAT
>JBGSLR010000094.1:0-132198 GCA_041740615.1 Desulfobacterales bacterium
ATGTCAAAGAGCTGATTATCAGGTCAAGTCACATACTTTGCTATAAAATTGAGCCGGATATCGTTCTGCATCTACTTGATATCGCAGAAGATAGCCTGTTCGATTCAGGCAGCCTTGTTACTGCGAAACTTTAGTCTTTATAAGAAGTCGCTTCTAATGAGACGCAAGGTTCCGATCAGAAAAAGAACTTGTATTGTCAATTGGCATCTTCTTGATGCCCCTCCTCTGAGATCGGCAGACCATATAAATCCGTTTTAATGGAAGTCCTACAGTGGGAATTTATCGTTGAAATTCCAAGATTCATTTTTCTTACTCATATACAACATCTTGTGGCTGATTCGTTAGCGTGAAAATCAAAATAACGGCTATCTATAAGCCCAAACTGGCCACTACCTTGAAGTGCAGAATATCTTTTTCATTCCGCACTGATAGAATAAGAAATCAATCGATATTTCCCCTGCTGCAATGTGTCGCTGCAAATTCCAAAATAAATCCGTTATTCTACTGATTCCAGCAAGCCATAAGTTCGGCGTCTTCACATGAATCCGGGTAGATGACTCCGAAAGAGGAGGGGGATAACTGAATACAGAAGACCCGGTCAAGGGCTTCAAGTAAAAATGAAGCCGATTCGCTCGTGGGGCCCCCTGCTTCGCTTATGTAAACGAATCAAAAAATATTTCCGGCGACGCCGACTGCGGCAGCGGCCTTATCCATTTCCGCCCCTCATCCTGCCGTGAAGCCGACGGAGCAGAAAAAACGCCGTCCACACGGCGCACAAATACAATTCCGGTCGCAGCGGTATGCCGTATCTTGGCCAGGGGGCGAAAATCATATACAGTGCGGTGAAATATACACAGATTGACAATGGAATGAACGGGAAAAAAGAGGGGTCACCGGCTTTCACGGCCCGTCTTCTCTCCAGATAAACGGTCGGGAGGGTCAGCAACGCCAGAACGAGTATCAGGGGATGCAATCCTTTCATGACGGAGCGTATCCCGGCGGCAAATTTCGATGCCTGAAACAGACTGACATCCACCGGATTGATATAAATATCGCCTACCCCCTGGAGAATGTCCCAACGCCACAGATAATACGGCTTGCCCACCAAATACCATTGCAGATAGCGTAGCGGCTCTTCCTGCGCTCGCGCTCGCAGGATCCGGAAAAAATATGACAACGAGGAACCGAATTCCGGCTGATTCGGATCTTCACGGTAAGGGAATCTCTGATACAATGGATTCTTGTATACAAAACCGGGATACGCGCCGTGACTCATGGTCACGACCGCCCGCTGACTCCCTTTTGGCGCCCCTTCCGGCACGCTTACCTGGTTGCGGATTGCCCATGCAAACGGAAACAGGGAGAAAATCAGCAAAAAGGTCGCCAGGGCGCGCAACGTCATTTTCCTTGGCTGTTCTGTTTGATGTTTCCCATGGAACCGATGGACCACGGGAATCAAAAGAAACGGCAAAAACAGCGCCGCCTCATTGGTCATATAGGCTGCGCCGAACAATACGGCGGATATCCCATGAAGAAGATACGACGCGTTCCGAATCGCCATCAGCAAACAACCGGCTGCCGCCAGCAGCAAAAAGGAAAAAAGCGTCTCGGTCAGCACGCAATCGGCGATAGTGATCAGATGGGGACTGAAGGCGACCAACACCGCCGCCGCCATGGCGGCGGCCGGCGGCATACAGAAAAGGCCGACATAAAACGTCAGCAACACCAGCAGGGCGCTCAGCAGGGCCTGAATATACAGCAACAGCCGCAGATCGTCCGGATCTCCCGCGATTGTCTTGGTCATGGCGATCAAAAGAGGATACCCCGGCGATCGATAGGAGTCCGGCCGGGGGGAGTCGGTGCGCTCCTTCGAGAAAGTACCATGGTGCACCAGATTGTCGGCATAGTCCACATACTGCTTCGCATCCCTTACAATCAGCACGTCTTTCCCGGCCAGTCGCTGGTAGTGGATCCGCAACATCAGCGCCAGAAGGAACACCAGCATGAGCAACAGAAAAACGCTTCTCGAAATCAGGCCCGTATCATGGCGCACGCATCACCTCCCGTGTTCCGTTGTATGGGTTCGGATCACGCATGATTTTCGGATGGATGACTGCGCGGTTTTTCATTGAGCCCCCCTACCGACTTCGGCTCGTCCATTGCAGTCGCTTCCGACTTATAACTTGAGAAATTTTTCAAAACCGCATAATAATATGCAATCGGATGGGAATCAACAGATACCGCTCAGATACCGCTCGTGATCAGGGCAAAATGATCCGTCCGACTGGCGGCATTTCGTTTGAACCGCGAATACGCCTTTTTCAGCAACCTTCTTCCGGACGGCCTGAAAGAATTCATCAACGATGCATCATTCGAACCCCAAAAACACTGGTCAAACACTCGTAACGCCGCTGCTCCTCATCTCCTTGACCAGCATCGTCCTTTTAATCGGAATCCTGGCCGCAGTGCCCCCGGTCAGCCGCGACGCGCTCACGCACCATCTTGCCGTTCCGAAATTGTATTTACAGCATGGCGGCATTTATGAAATCCCCTCGATCGTTTTTTCCTATTATCCCATGAATGTGGATCTGCTCTATCTCCTGCCCTTGGCCTTGGGCAACGATATTGCACCGAATTATATCCATTTCGGATTTGCGCTGCTGACGGCATGGTTCGTATTCCGGTATTTGAAAAGGAAAATCGACCGGCGCCATGCCCTGTTGGGGGCCTTGCTTTTCCTCACCACACCGATCATTATGAAACTGTCCATATCCGCCTATGTGGATTTGGGCCTGATCTTCTTCTCCACCGCAGCCGTCCTGTACCTGATTCAATGGGCCGATTCCGGTTTTACCATGAGACACCTGTTCTATTCGGCGATTTTCTGCGGGCTGGCCATGGGTACAAAGTACAACGGAATGATCCTGCTGCTTTTCCTGACCCTGTTTGTCCCCATCGTGTACATCCGCTCCGGCGCCGAGGACATCAAAGGACAGTTCCGGGCCATGCGCCTGGGATCCCTGTATTGCCTTATGGCCTTGCTGGTTTTCTCCCCCTGGATGATCCGGAATTATATCTGGACCCATAACCCGGTCTATCCGCTGTATAATCACTGGTTCAATCCCCAAAAACCTCAAACGGCGGTCGTTCCTTCGGAATCGGACAACGAAGAAGTGGACGGACAGGCTGCCGGGGAAAAACAAAAATGGGGGCCTTTCCGCATCCGGAAAATCGTTTTCAAGGAATCGTGGATGGAAACCGCCACCATCCCCCTGCGCATTTTTTTCCAGGGCAAGGACGACGATCCCAAATTCTTCGACGGAAAACTGAATCCGTTCCTCTTGATTTTTCCCCTGCTCGCTTTCCTGCCGGGCCCTGTATCATCGGAAAACGATAAACAAGGGAAAAAACTGCTGGCTGCGTTCTCGATCTTGTATCTCCTCTTTGTCTTTGTACAGATCGACATGCGCATCCGCTGGATCACGCCGATTGTCCCCCCCCTGGTGATCTTATCGGTTTTCGGAATCCATCGGGCAGAATGGTTCGCCGCCCAACGGAAGACGGAATCAGCCGGAAACCTCCTGCGCTGGATCCTTTACGCCGCCGTTTTACTATCCCTGGGGATGAACATGCGTTATCTTCGGCAGCAATTTGACGTCCTACAACCATGGGGCTATATCAGCGGAAGCATCTCGCGCTCGGATTACATTCGCAAATTCCGCCCCGAATATCCGGTGATTGAATTCGCCAATCGGAAGTTGCCGCCGAACGCCGAGATCGTGGCCTTGTTCATCGGCAATCGTATTTACTACAGCGATCATCATCTGGATTGCAATTACAACCGTTTCTTCGATATGGTGAAACGAGCCGATAGCGCAGAGGATCTGTACGATACGCTGACAAGGCGGAACGTCTCCCATCTCCTGGTCCGCTTTGATCTGCTCCAGGAGTGGATGAATACGATGCTTTCCGAACCGGATAAAAACCGGCTTGCGATGTTTTTCCAACGGCAGACGAGGCTGCTGTACGCCAAGGATGGACACGGCCTGTTCGCGCTCACGGACGAGCCCGGGCTGACGGATATGAATTGATGGACCCAAGACTCAACCACATCACCCTGCTGGGCTCTTTTCCGCCGCTGCGGGCCATCAGCAGCTATTGTCTTGAGTTAACCCGGTCGCTTTCCCAACACGTCGGCATCGATTTCCTTTCGTTTCGGCATCTGTATCCGCGCTTTCTGTACCCGGGCGATGGACTTCAAAATGACCCTTCTTTCCCCGAACTCCGCCTCCCCGGCGTGACGGTTCACCGTTTTCTCGACTGGTACAACCCGATTTCCTGGGTCCGAGCGGGCCTTTCCGGACAAACCCAGCTCCTGCACGCCCAGTGGTGGAGTTTCCCCCTCGCATTGATTTACGGGGTGATTTGCGGCGCATTCAAACTGCGGGGTGTCCCCATCGTTTTTACGGTGCATAACGTCCTGCCCCATGAGAAGGGACACGCCTGGGTAGCGCTCTCGCGGATGCTGTTTCGCCTGGCGGATCATTTTATCGTTCACACCGATGACAACCGCAACCAATTGATCGCCTCCTATGGCGTGCCGCCGCAACGGATCGACGTGATCCCGCACGGCATGTTGCAATTTCAGGTCCGGACAGTCCAAGACCGCGATCAGCTGCGGGCGGAAATGGGATTTACGCCCGACGAAAAAGTGCTGTTGTTGTTCGGCGCCATACGGCCCTACAAAGGAATCGACACCGCCATTCGGGCCTTTGCCGAGGCGGCGCAGCGACTTCCGCAGATCCGGCTTCTCATCGCCGGAAAGCTCTGGGAGAACTGGACACCTTACGCCCGGTTGATCCACGAGCAGCAGATCCATGACCGGGTAACGGTTCACTTGGATTATATTCCCGCCGATGAAGTGTACCGTTTTTTCGAAGCGGCGGACGCCCTGCTGTTGCCATATCACGACTTTGACAGCCAGAGCGGTGTCGGCGCAACGGCCCTGGCTTTTCATAAGCCCATGATCGCAAGCGCCATCGGAGGTCTGAAAGATTTTGTACCGGCGGCGTACGCCGTTCCTCCCAAAGATTCGCCGGCTCTGGCGGCTGCGATCCGGAACCTGTTTTCCGATCCCGGTGAATTGGCCCGTATGAAAGCCCATTCACAGCGGATTGCCGCAGATTTTTCCTGGTCTTCAATTGCCCAAAACACCATGACGGTGTATAAGAAGGTCATCGGCAATCGGAATCGGCCATGCAACAGATAGAGGAAAAACAGGCGTGAGCTATTTAACGGAAATTGTACCCAAAATGGCAACCTATCCCTTGGTGCGCCTTGGAAAACGGCCGCCGGGCCTGCCCATGAATCTGACCTTCTCAGTGACCAACATCTGTCAATCCCGTTGCAAAACCTGCCGCATATGGGAACTCTATCTACAATATCCCGAAAAACGTCGGACCGAGCTGACCATTGAAGAAATCCGAAAAATCTTCCGTTCCATGGGTCATATTTACATTTTCAATATCAGCGGCGGAGAGCCCTTTCTGAGAAACGATCTGCCCGATATTATCGCCGCCGCGTGCGAATACCTCAGCCCCGGCATTATTCATATCCCCACCAATGCCATCGCCGCCGCGCTCATTGAAAAACAGGTAACGGCCATTCTGGAGGTGCTGGAACGATACCCCGGTGTTCGGTTGACGATCAAACCCAGCCTGGATCACATTGGTGACAAGCACGACGAAATTCGCGGGATACCCGGTAATTTTGAAAAAGTGATCACGCTCTTCCGGCGGCTCCAGACCTTGCAGGAACGGTATCCTCAATTGCATGCCGAACTCGGTACCGTCATTTCAAACTGGAATGTGACGGATATTGCCGAAATCGCACGCTTCGTGACCGGTTTGGGGGCGGACAGCTACCGAAATGAAATCGCCGAGCAACGTTCGGAGATGTTCAACCGGAGTGACGCCATCACCCCTTCGGTCGAGGCCTATTCCCGCGCAGCCCGGTATTTTGTCCGTGAAATACGGTCCAACATGGACCGACGGCAATTGTTTCATCGGATCACCAATGGATTTCGGCTGGTCTACTACGATACCGCCATCCGTATCCTGCAGGAGCAACGCCAGGTCATCCCGTGCTATGCCGGCATCTCCAATGCTCATATGACGCCCTACGGCGATATCTGGGCCTGCTGCACACTGGGATATGAACATTCCATGGGCAACCTGCGTGACCATGGATATGACTTTCCCGCCCTATGGAAAAGCGAAGAAGCAAAGGCGGTGCGCGCATTCATCCATCGAAAGAGTTGTCACTGCCCCTTGGCCAACCAGACATATTCAAACCTGCTGATGCACGCTCCGTCCCTGCTGCGGGTTTTGCATGAAATCATTCGCTGACCCCATGGGGAGAAAAGACCAAATACCCTTCCGCCGACCGACCCGAATCGTATTGCTGCTCCTGTTTTCAGCCCTCGTCATCTATGTCGCCTATACACCCTTCTTGTGTTGGATCGGTGATCGGATCGTCACCGCCGATCCGCTCGCCAAGGCCGACGCCATCGTCGTTCTGAATTCCGACATCGAGTACTATCCCCGGCTGATCGAGGCCGCCGAGCGATACCGCCAGGGACTTGCCCCGAAAATCGTCATCAACGGCAACCGCAAGAATGAAGCCATCCGAATGCTGGAACAAAAAGGCTTTTCCCGATGCTGCCATTGGTGTGAAGAACGATTGCGCGTCCTTACCATATGCGGCGTTCCCAGGGCCAATGTGATCTGCATCAGCGCCGAAGACGCCTACGACACCGGCAGTGAGGCAATCGCCGTCGGTAATGAACTCATCCGCTTGGGAATCCATAGCGTCATTATCGCGACGAGTAAATATCACAGCCTGCGCGCCCGATATATCTGGCGGCAAGCCTTTGCCCACCGCCTGGCCATCCAGGCGACGCCGGCCGAATCCGACCCCTATGATCCCCATGGCTGGTGGCGCAGCGGCAAGCAGATCCGTTGGGTAATGGCGGAATACGGCGCATGGCTCTTCCACGCCTGGAAACGAATCAACCCCTCGGATGAAGGCAACCAGCCCCGGGGCGCCATCGATAGGGTCCCCAAAGAGGAGACGGGAACATGAACTACCTGATCACCGGCGCAACCGGCTTTCTCGGACCGTATCTGGTCCGCAGGCTTTTGAGCGAAGGACACGTTTGCCGATGCCTGGTCCGCGCAACCACCGATCCGAACAGACTTCAACAGGCCGGTGTCGAGCCGATCACGGGCGATATCACCCAACCCGATACCCTGAAAGGGATTGCAGACGGGATGGATGTCCTGATCCATATGGCCACCCTGGGCCATATGAGCAATTTTTCTCTCACGGAAAACATGTTCGAAACGATCAATGTTCACGGCACGCGCAACATCATGGAGGAAGCCCTGAACGCCGGTGTTCGGAAAATCATTCACTGCAGTTCGGTGGCGGCCATGGGAATTTGTGATGAAATCCCGGCCACGGAAAAAACCCCCTGTCGGCCCCACCATCCTTACGGCCGCAGCAAGTTGAAAGCCGAGCAGGAAGTGTTGCGACTGACGGCCCAGAAAGGCCTGCCGGCCGCCATCATTCGGTTCTCCATGATTTACGGCCCGGGAGATCCCCGCGACATGTTGAAACTGGTCCGTCTGACAAACAAAGGCCTGTTCCCGAAAATCGGAAACAGGCCCAAGTTGACGCCCCTCATCCACGCCGAAGACGCCGTCGCCGGACTGATGGCGGCAGTCGAAAAGGCGCGGAACGGCGAAATTTATCTGATCACCAACGCCTGTTCCGAACCCTTCGATGAAATTCGGAACATTCTCCAGGAAGCATTGGGTGTCAAGCGCCGGACGCTCTTTGTGCCGGAATGGGCAGCCCTTGCCGCCGCGTCATGGATTGAAAAAGGCTTTTCACTCGTGGGGAAAACACCCCCCGTATCGCGCAAGAATATCGAGTCCACCCTGGCCGACAGGGTGTTCTCCATTGAAAAAGCCGTCAGGGAACTGGGGTTTCACCCCCGCATCGATCCCAAACAGGGGCTGACGGAAACCGTGAACTGGTATCGCGAAAACGGATGGATATGAAGGGAATCTGCGATGAATAAAGAAACCGAAGTGTTCGGCGTCACCTATGACCGGTATGTACTGCTTCAGCTGCATCGATTATTGACGCGCAACCTCTCCCTGCAAACCATAGCGGAAATGCCGAGCCATGGCGCCAAAGCTGCCGGCTCCCTGTATTCCATCGGCTTCGGCCTTGCCGGCTGCCGGGTGACACTGGTCAACCCGGAAATGGAAATGCTCTATGGCTGGGAGGAACTGGGAATCTCCCATGCCGTTGCCACGGCCGAAAAGATCGACGTGTACCGGACGGGCTTTCCGAACGATGCCTTCGACCTGACCTGGAATTTCGTCACCTGGACCGAGCTTGCCGATCCAGCCCGCTATCTGATCGAAATGAAACGCATATCCAAAAAATATGTACTGCTGGTAACCTGCAATAATTTTCAACCCGGTTACCCATGGCATCGGTTCCTGCATATGATGTTCGGTTTTCCCTGGAACCACGGCCAGGTACGCTACAACCACATCACTACCGTCAAGAAACTATTGCGGAGCAGCGGACTGAAGGTCGTCGAATACGGCGCCATCGATACGCCCGGCTGGCCCGATCCCAGCGGCCCTCGGGATGTCAGGCTCCATCGTCGCTTCAACAGCCCCTTGAAAAAGCCCACCTGGGAAGTCCCGATCATCGAGTATGCAAAAACCAACCGATTCCCCCACTGGATGCAACTCCTGGGGCGCTGGGACATGACTTTCCGCAAGGGAGTTTTCAAGCTGCCCATGAGCCATTTATTTTACGTGTTGGGCGAAAAGGCGCAATAGAAAGGAAAGGTCGGCGGTTCTCTTTATGGAAGTCATTCTTTTTTCCGGCAGTAGAGATCGACCATGTCCCCGATTTCCCACGGCAGGGAAAGCATATTGGCCTTGAATGCAATTTTTCGAAGGTATTTCATGCCCGAATTCCCAACGCCCGGCGGTGACGCCTTTTCGACCCCGTCGGGTCCGGGGATTGGTTTTTCATTGCTCCGGATTCCCATATGAAATATCCGCCCCCGGTCGATGGCGACCGGCAGCCATGACAGAACCCCCTGAACGATACTCTGAATCTTGATCGTATGATCCGAACGCAACACCTGCAACTGCTGCGCCGCTAAAACCCGTTTGATATACTCCATGGCGAAATAATTCACATGGGTCAGCATTGCATATCGCCAGCGGCCCTTAAACGTCCTGGCAGGCCACCCGGAAGCATTGGGAATCGCAATCACCATCATACCGCCGGGTCTCAACAAACCGACGCATCGCTCCAGGAATCCCACATGATCGACGACGTGTTCCAGGACGTCCCACAGGGTGACGACATCATAGGATTCCGGCCTGCCGGTAAAATCTTCCAGAAAACCGCAATGGGGACGGATGCCGAAATTCTCAATGCAAAACGCCCCCGCCGCTGCCCCGGGTTCGATGCCTTCGACTTCCCATCCGCTATCCCGGGCGATGTTTAAAAAATGGCCGAGTCCTGAACCGATGTCGAGAAGCCGGCCTCTCCGCGGATACAGGTCGGATATGCGCTTGATTCTGAGCGCAAATCCATGGTCGCTTTCATTCTTGATCCCAATCCCGACGGTCCGCTGATCCCGATACACCTGCTGTACGCCATCGTGATCGGGATAGGGATGCCGCCAGCCGAAATGGCAATGACCACACCACAATACCGTAAATTTCCCGTCGTAATCCCGGTACGGCCATTGATCCGTAACATTTCGATAGCCGCATGCAGGGCAAAAGAAACGATCCATTGGGACGGAGGAATTCAGTGAGTTCATTTTTGGATAAACGATATGGCGTTTGAATAGGGAAGTTTCCGGATCTGCGCCGGGCTGTCCTGAAAATACTCGTCAATGGCCTTGTTCGCACCGGCAAAAGCGCCATAGTCATCCAGAATGACAATCCCGTTGCGCACGACCAGCGGATATAGCTGTTCCAGGCATTCCCGGGTGGCTTCGTACAGGTCCACATCGATATGCAGCAACGAAATTTTCAAATGCGGATACTGTTTCACATAGTCGGAGACAGTCGTCAGAATATTGCCTTCGATCAGCTCGATATTCGTGAACAGATTCAATTTCTCCAAAACCGCTTGCAGTTCACTTTTCGAAATGCTGCGGCTTCCGGCCTCGTCGACAAATTGCTGCCGCCGTTTTTTATCCAATTCATACCGGGCTGTTGGAAATTCACCGAATGTATCGAAGGCGATGACTTTTCGGCTGAAATCATTTTCAAAAAGAGAACGGAATTTGATCAAGCGGCATAACGAAACACCCTTAAAAACACCGCATTCCACGATCTCCCCCGGCAAGTGGGAGGCCATCTTGAATAATTCGAGATGTGTTGCAAATTTACTGATCCGATTCACCGGAGCCGTTAGATAAAAGCCGTTTTCGTAATCGAACTGTTTGCTGAAATCGATATCCATAGGCACCTCTAAACGATATGGTTTCTTCCGTCATCCATGTCACTTGCGATCGATAAACTGTTTTTGCAAAGAAATTTCCCACAATCCCGGATCATTCACATTCTCCATAAACAGTCGCGCGCTGTCGCCTCGACCGAAATGCAACGAGGGCGTCACGGCTTCCGGCAGATTCCGAAGTGTCTGCAACAACACCTCCTTGTCTTCCGGCACGTTGATGATGGATGGATGCTGAAAGCGGTTCATCTGGCGGGTCCCGATATTGATGGTCGGCAGACCGTAAACCGGCGCCTCATGGATGCCGGCGCTGGAATTACCGACGATGCTCCTGGCGTTTTTCAGAATCGAAAGGAAGTATTCGAACCGAATGGAAGGGACCAGCCGGAAACGCGGATTGTTTTCCAGCTGCCGCAGGGCTTCGAGGATGATGTCGGACCCTTTGTCGTTGTTGGGGTAGATCACCAGAAAATTCATCTGCGAGTCCACAAGTGCGTCGATGATCGCGAATATGTTTCGCCGCAACCTACCCAATTCGGTAACCACCGGATGATATAAAAAAATGGAGAAATCTTCAAAATCGATCCCATAGTACTGTTTAATTCCGGATATTTCCGGCAACTGGTTCGATAGCATGATGTCGATATCCGGAGATCCGATAATTTTGATGGAATCCGGGTTTTCGCCCATTTGAACCAAGCGGTTGCGCGCCTCCATATTGGTGACGAAATGAATATTCGATAATTTGGAGATGGAATGACGCAAAATTTCATCAATGGTTCCCGAAAGTTCCCCCCCCTCGATATGGGCAACCAGAAGGTTGTTCAGGGTTCCGACAATCGCTCCCGCCAGCGCTTCCACACGATCGCCGTGGACGACGACCATATCGGGCTTGAATTCTCTGACATAATATCCGATCCCTTTGATCGTATTGGCGAGAACCAGATCCATATCGGAACTGTTGGCGGCCGTCTGGTTCATATATAAAAAAACATTCTTGAACCCGCTTTTGGTAATTTCGTGATACGTCGAACCGTATTTGGAAAGCGCATGCATTCCGGTTGCAAAAACCCTGCATTCAAACGCGGACGACTTCGCAACCTCCGTCATCAACGGTTTCAGTTTCCCGAAATCGGCTCGCGTTCCACTGATGAAAAGAATCTCTTTTTTTCCGCTCATGGATTGTCCCTGCCCTTCCATACCGCAACACCATCATTCAATTTCGTTCCATTTCAACTGCCGATCCTTCGGGATGTCGCATCCGGCTTTCTTTCCCAGCAGCCGGTCAAAACAATCGGCTTTGATTTCACCCGTACCCGGTCTTTTCACCCAGATATTCCCCCTATCGAGACGCTCGCCTTTTGCAATGTCCCGTATGGAAACGACACAGGCATAAGCGAAATCAATGGTCGGCTTTTCTTCGGGCAGAATCGTTTTGCTTCCCCCCATGGCTTGGTGGATGGCATTGACGCCTTTGATCAGATCTTCAAGTTCCGAGGGGGTATTCGAAATCGGGATATCCGGACCGGGCCAGTTCCTGTCGGAAGTGAAGTGCCGTTCCAAGAGACTCGCTCCCAACGCCGCTGCTGCAAAACAGGTATAGTTGCCGATGGAATGGTCACTCAAACCGATGACGGCGTCCGGAAAGGCGTTGGCCAGCTCCGTTATCGCACCCAGCCGCACTTTGTCATAGGGTGTCGGGTACATGGACGTGCAATGCAGGAGCGCGAAAGGGATTCCGATTCCACGCAGGATTTCCACGGACGGCCGGATGGACGCCACGTCGTTCATTCCGGTGCTGAGGATGACCGGTTTTCCATAGGAGGCGATGTGGCGCACCAGTGGATAATTGTTGCATTCGCCGGAACCGATTTTATAGGCGGCCACATCCATTTCCTTCAGTTTTTCAGCCGCGGCCCGTGAAAACGGCGTGCATAGATAGAGCATCCCCTTGGACGCGACATACTGCTTGAGCTCCCGGTTTTCCGCGTCGGTCAACGCGCATCTTTTCATGATCGTCCATATGCTTTCGGAAGCATTGCCGGGAATCACGTTGCCGGCTTCCGGGATCATCTCGTCCTCCACAACATGATACTGAAATTTCACGCACTCACATCCGGCGGCATGGGCGTCGTCAACCATTTTGAAGGCCTTGCGGATATCCCCTTCATGGTTGATTCCAATCTCCGCAATGACCAGCGGTGGGTGTTCCGCTCCGATTTTGCGCCCGCCGATTTCCATTTCATTCCGCGTTCCGGTCACGTTTCGCACCTTTTCTTGTCGTTTAATATCAAATTGGCCAAATACAAGTCCCACGGTTTATCGATTTGCAGCGATCGCTCCTGGGGCATGATGTAGGGGTATGTTTCCGGCGGAAACAGGGTGCCCGTTTTCATGAGGACGTCACACCGGACAAGATAAATCGCTCCGTTTTCAAAGTATACGGGCGGGATGACCTGCTTGCGTTGATAGCCGGCAGGACGCAGGCCGTAATCATGCAATCTGCCGGAAGCATCGATCGTTTTTAAAAAAAACGGGTGGGAAAAGGTCTCACAGACACTCACGACGCTATCCGCATTCTTTTCCACAGCGATTTCAATGGCCGCTTTGATGTCTTCGGCAATCAGCAGCGGAGATGTGGGCTGCAGAAGAAGAAGATACTCGAAATGGACACCCTGGTTGTCGGCGAACCAGTTGATGGCGTGTTCCAGCACGGGTATATGCGGCGAATGATCCCGGGCCAGGTCCTCGGGACGCCTGAACGGCAACTCCGCCCCCCATTGCCTGGAAATTTCGGCAATTTCCTCATCATCGGTTGAAACAACGACGCGCTGGATAGCGGACACACTTTTGGCGGTTCCAATCGACCAGGTAATCAAAGGCTTTCCGGCCACCGGCGCGATATTTTTTTTAGGGATGGATTTCGATCCGCCGCGGGCGGTAATCAATGCAAGGATGGACGTCATCATGTTATCCCATGGAATCCCGGTTCCGGAATTCCGGAGCTAGGATCGGCTGGCGCCGATGTATAGAAATCGCTGAGCATCGACGCATTCTTTCCTACAAGGCCTGCTGGGCAATCATCTTGTGCAGCAAACTGTCCTGCTGTTTCGATAACCGCTCGTATGAACCGTATTCGACCACTTTACCCTCATTGAATACATACACTTCATCCGCCTTCCGGATGGTTGAAAGTCGATGGGCGATGATAATAATCGTCATCTGCTTTGCCAATGAATCCACGGATTGCTGGATGAGTTTTTCGGATTCGGTATCCAAGGCGCTGGTGGCCTCATCCAGGATTAAAATATCGGGTTTCCGGATAACCGCCCGGGCAAGGGAAAGTCGCTGACGCTGCCCCCCGGAAAGCCGGATGCCCCGATCGCCGATAACGGTGTCCAACTTATTGGGCAGGGCATTCACAAACGTTTCGGCATTGGCCAGCCGACAGGCCGACCATAGATCCGTTTCCGTTGCCTCCGGTAACGCCCAGGCAAGGTTTTCCCGTATGGAGATATTAAAAAAAAGGGAATCCTGGGGAACATACCCCACACGGCTCCGGAAGGAATTCAGATCGTATTTCTCCATCGGGTTGTCATCCACCATCACTTGGCCCGAGTCCTGTTTGTATAACCCCAACAGCAAGTCCACAACGGTTGTCTTGCCGGCGCCCGAGGAGCCCACCAGGGCCACCATCCGACCCTTGGGAATAAACAAATCGACCTCCATCAGTGCGGGTTTTCGATCCGGATAGCGAAAAGAAACCTTCTCAAACCGTATCCCTTCTTTCAGCTCCCGGTATTCGACTCCGCCCTGGGGTTCTTCCATCACCGCGGCGTCATGACGCAGGCGTTCCAGTTGCTCATAGGCGGGCACGAATCCCTCGATGCTGGTTTTCCCTTGCATCAACTGACTGATGATGGGCATGAGACGAATGAAGGCAAACAGAACCATGGTCATTTCGTTCAGCGGCGTGTTATCCAGGTGGGCGCTGTATAAAGCCACAAGGGCAGCGATGATGCCGAGGGGAAGAAACAGTAAACCAATACCTCTTTGCAAGGTCTGAAATTTTACGCTGACATCGGAATGACGGATAAACGCTTCCTTGTAACGATTGACCGCATCTTTCTGGCGACCGAATCCGATCGTCAATTTGGCGGCGGAGAACGTCTCGTAGAGAATGCCCGCCTGTTTGTTGGCGGTTTCGGTGTTCATTTTCCCAAGGTGATACGTAAAACCCCGGAGAAGCCACAACGGACCGCTGACAAGGCCGGCCGTAATGATGAAAATGACCGTCAATTTCGGGCTGAGTGTCAGCGGAACCATCAAAAAGATGATCGCCTGCAGCAGATTGGACAGAAACTGGGCGATATTGCCGAACGTGTCGCCGATTTTCCCGGTTTCCTGCTGAAATGTATTCAACAGGGTGCCCATGTCTCCCTGGCTGAAAAAGAGGAAACGGGCATCAAAAAATTTTCGCAGCGTATCGGTCAGCAGATGCAGCAGAACGTCATATTTGATACGCAGTACGGCGTAATTTGTCGCCACAATGGTCAGCCCGTTCATCACCGATATCAAGCCGAAAAACAAGAATACCGAAAAAAGGCTCAAGTCGACATGAAAAATCGACATCGCCCCCTCGAAGAATTGTGTGATCCGGCTGGCGTTTCCCCCTACCCGACCCATCAGAAAATCCGTAATGGGAGCGACCGCCACCACCGATATGGCGTTCATCAAGGCCTGTACACATACCAGAAAAAACAGAAACAGAAAATGCAGCGGGAATCGCCGGAAGAGATCGACAAATAGTCTTTTAATGACATTCATAGGGGCTTTGGTTGACTATCGTAAGAATTCATATGGATCTACTTCAACGAGTAAACGCGTCATCAGGGCAGCAGTTCCGTATTTTGTCGCAAAAACTCCGCACCGATGGGCGACCTCGTTTTTCCGCACAACCGGTGTTCGGGAAAAAGCGCCTGAAATCGTTTTTGCAGGGTCTCATCCTCTTCTCTTGGTCGCCACTTTCCTTGGAGCCGTTCGTCCGCTTCCTTTGCCGCGGCCGTGATCTCCTCCGCCGTATTTTCGACACACTCTATCCCGGCGCGTTCATAATCCTCGGTTTTCATATACAGCCCCGCCCCTGATTCCAAGATCTCCCGAAAAGTCAGGAAACGGCGCTCTTCTTTCAACCACAATTTTTTCGGAATGAAAACCGTTACCGGATTCCCATGGCACCACTGAAGCGGTATCTGATTCACCGCCACAATCGGACGTTGGAAAACACGCGCCACGGAGGCGATGCCGCTTCCACCGGATTGCAAGAATAAATAACAATTGGCGCACAGGTATAGATCCAACAGCTCTGTCCGGTCGCCGTTGGATGCGTAATCGATAATTTTGGGATTATCCGAATGGATTTCCTTCTCCACGAGATGACCCATTCGAAAAGCGTAATACCCCCTGCTATCCGCCAGAGTTTCCGCTGCCGGGACATGGGTATCGATATGGGCATTGCGGAAGTCATGATAAGCCCATTTCTCCCGCGATCGATAAGCGCAGGCTTCATCAAGGTATCTAGAATCCCTGGAAAAGAAACAGATGAATCGATCCCCCGGCTTCATTCCGATCCGTTGAAGATATTTCTTTCCGATTGTCGCTTCCTCTTCCGTAAAATGAAGATGGGGCGCATGATGGACTTGACATTCATGAAGATTCTGATCGGACGGCAGTGTAACGGAATGTCTTTCACGGCCCGGGATCAGTTGATTCGTCCAGTGCAGCCATCGATAGAAAGGGGAAATGGGCAACTGTCGCGTCCACATTCGCTTCAGCTGCTCATTACAAATATCGATGTGGCAATAAAACAAATCCAGAACCCGCGGTCCGTATTTTCCTTCATCCCGTTCGCATAGATATCTTTCCGTATTGGCCACAAAATGACCGATCCGACTGCTGAATAGTTGTCCGAATCGAATGAGGATGAAAGGCCGCAGCAGCCGAGTCAAGATAACAAACGGCAGTGTGAGCGGTAAAACCATAGGAAATATCAGTAGATAAGGCAACAACTTCCGAAGCCTTTTCATTTTTACAATCGTTTTATCATCGAGTCTCATTGATACAGTCCTTGGAGTGAGTGGACAATGGTTACGTCAGGGTGGCTGCTTTTTTCTGAAAAAAGGCGACGATCGGGGCGACCATTTTATCCATGCCGTACTGCCGTCGATATGCCTCAACACTTTGAACAAACAGGTCGTATTGTCCGATCAATTCCATCAACTTTTGATATAATGAACTGATTTCCTTTTTTGAAATAACGACTCCCAAATGGTGTTGCCTTACGATATCGCTGACTGCCTGCATTTCATCGACAACGATAACCGGGATACCCAGTTCCATATAGGTAAAAAATTTTGTCGGCACAATATTTCGAAAATGTCTCCGACTGACGGACAAATTCTCAAAACCATACACCATCAAGCCATAATGAAACGCCGCCATATATCGATGCAGCTCCCATGGCGGGTATCCGTCCCTGAACTCGAAGTGAGAATTTTTCCCAGACAATTGGGTAAAGTGAGGATACAAGGCTTCAATTGTCTTTCTGCTCTTTGATAGTTGTGGATTGTTGAAAATGGTTACATGAAAGGGAGACTGCAGTAATTCATCCACCACATCATGCAGCTTCGCATCGCCGAATACCGCATCCGGCTTATGGTCCGGAGGGATGCCACCGATGAAAACGAGATGGATGGGCATTGATTTTTCGGTTTGTTCCCGCTTTGCAAAAAAGGACGGGGCCGGATAACAAGGAGAATAGACCAATTGATGCCCCAAACGATCCCGCAAACCGGCATCGATTGTGTTGAGACTGGTCAAATTGTAGGGCACCGTCACGAAAGAAAAATTTTCCAGAATATACCGCTCACACCGGATGTCCATCTCGATTTCTTCCGGGGACAATCCGATCAGTGAACCGTTTTCCGGCGCATCGAACAACAGGTGCAACAAATCATTTATATTGCATGCGACCCGCTGTCCTGTAAGGAACTGAACATATACCGGCAGAAAATTCCAACCCACCCATGATTGGACATACAGCATACAATCTTGGCATTGTTGCAAACTTTTCAAATCCGATATCTTGTCATACAAAAGAATGTGATCGAAAAAACTTTCCTGCTGCTTTTCGACACCCCATCTGGAAAGGCAAATTGTCTTTATGCCTATTTTTCGAAGCGCAAGACTGACGCGTAAAAAAAAATAATTGGGTCTGTCCGAAATAAATACCACGGCTCGCTGTAATAATGATGCCGCTTGCGGAGAGTTGATTCGCCATCGGATATGATCCGCGCCGATGGCGCTTCGATAATGCTGCAATTCGGCAACCGACGGTTTCACACCTTCGATATGCGTTGCGATAAAATTTTCGATCAGACGGATGGACAGCATCGAACTTACGGCCTCATTGACGAAAGAAATGATAGATCATAACCGATGGATACAAATTTTTGAATATGATCCTCGCGGACGATGTATTTAAACAGGTTCTTTTTCGCTTCCGACCAGCTTTGCCAGATACGGACGGACTCTTCTGAGGCCTTTGCTTCACCGGGGACATGATTTTTCTCCACTTTTTCCCGGTGCGAATTCATTTTGCTTCGGGTGAAAATCCGTTCGAGGATGTCCTCGTCGAACACGCATTTCCCTTGTGTTAAATGCTCCGCGATTTCAACAAAGTACTTTCTTTCGCGAACGACTTTTTCCATGACGATTACCGGGATATGCCCGACACCGATTTCATCGCTCATTTTGACGAGTCCCTGGCAAGCTTCCACAAAACCATACATCTCGACGTCCGTGATATCGGATTTCGAAAACGTATTGACAAGCTCACGGTTGGTTCTCGCCCTGGGCAGGTGCTCGGCCTCGTATTTCTCAGGGTAGTCATCGATGCGATGACACACCAGGGCCGTATAGGACGCAATAAAGGTAATCGGATTCCGGACCATATTCGCGATGGGGATTTTCCCATAAAGACCCGCCCGTTGCAATTTATCGATTAATTCAACTTGAACGAATCCATGAACATTGCCCAAACATGTTTGCCCTCCGGAGGCGTTTTCGATCGTCTCCAGATATTCTTCGATAGTCATTCCACGCTGCATCCTTTCGAAATGCATGCGGTCTTCACGATAACGTTTGCTCCGGAGCAGTTCTTTGGTCTCCGGACCTCTTTCCGGTCTGTCTCTTCCATGACAGCAAAAAATCATCGGATGCATATTCAAGGCCTGTGCCAACCAGGTTGTCGCTGTAAGACCCCGTGAGGCAACCAGAAAATAATCGCTTGCAGGCTTCATCTTTTCTCACCCAATATATCTAGTGTTCAAAAACATCGACCATCAAAAGGACTCTATCATCGACGCGCCTTCGGATTGGTGGTTCTGCATGTGTGCGGCGCTTACAGGGAATACCCATGGTGCGCAAACATATCCCGTGTTTCCTGCCGCACAATTTTCCGAAATGCTTCCTTTTTCCAGCCCGGCCATGTGGAGTGTTCTTCTTCAGGATTGCGGCGCACGGTTCCGGCCTTCCGGAAGGGTGTATCCACCCACGCGTATATCAGATCCAGCAGTTCCGGATGAAACGTTATACTTCCGTGGGTCACATAGTCGACAATTTCACAAAACGTGTTTCTATCCTCCACAACCTGCTCGATTCTGACATTTTTTACACCGGGCCGCAAATCCGAGATCATGCGATTCAAAATGATCATCCCCTGATATGCGGACCAGATGTGAATATCTTCTCTGGTGTAGGGTTTGAGGTTGAATTGCCTGATTTCGTCATGGCAGGTGACGTTCCATTCATGGTTCACCCCGGAAATATCCTCCGGCGGCATGTTCATATTCGTGCATCTCCAATCCGTATAAAACCCCAACCAGCAATAGGGATGCCTTACCAGGTTGACGAACCGGATCCGGTCGTCATACACATCCCTCAACGCCTCCAACTGGTAGGACCGATAGGCGTAGCATTCTCCAATCGCTTGATACGCCGCACCCAAATCAAGTAAAAATTTTGTAAACTCCAATAAATCGGGCCGATCTTTTCGAGATCTTTCCTTCAAGTATTTCGACCGAACGGTTTCCCCCATGTATATCATGATGTCAGGATGGGCATTCAGCGCTTTGGCAAACCAATCAAACCAATGGTCGCCCGCCAATCCATGCGAACTGATATAAAATAAATTCACGTTGCGAGCTTCCTTCATGGGCTCCTTTTCTCCATTCCGATGAATTGCGGATATCCTCCGACACGGTTATGCAATTTCAACAATCCGATCGTCCGATATTCCCAATGAATCGGTTAACTGTTTTACGATATATCTTGCTTGCGGGGACGGCAATACAACGAATATGTGATCGCCGCAGTTCGTTTCTATTTCAGAATTGGTACGTTCCAGAATGTCATACTTCTCCATGTATTTTCCAACGAATTTCCCTTTTTCGACATACCGGTTGGCGGATTTGCTGTTTGGCAGATCGATAAAATAGCGAATATTCAATTGTTGCCATTCAATCCGGATCATCTGCATGAGTTCGAGAAAATGGTTGACATGAAGACATGGGGAAAAGGAGAACGTCGCCTTCTTTTCCTGCAATGCATCGATATTTTTTTTAATCCCCTGAAGCCGCTCCGCAACATGCGTGAAAACGGACGAATGAACATCATATCTCTGGTTGCAATGCTTGCAACCGATTTTGAAAATATCGATGGAATTCACATGGAAATTACGATAGGTATTGACCGTTTCACAATGCGGACACTTCGCGACAAATGTATAAAAATGCTTATCCGCCCGTTCATCATAGCATTCCAATTCAAGGGAATGGATCTCTCCGAAATTTCTGTAAGCGGAAAAATAATCCCCGATTTTGTCGTAAAGCTGCGAGAATTGCCGCTGATGCAATCCCGTCATATTGATTGCAGGACATCCTTGCTCGATATACGTCAACCTGTCTTTGATAATACGATTCTCCACGCAATAATCGTACAGTTTGGATCCCGGAAACGGGATGACTTGTGAAAGGTTGATGTTATAATAATGATGCCGTTTCCACCACTCCAGGGTTTCATCGGCGGTTTCCATGGTTTCCGCGGGATCGCCGAACAGAAAATTACCCTGTATCCCGATTTTCATTTCTTTAGTTATGGACAAGGCTTTTTCGATATCCTCGACGCAGGTTTTTTTATTCATACTTCGCAGAATCTTATTGGAAGCGCTTTCCAGTCCGTAACTGATATAAAACAGGCCGCTCTTCTTCAATTCCGTCAGGATTTCACGATCTACCTGATCGACTCTGAACTGGGCGATCCATTTCAAATGGTACGATCGCATCTTTACACTGAACGCTTTGGCTCTTTCCGGATCCAAACTGAACAGTTCATCGAGGATCACCAATGAGTTGATCGCATATTTCCCGACCAGGTACGACACTTCATGAAAAAAGTTTTCGTGGGATCTTTTTCTGTATTGTTTTCCCAAAGGGTGAAAACAAAAAGTGCAATTAAACGGGCAACTGCGACTCGAAATGACCGGAATCAATCGTGGTTTGTCAAAGGGATAAAAATAGTGTTTGCCATTGGGCAACTGACGGTCAAAATATTGTTCTATCTCGAAGCCTTCATAATCGGGGAATGGCAAACTATCCAAATCCTGGATCGGCGGGCGTTTCTTGTTCCGAACAATTTCCCCCGAAGGGCTGCGGTAGATGATGCCCAGAACGCTTTCCAAGGCCGTTTTATTCCGAATCGCCTCCACCAGCTCTATGATGGTCTCTTCACCCTCGCCGATGACCCCGAAATCGATCTGTAATTTCTCCATCATCAGATGGGGCTCGCTGCTGATCAAACCACCCCCGACAATAGTAATGATTTCTTTCTTGATCCCCTTGGCGATCCGCAGCAATTCTTTTATCTTGTGATAGTGAACCGACAACCCGCCGGTGCAAAAAAGCTCGATGCCATGCCTTCTAATGGCCTGACCCAACAATTCATGAATATCTCCGCCATGGTGATTCAAGTTGAGACACACCACTTCGGCGCCACTCTTTTTCAGGGAAGCGGAAACATAGGCCAGGCCCAATGGGAAATCGTAATGATCTCCTATTTTCTCGACATATTGGGGAGCGACAAGTAAACATCTCATAAAAGTCCTGTAAACGTAGCCAATGACGGATGACTACCCGATAAATCGCGCGATGTAGTCTTTTACATCCGACTGTTTGACGGCGCTTTTGTTTCCAACGATTTCAACGGACAAGGCTCCGACGACATTCCCCAGGAAGGCGATGATCTCGGCCGGTGCGTTCAGGTATGCCGCCAGAGCGCTGACGGAAAAGCAGGCATCACCCGCGCCGATTCGATCGACGACGGAACTTGCAAACGCCGGAACGTTCGTGTAGGCGCCCCCCGGCCCATGAGCAATACAAGAGCCTTTTTTACCACGGGTGACGAGAAATGCCCGACTTCCGAGTTTTTCCCGCAGGTATTGTATCATGGGTCGCACATCCCCCTTTAGATCCCGGGTTTCCAAACGCAGTTCATGTTCGGCGATACTGACAAAATCGGCTCGGGAATATCGACTGATCGTATGAATTCTTTTGTTACCCGCATTGGCCTGCGTATTCACGGCAAGAAACGGCGAGCTTGAAATCAGGGTTTGCCGGATGTTTTCCGTAATGGCGCCGTGCCCGAAATCCCCTGCAATGACGAGATTGAAATCGCGAGCCTTTTTTTTGATATGGTCCGCCAGCTCCCGCTCTTGCCGAACCCCGGGGCCGGAATCGTCCATAATATATATCTCCAGCAGTTTTTGTAACGAATAGGGTTCCACAATTCGTCTTTTTACAAGCGTCGGCGAATTCTCCTTTACGATGAAATAGGGTTCGATATTGGAATGGAGCTTGGAGCGAATGAATTCCTCGTCCTCCGGTTTGTCGCCGATAAGCGTGACCAGATGGACCTTGTTGGAAAAATTCGACACGTGATTGGCGATCGCCAGAATACCGCCGGCAAAGAGTTCATGGGATTCATACTGAACCGCCAACGTCGGATCTTTTGACGAAGCCCCCAACGTATTGCAATAACAGTATTCATCGAGAATCGTATCGCCGATTACAAAAACGTTCAATGAATTCATGCGTTCGATAAGGTCAAAAATCTCATCGATACCGTACCGACTTTTGAAAATCCGGATGTACTTTTTGATTTCTTCGGAAAAGTTCAACACAAAATTCTGCTGCGACAAACCCACGTTGAACGGCCCGTCTTCGGTGTAGGCTTTCTTGATGCCGAGATTTTCGATCAGGTGCGGCAATCCTTCCTCATCCGCAGTCAGTCGGAAGTCTCTCAGCTGCTCCCTTCCGCTGACGAATATGTCGGGAAGAATTTTTTGGAGTGTCCGCTCCATGGAAGTCTCCCGATCGATGGCCACAAAATCGACCCATTCCAACAGCGCAAGGGCTTCCGCCCGTTGATTTTCATTGATGGAACCTCCGATTTTCTCGACGCCCGCGTAACTGTCGGGATATATGGTTACGACAAGAATATCCCCCATTTGTTTGGCCTGACGTAAATGTCGGAAATGCCCCACATGGAGACGATCGAACATGCCGTGTGAATGAATGATCCGCTTGCCCTGAGATCTTGCCTGCGCCAATACGTCTGAAAGATCGTCCAGGGCGATCAGCTTCGATGAATTTTCCGGTTCCATTTGTTATCCCCGATCGTTTGAATTCGTTACAAAAAATCCGGCATGGCATTGAGACGGCGCGCGTATCCGATTTAAATGAAATTAATATGCATGGGCGGGCCGACTGCGGTTATATCTTCCAGCCGCCCTCCCTGTTTCAGATCCCACAACACCTCATTCACTTTATGTTGCAGGCATAAAGTGCCGCACTGTGTTCTGGCGTCGAACCGCTCCGATGCGATCAGGTCCATGACTTCCCAGTAGCGATCGCTCCGCCATATCGCTTTATAAGAGGTGTCGGCGATATTGCCGATATGAAATTTTTTGTATTTCCGATTGAACAGCATCCCGCAAGGGGCGACAAGTCCCGAACCGGAAAACTGAGTGATAAACGGAGGCCCGTAGCATCTCGAATATCGTCTCTTCCCCAGACTCAATATTTTCGACCATTTCGCCTTCACAAGATAATCGGCATCCGATCGGTCTTCCGCTTTCTTCAGAATGCCGATCAGGTCTCCATATTTTTCGTAATCAACTCCTAAACTGCCATTTTCATCATCGCTGCAATGCTTGATTACGAGGTAATCCACGCCAAGTTTCTTCCCCAGCTCAACAAGGGGGAGAATCTGATCTGCGAACGAAGGCAGAAGAACCATTTGAAGCCCGATGGTCGTTTCCAATCCTTTCCGTTTCTTGATTTCCACGCATTTTTGAATGGTTTCCAAAACGGCATGAAAATGTTCGACCCGGCAGCCATGAATTTCGGCGTATCGCTCCGCCAGACCGGCTGATATATTGAACCGTAGATAGGTCAATGCCGGCAGTATTTCTTCCAACCGATTCCGATCCAGCAGGAAGCCGTTGGTGCCCAGGGCCATATCGAGCCCGTTGCTCTTACCTCGCAGAATGGCCTCATACAGATGGGGTGAGCAGGTGCTTTCGCCGTCACTCACAAAACTAATGGCTTTGACACCGATCTCCGCTGCATCGTCCAAAAAACGAAAAATCGCATCCCGTGTCATTCGCTTTTCATCGTTGGCCTGTAGCTGTCCGTAACAATATACGCATTTGTAAGTGCATGCCCGGGTCAATGAGCAATCAATGGTAATGGGAGCGATTCGCTCACCGGCCAGCCAGGCATCGAGACGGTCTTGATGCCATGCCAACTTGTTTCCATCAAGAATCAACTGCTGTTCCATTCAAAACTCCGAAAAGATGGTAACCATACCAAATCAAGCGGTCGGAATCCGGCTATCCGCCGTTTACACTGCTGCTCACTGCCGCAACAATGGCGTTTGAATCCGGATAATAGACCTCCTCCAGTGCGGGACTGGCAGGGGTCGGGGTATCCGGGAAATTGATCCGCTGAACGGCCGATCGCAAATACGAATGTGCGGATTCGGCCACTCTGCAGGCAATCTCGGCTCCGACTCCACCGGTTCTGCAAGCGACATCGGCGATAACAAGCCGGCCCGTTTTTTTCACGGATTCAATAATCAGCTGAGTATCCATGGGGGTAACGGTTCTCGGGTCGATAATCTCCACGTCGATCCCCTCTTTTTCCAGAACCAGCGCCGCCTTGCTCGCCTCCACGATCATATGGGACAACGCCACAAGCGTGACATCCCGGCCTTCCCTTCTGACAATACCTTTTCCGATGG
Organism: Desulfobacterales bacterium; assembly: GCA_041740615.1. Taxonomy (GTDB): domain Bacteria; phylum Desulfobacterota; class Desulfobacteria; order Desulfobacterales; family SURF-7; genus DYJD01. Next base: position 24,994 of record JBGSLR010000094.1, read on the forward strand.
GAACCGAGTAGGGCTCCTCCGGAACATATCCGGTGTAATCATAGAGCCACCGGTGCTCAATGAACATGATCGGATTACCGTCCTGCACCGCTGAAAAAAGCAGGCCCTTTGCATCATAGGGCGTGCCGGGCATGACGACTTTCAAACCGGGTATATGCAGGAAAAGCGCCTGCAGCGCCTGGGAATGTTGCGCAGCGGATCCCCACCCTCTGCCGATGATACTTCGGATCACAAGCGGGACATGAACACTTCCCCCACTCATGTAATGCCATTTTGCGGCATGGTTCACGATCTGATCCATGCACATGGGCAGGAAATCCATTCGCATATGAATAAAAATCGGCTTCATTCCCGCTATCGCGGCGCCGATGGCAACGCCCGTCAGACCATTCTCGGCGATGGGGATGTCCATCACCCGCTCTTTTCCAAATTTTTCTGAAAGCCCTCTTGTGGAACCGAAAATACCGCCGGGATCATCCACACCCTCGCCCATGAGAAAAACGCGCTCATCCGCCTGCAAAATTTGGAATAGGGCCTCGCGAACGGCTTCCCGATAAGTGATTCCCCGCAATCCTTCCCGGGAAAAGGTTGTGTCGAATTCGGCTTTATCGGTATAAATTTTCGTCCAGGGCATACTTATTTCCCTTTAAAGAACACATCCTTGAAAACGTCGCTTTTGTTCGGATACGGACTCCTTTTGGCCCATTCCAGGGCGGAATTCAGTTGGCCATGGATCTCTCCCACCAAGGCCTGGATCTGAATCCCGTTCATGATTCCGGTCCGCACCAGGCTTTTCTTCAATATTTCAATGGGACATCTATCCATCCAGTCATCCAGCTCAAACCGCGGCCGGCACCCATTTTCATAATCGCAATCGGGTCCGACATGGCCCTTCCATCTGTATGTCCGACATTCGAGCAGCGTAGGACCTTCCTTATTTCTGGCTCTTTTGACCGCCTGGCCGGCCGCGTGGTAAACAGCTATCGCATCATTGCCATCCAGACGGAATCCGGGGATGTTATACCCCTCGGCCCTTCGCGCGATATCATCGTGGGGCTGTCTGGCGGAGATGGGCGAACTGACCGCATAAAAATTGTTCTCACAGACAAAAACCACCGGGAGTTTTTTCAACGCCGCAAAATTCAAACTTTCATGAAAAACCCCTTCGTCGACCGCACCGTCACCGAAAAATGAGACGGAAACGCGTTCATCGCCCCGCATGCTGGATGCCAATGCGGTACCGACCGCCAATGGGATTCCGCCGCCGACGATCGCGGATGTGCCGTGGATGCCCACCTCTGGAACCGACAGATGCATGGACCCACCCTTGCCTTTACAGTAGCCATCAATCCGCCCGTAAAATTCAGCATACAGTTTCCCCGGATCCGCTCCTTTTGCAAGGCCGTGACCATGGCTTCGGTGGGTTGTAAACACATAGTCGTTTGTTTCCAGATTTTCGCAGACACCCACTGCAATGGCCTCCTGACCGATCGACAAATGAACGGGCGTCTTCATATCCTGGACCCCATAAACATCCACAATTTTTTCTTCAAACATCCGAATCAACATCATCTTACGAAGAATTTCCACCAACGTGGCGGAAGAGGTGTTCATGTTCGAAACGCGTTGTTCCATGGTGTCATGTGGTCCGATCGATAAATCGGCGCTGTCGGCACGCCTTGATTTTGATTTCACGCCGTTTGCTTCCATCAGATAAAGTTGACATGTTCGGGTGGATTTTTAAGTGAATGCAGGTAGCAATTGATTTCATCCATTCTGCAATTGATCCTGCAAAACTCGGGATTCAACTCCGACTTCACCCACGCCAAGGACTTCCGCCTTCGTTCTCCTTCCCAGATCGCCTGAAACGGTTCTGCATAGATATTCCCATAATAAAAACGGTCATCATTCAGATAGATACTGCAGCCCCAGACATTGCCGCCGGCATCGATATAGGACCAGAAAGGCAAGGCCAGACAACGGTCATAGCCCTTGGCTTTCTCATCCCACTTCGCCATCGCCTTTGCTCGAAACAACAGATTGAAATTCCGGGTGTTGTATTTTTGTAAATCGTCGGCCATTTGCAAGTAGTCGCTGTATTGAACGTCTTTGTATTTGTCGGTCCTGCTTTGCGGGTGCTGGGAATAGGGTTTGACAACGAGATAATCCAGACCGATTTCCCTTGCGATGGAAGCGAGTTGCTCGATTTCCGTTTGGTTCTCGGGCAACAACAGAATCTGCATGCCCAGCGTGCAGGCATAGCGGTTTCTTTTCTTGATGGCCACCGCCTGGCTTGCATTTTCAATGACCGTTTTGAAATCGGTTTCTTTTGTTCGGTGGATCCGCGCATAGGTCTCCGGAGTTCCGGCGTTGCAGCTGATTTTAATCCACTGGGTATTTCCCAGTATTTTTTCGGATATCTCCCGATTCATCAGGACCCCGTTTGTCGTAAGCGCCACATCAATTCCGGATTCTTTTGTATGTCGAATGATATCCGCCATGTCTTGATGAAGGAAAGGCTCCCCTTCGCCGGCATACATAATGCTTTTGACGCCCAACGGACCGATCTCGCCGATGATCTTTTTCAATTGGTCGGTTTCCAGGAATCGCCGGCGATATCCGACAAAATCAAGCCCGCAAAAGACACAGCGGTGATTGCACGCGCTGGTGGGACTTATTTCCATATAAATCGGATAAACATTTTCCCCCGCGGTCCATTGGGAAACCCGCTGGGGATGATAGAGCAGTTTATGACCGTCGATTCCGTATTTGTCCATAATGCGGTTATACACCCGTCGTTTAAATTACCGAGAGTCCAGTTTTTGAATTGCAGTCCAGAGGGCCGGAATCGTCTCCGAATGACGCGCCTTTACATAATAGCTTCTGCCGCCGTCGGCGACGGTGCGCACCAGCATGGTTTTCCATGGCCGAAAATAATATCCGGAAGTCGTCACCGGGGCCTCGGCATGGATATTGTCGGGCAGGGTCTGGAGATCGCAAACCAGTGTCGTGAAATTTTTTATTTCTTTGTTGTTTTGTTTGGCGACGTTGCGGACCATGGCAAGGGCTTTCAAATACACCTCCGGCCCCATGACGGAGCTTCCGAAATTCATGACCACCCCTCCTTCTAGACGTTCGAGCACCTTTACAAAGCGCAGAAAATCAAGATAACTTGTCGCCCCCCATGAAGCGCCGTCGCAGTTCGGGTGCTCATGGACGATATCATACCCGATCCCCACATGGGTTGTGACCGGAATCTTCAATCGGTAGCCCGCCGCGAAAATGCTGCTATCCTTGTGCGGAAAACCGTTTTCTTCAATGGCTTTCCCGATCGCTTCCCCCAATCCGAGCTTCTTCCCCATGGCCTCGGCGACGATGTCGTTGATTTGTCCCGTCTCGTGCCACAAACCGAATTCACCGCCCCGAATATATCTGGCGACATTCTCGGTTGTCCGTCCCACCAGGGAAAATTCGAAATCATGAACAATGCTTGCCCCGTTGGTTGCAATGTTGGAAATGTATCCTTTTTCCATGAGATCGATGATATATCGCTGCACACCGGAACGTATCACATGGGCGCCCATCATCAACACCACGGAAGCGCCCTTCTTTTTTGCGTCGACCACATATTCGGCCACCGCGCCAAGTTCCCCGACGATCCCTGGCGTCGGCGCCAGCGGCAGAATCGTTGACAGATCCAGATCGTGGGTTCGCTCGGCAAGCGGTTTGAGTTTCAATTGTGAGGTGTCGAAAACAGGGAACATATAACTTGATTCCAGGTTATTTCATCAGTGCCGTTACATATTTTTTCAGCTTCATCCCATCCGGGGCATACGGATCATCGGCGTTCTTTCCGGACAGCGCTTCCGCTGCGCTCCATAGGAAACCGATCAGTTCCGGCGGCGCCTTGAGAAATGCCGCCAACGCAGCCACCGAAAGACCGGCTTGATCATTGGGATCAAGGGACGGTTCGCTGAATGCGGGTGTCGTCATGACATTGCCGCCATCATCTCCAACAAGACAACCCTCGCCGCCGCGATCGATCAGATAGCGTGAACAACCCAGCCGATCCCGGAACTCCCCGACAACCGATTCGATCCCCCCTTGAAATTCATACGTCACCGCGCGGACTTCGTGCTCGTCAGCAATGCAAAAATCGATATGGGAATATGCCCCCAAGGTGCGGGACGCCCTTTTCCCGTTGGTATCGGTTACGACCGCCAAAAACGGCGCCTGAGCCGCCAAGTCCTCTCGCAACTTCTTACGGACCGCCCCATGCCCGAAATCCACTGCTATCACAAGATCATGCTCCTTGATACTGTTTTGAATCCATCGAGCCAATTGACGATCACTCGCTTCAGTCGATTCCAAATCTCCTGCGATATATACTTCAAAAAGTTCCTGACGCGTATCCTGGTCTACGAAACATTTCCGGGTGGTTGTCGGGGTAGTTTCCCGGACCGCGAAACGAGCCGAAATACGCTTGTCCAATTGCCCCCGGATCAACTCTTCATGGGAGGGGGAAGCACCTATAGCCGTCATCAGGGTAACGTTCCTTGCCAGGCCGGCGACGTTGTTGGCAATGGTCGGTACGCCTCCCCAAACCGTTCTATGGCAATCCCGTTGCGCCATGAGCGGCGTATTCCGATACAGCGGGGCGCATAAACTACAGCAATGGTATTCATTCAGTATCGTATCCCCGACAAGTAAGACCCGGAGATCCGCCATTCGATCGATCAGACCGAGTATCTCCCCCAGCTGATACCGCGTTCTGAAACGATGAAAATATTGTTCCACCTCATCGGACAATCCTGAAAAAAAGCGATTGATCAGGTTCGTCGAACTGAAAACGATGTCCCTTGTAATTTGCAGTTCTGCGCCGATCTCCTTCACCACTTGCGCTTCCCGCGCCAGCTTGCCGGTCATATCCGATTCAACACTTGTAAAATCCGAGCCTTTGACATAGACCGCCGGTTGCAGTCGGCGAAGGGTTTCTTCCGCGGTCGGCCAGTTATTGATCGCCACGTAGTCCACACAATCGAGGGAGGCGATCGCCTCGGCGCGCAAGGCCTCCGGAAACGCCGGTCGATGGGGCCCTTTATCCACAAATCTATCCGGAGTTACGGTTACGATCAGGAGGTCGCCCATTTCCCTTGCCGATTGCAGATAGCGGATGTGGCCGATATGCAGCAGGTCGAAACAACCGTGACAGAGGACCGATCTCTTCTTTTGGGATCGCTTCCTGGCGGTAATTTCCGTCAGTTCGTCAATGGATTTGATTTTATGGTTTGATCGCATCATGATCCACAACCGTGTGGGGGAAGGCGGAACAATGACAGCTCCGCCTTTTCGGCCACAAGCCCCCGATCTCCATAGTTAATTGTATTTTCAACATGTTTTATACAAACAAACGGATTTCTCAGCAACCCAAACCGGCTATCTCTCGGCTATCTTTTTTTTGCCTCCCAAATCAGCAGGCGCGTCCGTTTCGCAAGCTGAGGCAACAATTCCGTATATTCTTCTTTACTTAACACCAAAGGACGAATTTTCCTATTTATATATCGTTCAGTTTTTCTACTCAAATCGTTCAAATGGTATGGATCGATCTCGCCGATCAACAGCAGGTCTATAATTCCGGAATCTTTCCCTTCGGCATAATCGTCCAGCAAATAGGCGCATTCCAAATCGCCAAGACGGTTCACAATCCCGTCGATCACCCGGTCAACTCCCATCACCTTGCCGACCATTGATTTCAACTCCGGAAATAGGGGATGTTCCTGATTGGCCGTATAGTAAACCTGACGACCATTTTTTCGGGACTTCAGCAGATTGGTTTTCGTCAGTTGATTGAGCTCTTCCCGAACGGAATTACTGGAAACATTGAATTCTTTTGATAGTTCGCGCAGATAAGCGCTTGTGTCAGGATTGAAGAAAAACCGCACCAGCATTTTTATGCGTGTTTTCGAGGATATGAGACCCGCCAGCAGATCGGCCAAAATCAGCCTCCTGTTTGAGCTGTTTTTCTACTCATATCACATCCATATTTTTTGTCAAAATAAAAATCAATATTCGATCTGATCCGCTTCCCGTTTCACCCGACTGCGCAGGCGTCGTTCCGAGCGCATCTGACAAATCTGTTCCGAAACAAGTCCCATCATGAAAATAACGACGGCATTGGTCAGGAGCAAAGCACTCATGTTGGTAAAGCGCCCCTGGGTTGTAAAAGTATACAGATAGTATAAAACCCCGATCAGGAACATGCTGAAGCTGACCGGCAGGAACACGCGCATGGGCGAGAACAGCGTGCAGATTTTGGTGATGATCATGAAAAAGCGGACACCATCCTTCACAATACTGATATTGCTTTTGCCTTTCTCCCGCTTGCTCATCTTGATCGGAACATATTTCACGCTCCAGCCGCTTCTGAGCGCACCCAGCGTCAAGGTTGTCGGATAGGAATAGGTATTCGGCAATAAATACATGAAATCCTTGGCCACTTCCGCCTTGACCGCTCGAAAACCGGATGTCAAATCCTTTATATAAAAATTGGCCACATAGGAGGCCAGCCAATTGTACGCACGATTCCCCAATGCGCGAAAAACCGACGTGTGCCCGGTCATGGACCGGGCGCCGACTACCATGTCATGATCCGTCAGGTGTTCCAGCAGCAACCGAATATCAGCGGGGTTGTGCTGGCCATCCCCATCCATGAAAACCAGGATATCCGCATCCGCAATGCGGATACCGTTTTTCACGGCCGCTCCGTTACCGATATTATAAGGGTGACTGTATACTTCCGCTCCGGCGTCAAACGCGATTTTGGCAGTGTCATCCTGCGATCCGTCATTGATGACAATAATTTCAAAATCCGGATGCAGCGTTCGGATCTGGACAATCAAATCGGCGATCGTCTCCGCCTCGTTGTAGACGGGAATAATTACGGCTATCTTTTGTTTCATCACGATTTTACTTTCAATGGTTGGTTCGAATTACTTCCTTTCCGCCGGCTCCAACGGAAAGCATGGTCAATCCGTGGATCGTCTCTTACCAACTGCCATAAACCGCCAGTACGTGCGCCTGATTCCGAAACACCTTTTTCAACACGTATCCGTATTCTCCTTTTTCCACGATCGCCCCTTCATCGGACACCTGGTAAACGATCGTGTCGTACCGGTTTTGATAAGCGGATTCAAATGCCTTCCGAAGCGTACGCGCCGGCTCGTCCTTCTTTGCAGAGAACTGCACCGCATTTGGAGGGTTCCAGGCCAGTTGATCAAAATAAAACGCAACATAATACGAATAATACAACCCGGAAAACAGAATCGTCGTTGACTCTCTTTCGGTTTTCAGCCAGTGAAGCGCTTCCCGATACGGATAATAATGCTCAGAAGTATCACATAACAAATTCCCCCACAACGGCTTTTTGGTTCCGTCTGCATTGATGGGGCTTTTCAGAATATTAAAAAGGAGGGTTGCGCAAATCAGGAGGATAGCGAGTTTCCGCCTTTTTTGAAAAAGAAAGCGGATGGATTCAAGGGCCGGAATCAATATGATGGGAAAGAAAAGAAGGTTGAAGCGGCTATATCCCACATAGGCCGCATGATCGGTTGCAATCAGGATAAACGTCAGAAAAAAAGCGACCAGCAAGAAACCAACAACGGGAAAAGCCTTTCTCCGGATGAGAAGAACAATCCCCAGGATGGGGAAAAAAGCAAAAAGGCCAAACTGCTCCCACAACGATTGGAGAAACGCTGAATAGATATGAATATCAAAAAGACTGGCAAGGCTGGGCTCAAAACGCCTGCTTGCGCCGAAGGTCGCGCGATAGAACAGATACGTCAGTGCAGGCAGCAACACACACAGCTGAATGCAGATTTCATCCCATAGAAAACGCCGACTCCATGAATGTCCAGGCACCAAGCCTTTCCAACGGCCGGATATCAGACGAGTCGCAAATCGACAGCAAAGATACGCCAACAGAAAAGCCGCAACGGTTTCTTTTATAAAGCCAATCAGTATCAGCGCCAGCCATTGAGGCTTCCGACGGATATCCCGAAAGTCGTCCGCCAGCAGGGCTTTCATGTCGGCGGCGGCCATCATCATGAGGGCGATAGCCGGCATTTCCAGATATAAAATGGATGAGTAATAATAGACAATCGGCAGGCTGCAGACAGCGGCGCCCAACGCCATTCTTTCCCATGGATTTGACAATCCGACCTGACGGCAACAGCACCATACAACGATTACCGAGAACAGGAAGGGGGTGATACGATACGGAATCTCATAATCGGATATCCGGAAGTATGCTGCGATCGCCGGCGGAATCGCTTCAAGATACCGTGAAATAAATGGGTAGCGCAGGATGGTGCTGGATGCCGGAGGGTTTAAAGCGAGCCCCCAGAAGACGCCATAGACAATCAGCAGCAGGGCCGCTGGCAAACGCCATCTTGAACCCCGCAATACGCTGATGATAAAAAGGACGGCCAGGAAAAAGCCGGCCAATAAAAGGTCCGGTTTACCGATCAGTGAACGCACCACCATAATATGATAATCTTCATCGCCCCGCCAGGGGATACCGGCATTCAGGGTTCGATGGTTCATCACCCCCATGATGACCAGACAAAACAACAAATCGAGAATCCAACCGCGCGATTCTTGAAAATGGACATCGGCGGCGGAAAAATGGGCCCATACTGCGGCCAACAGCACAGTGACAAGCAGCAGGAGTATCCGGACCTCCGGCGAGGAAGAGATATGCCAGTATGGTGTTACAAGGTAGGCAAGGCAGAAAAAGACGAACAGAATGAATGCGACGGAGCCGCGCGGACAGACGACAGCGACGGGGGGACTGGAAGAATTCATTTTGTATTGCGAGCCCCGGACAAAAGGCTTCCGATATAGCTCCACAGCCAGTACAAACTCGCGGAGGCAAGAATATACGAAATGGGACGGACGGGAATGGTGTAGCGCGTAATCCAGGAAATCAGCCATAATACGGCAAGAAAGTACACAAATGCCATGGCCGGTATCAGAAGCGCTCTCTCCTGAACGGGCAGGGTTTTTCTTCGCCAGCGGAACCAAAGCATCGGGATCGCCCCCACGGACAGAGCAAATAGCGGCCAATGGATCGCCCGCATCGATCCATGCACCCATTTCAGATGGCTGTTTTCCTCGAATCCCTTCCGCAGCATGGGATAAATATATACATCCCCGTTGAAGAGATCGTCCCAGTGCCACATGGTGACCAATTTGCCGTATAGAACCCATTGAATATATCGCAATGGGTTCTCCCGGAACGGACTCCGGGTCGAATTTCGATACTCCCGATGTCCGTTGCGGGCATATACATGGCTGGTTCCCTGAATATAAAATTCCGGCGGCGTAAGACAGGATTTCATTCTATCCGCCCATACGGACACATTCGCGTAACGCTGGTGCGGCGACACGGCGGTCTGACCGCCGGCCTTCTCCGGTATCGATGTGGCCCGCACAAACAAGTTGTGCGCCCCGGTTACCATCAAAAATGCGGTTACCAGACAGACGAAATGCCCCAGCCGTTTCCAGGGGGTCGATCGCCCTTGCTCCGATGAGACCAGATATACGGGTGATAGAAAAAAAAGCAGCAACAGACTCACGGTGCGCACGTGAGCGGAAAGGGTCAATAGCAGACCCGCCGAAAGAGAAAGGCCATAGCGCCGGTATCGCCAGGACAGAGCCATCAGCAGCATTCCCAGCATCATGATAAAGCTGAAAAGGCCTTCCGAAAGAAAATAATAGTCCATCGCGATCAGATGAGGGCAGAAGGCGGTCAAAACACCCGCCGTAACGGCCCAGGGAAGCGGCAACGCCATTCGCGCCAGCAGCAGGGTAAAGACGCTCACAAACGCTCCCATAACGGCCTGCACTTTCAATACACCGCCCCAAAGTCTGTCATGGGTAAGGAACATGCTGATAAACAATGGATATCCGGGGGGAAGGTCCGTGTTTGACTGCGGCTGCCTGCCGTCTTTTCGGGGAATGTCCACGGAATGAATGCCGAAATGGCGAAGGTTGTAAGCAGCATCGATATATTTCGCAGCGTCGGCTCGGATAGGTCGGTCAACGACCGACTCGGTCTGATACAAAAGCCGGGTTCCCAATGCGCAGGTAAAAACCAGCACCACGGCAATCAGTTCATTTCGATAATCCATACGCCTTCACCCTGAATCCTCTTGATTTATTGAACAACTCGGGCCAAGACTTCCGGCGGCAACCATCCCAAGTAAACTTTCCCGTCAACCAGAAATGCGGGTGTGCCCGTAACCCCCAGGCGGATACCCTCCCGGATGTCCTTCCATAAATGCGCGTTGTTTTCCGGCTCAAACATGCCGGCAGTCAACTTTTTGGGGTCAATCCCGGTATCCAACGCCAATCGTTTGGTGTCCAATCTTCTTCCTTCCCGGGCGATTTCAAACAGCCGGTCGTTCATGGGCCAGAATTTTCCCTCCCGCGACGCCGCAATGGCGATCAACGATAAGATCCCCGAGCCCTCGTGTAATGGTTCCGTAACAATCGGGTTGATCTTATGATCCATGGGGAATTGGCGGTGGATCAATCTGATTTTCGTTGGATTTTTCTGGATGATGCGGCGAAGGAAAACATGCATTTTTTTGCATTGAAAACATTGATAATCGGCGAATTCGGTAATGACAAGTTCCGGATTTTCCGCCCCGCACCAGGGGAATCCTTCCGCGGTCATACCGGTCGGCATATCCACCGGCAGCGCCGGAGCCGCCATTCGCCAATATTCCGGAAAAAACAGGGGCATGACCAACACGCAGATCCCGAAACAACCTATAATAACGAGGCTTCCTTTGGAGCGCGTCAACAAATACCCGATGTCCAGCCGGACGGCCGAAATAAACGCTTCGGATCGGAATCGCTTTCGGATCACCCATGAAAAATAGAGCAGCAGCAAATTCACGGCATAACTCAGGATGCACATGACGCAATAGCTTTTAATCCGGTAGGTGGATATCAAGGCCAGAACCATGCTGTAGGCGCTGAATCCCATGGAAAGGATCAGCAGAAGGGTCCACATGCGTTTTTCCGGAGCCTTTTGCGGCCAGGCAAACAGCAACAGGAAGATCGTGAACGCATAGCCCATGATACCCCAAACCGGGACCGGGACACCCAGCAATATGGAATAGGCGCTTTGTGAAACCGTGTCACAATTGAACGCCCGGGATATGGCGCAAAAACTCTGATATTCCATGTCGGTGTACACCCGATAGTGGGATACGGATAGATAGCATGCGTCGAAAAATCCGATCAGCACGATACAGGCGACCACAATATAATACCAGGAATAGGGTAGTGGAATGATCTCTTTTGGAGAACGCAACCCCCTCCAAAATGAACCGATTCGTTCATTCATGACGCAACAACTCCGTAAGACCGGTCTCCAGTGCCTCCCCTATAAGGGGCCGTACAAGCGCCACCGCTATGGGCGGCCGGCGATGGCCGGGCGCGATGGTTTTCAAACTATCGGCAATGGTCGTGACCGGAAACTTCGTCACCAGCCGCCGTGCACTTCGCTCCGCGCCTTTTCGGTCACCCGCCCGCAGCCGATTTTCAATCATGACCAACCAGGGAATCGGATCGGTCGGACGCTGCCGGGCCGCCTGCTGCAAAAACCAGATTCCGTTCCGCCAGCTTTTCAAGCGCGTCAACGCCACGCCGGTACGGAGCATCAGGTCGTCCCCACTTCCTCCCTGCCCCAGCGCCTTTTGAAAACAGGCGAGCGCCTGGTCATCGCGTCCGCTCCACAACAGCAAAAAACCTCTTCCGTTCTGGTAATCCGGCCGCCTGGGGTGAAGTGCGACCAGTTGCTCCGATTGTTGCACGGCTTCTTCCAACCGATCCACACGGATCAGCGCATTCATCAAATCATAGCGCGCCCGGCCGTAATCCGGTCGAAGGTCAAGGGCCCGGTGAAACAGGATGATGGCTTTTTCATCATGCCCCGTGCGGTAAAAAATGCTGGCCATGTTCCCCAACAGACTCGCCCGGTCATGATCGCTGTCTTTCAAATCCTGGCGTACGACACCCATACATCGTTCAAAAAGGCGCAGCGCCAACCGATATTTCGCGGGCGTCGGATCATCATCCCAGGCAAACTGGAGACCGGCATAAAACAGGGCCCTGTAGTTCCCCGGGGCTTTCCGGACGGCGTCGGTCCAGAGGCTTTTTTCAGTGGCCCAGACCGTATTGCGGGTATGGGTGCCCATACCCAGCCCGATCAACGCCATCGCCAAGGTGCCGGCGGTCGCCGCATGCAACTTGTGATTGCTCCGCTTCAGATTCACCAGCAACCGTTGCAACCCGGCCGCAACCGGCAAAAACAGCAACAGGGCCGGCAGATAATTGCGGTGTTCGAAAACCAGTTCCAGGGGATAAAAAGTGGATTCAACCCCATGGTTCAGAAAAAAAAACAACACGGCCATGGCCAACAGCGGATATCTCCGCGCCCCCAAAATGGCCAGGACGATCCCGGCCGCCACGGCGGCCATCGCCGGCAACGTCGTCCAGGGATGAAAAAGGGAAGTGGAAAGGGGGATATCGTGGGCGATGGACAATCGCCCCGGCAGGGGATACAGCAGTTGGGACAAATACCCCAGTACCACCCGGGGTTGGGTCATGAGACGCTCCCCCATGGTGAAGGGCCGCATGACATATTTCCCCTGCAGGTATTCCAGCGGCGCACCACCGGTCAGAGCCAGCCCCAGGCATAACGCGATCACCGTCAGGATACCCGCCGCACCCCAAAAAGAAGGGCGTTTCACAAAATCCAACCGACCGCCTTGGAAAACGATCCATTCCACGAGGAGCAATGCCAGGGGAAGGACGATGGCATTTTCCTTGGAACCCAGGCCGCATGCAAACCAGATGAAACAGGCGCCGTAAGAAAGCCGGCGCCGGAAAGAACTGCGCGCGGTTCTGGCCCTGACATAGGAATGCATTCCCAAGACGTAAAACAGGGCCGTCATCACCGCCATGCGTTGCACGATATAGGTCACAGCCTGGGTCTGGATCGGATTGACGGCCCACAAGGCCGCCGCCAGCAAGGCAATGGAAGACAAGTCCGCTTTTCCGAGCATCCGCGTTCCGGAATGAACTTCCAGCAAGGAAAGGCACAACAGGTAAAGCGCCCAGGCCGTAGCCCCATGCAACCCGATATTGACCAGGTGGTATCCGAAGGGGTCCTGTTCCCCCACATACCAGTTCAGGGCAAAGGACAGGCACGCCAAGGGACGATACAGTCCGGATCGGCCGACTTTATCGGCAAAAAGGGCCTTCCCGATGCTTTCAACGGACAGGGTTTGAAGATGCAGCCCTGGATTCAACAGAATATTGGGTTCGTCATCCAGATGCCAGTCGGCATTCAGGCTGTTGAAATAAATCGGAACAATCAGACCGGCGAGCAACAGAAACGCCGTGACGCGAAATGTCATCAGGCCGCTCCCGGACAATTCATCCTGTACCTTTGTCGCCACCGTACCCCGCACAGTTGTATGGAAATCGTTCAATCGGGCCGCGCTCTCGGACCGGAAGGTGGAAGCCGTTCTCCCGTTGCCGGGATGCGTATGAGTTGTTGTAGCAGAAGAAGGAAAAAAGACAAACGGAAAATGTCGGAGGGGAGGCCGGATCGGCAGTTCAAATTAGAAAAAAAAAGGCGAAAGGCGCTTTCGCAAACGCCTTTCGCCGCCAGATTGTATTGGTTATTCGGAAACCATTCTCTTGAAGGCCACATAATCCGAACCATCCGCAGCTGCTCCGGTCCATGCCGCTCGGTTCGCGACCCGGTAATCGCCGGGGCATCTGCCGCTGCCGTCTTCCACCGTGATATAGATGTTGTCCAGGTCTCCAGCGATCGTCGCCAAATTGGCATCCGGCCGGCCGTTCCGGCTACATGTCACGGAAATATTGTTGGTGCCGTAGTTCAACATGACTTCACTGAGCGGGCCCTGTGTCGGTAGCACCGTGTGCGCGGCAATGGAGAAATAATCGGAGAGTCCTGCCGCAATGCTTCTGGCATCCGACTCGGCGGCGCTACAGAAGGCTTTATTACGGTAAGCGATGAAGTTGGGAATGGCGATGGCCGCCAAGATACCGATGATGGCGATAACGATCATGAGTTCGATCAGGGTGAAACCTTGGTTGCTTCTTACTTTACGAATCATTTGCTGACCTCCTTTGTGTGATTGTTGTACGTTGTTTGTTCTCTTTTCATTATGACCAGATTGTGATTCATTCGTCTCATAAATCCGTTGGCGGACATTTGGGGTGATGGGATCCTGCTTTCCGCCCGGACAAGCACTTGCCCCATACCTTAAGCAAATAAGATGCCAGCCGCCCCGGAAATCACTGCCACTTTATAACCTATCCGTTTAACAAGCCTTATTGGTATGGAAGCCAGCGGACTTCGGACATCAACTGCATGGTTCCTTGTCGGCACCACCCCTTCCTCTGACAAAAATTGTCCGCCGATCCCGATTGTTTTGACAAAAATTGTCACACCCACCTTTCCCTGGCTTCACCCATCCGTTTTCGGATCGCCATCGATTTTATCGAATCGATAGCGCATGGACCGCAGGGAGATCCCCAAGAGTTCAGCCGCCCGGTTTTTATTGCCGTTGGCGCACTCCATGGCCTTATGAATATAGGCGGCCTCGATTTCCCCCAGGATTTCATCCAGATTGACGCCATGAAGCACATCGTCGATGTTGTAACGACGGTTTTTCACCCCTTCGATCCAGCGCCGTTTATGAACTGAGATGGACAGGCTCTCCGGTAGAATGATATTGGTGGTGGACAACGCCACACTGCGCTCGATGAGATTTTCCAGTTCCCGCACATTGCCGGGGAAGTCGTATTTTTTTAACAGGTCGATGGCGTATGATGAAATCTTGGCCACCGACTTGTTCATTTCCTGGGCGTATTTCTCCAAAAAAAACTGGGATAAAATTTTGAGGTCGCTTTTGCGTTCCCGCAGAGGCGGCACCTTGATTTCAATAACATTGAGCCGGTAGAACAAGTCTTCCCGAAATCGACCGGCGATCACCTCTTCTTCCAGCTTTTTATTGGTGGCGGAAATAATGCGGATATCGACGCTGATATCACGAGTTCCCCCCACCCGTTTGAAGGCCCGCTCCTGTACGGCCCTTAGTAACTTGACCTGCAGCGCAAGACTCAATTCACCGATTTCATCCAGAAAAATGGTGCCCTTGTGAGCGATCTCGAAGAGGCCTTGCTTATCCTGGGTGGCGCCGGTAAAGGCCCCGCGCTGATGGCCGAACAGTTCGCTCTCCATCAGATTTTCCGGAATGCCGCCGCAGTTGACCGGCACGAACGGATGATGGCAACGGTCGCTTTGCTCATGGATGGCCCGGGCGATGAATTCCTTGCCCGTACCGCTTTCACCGGAGATCAGCACATTCGTTCGGGTCTGGGCCACCTGACGAATCAGGGTGTAAATCTTCATCATCCCGGGGCTGTTGCCCACCAATCGCCCGAAATGGATCTGTTGCTGCAATTCGTTATCGAGGATCTGTTTTTCGTGTGCGATGGTCTTGCGGTCCAAGGCCAGCAGGATGGTCTGGCGCAATTCATTGTTGTCGAACGGTTTCGGCACATAATCATAGGCGCCGAAATTCATGGCGGAAACCGCTGCTTCGGTGGTGGAAAAAGCGGAAATCATAATCACCACCACTTCGGGATGGTGCTTCTTGGCCTCTTGCAAAACATCAATGCCGCTCATATCTCCCAGCCGGATATCCATCAGGATAAGGTCGAAAAAAGAGGTTTTCAGCATCTCGATGGCCCGGGCGCCACTGCCGGCAAGACTGACCAGATACCCCTCCCGAGTCAACATGACCTCCAGGAACTCCCGCATGCTCAACTCATCATCCACTACGAGAATATGAGCTTGTTTATCGGCTTCCGGCATGAACGCTCAATGCCCTTCCATTGAAGGTCGAAGGGTTTTCTATAATAGGTTCAGGGAGTAATCTGTATTTTTGAAAACAGTTCATGAAATGAAAAAAATGGGACTGTAAACTGCTTGGCATCGCGCATCCACATCATCCGGCAAGGGTAACAACTCTGTATTCAGGGTCTCACTATCCGCAGTTTCTTCAGCAAAACTAACAGCATCCAGCTTGTTTGTCAATACCCAAAGCCGAAAGCCATCGATTTAATTGGTTTCCGAAGCGTCGTACACAATTCGCCCCCCCACCATGGTCAACACCACTTTGCCGTATTGGGGCAGACCGTCAAAGGGGGTATTGCGGCTCAGGGAACGAAAAACAGCGGCGTTCACCACATATTGCTGCTCCGAATCGATGATGGATAGATCCGCCGGCCGGTTGATCAACAGGCCGCTTTCCAAACCGAGAACACGAGCCGGATTTGTCGACATTTTTTCTACCAGGGTTTTCATCCGGATGACGTTTTCCCGAACCAGGGATAGCCCCAGGGACAGCGCCGTTTCAAGCCCGATGATTCCATTGGCGGCCTGATCGAATTCCACTTCCTTTTCCAGGACCGAATGGGGGGCATGATCGGTTGCAATGACATCAATGGTTCCGTCTGCCAATCCTTCCCGAATGGCCTGCCGATCTTTTTCGGATCGCAACGGAGGGTTCATCTTGGCGTGGGTGTTGTAATATCCGACGGCCTCGTCGGTCAGGGTGAAATAGTGAGGTGCTGTTTCCGCAGTCACGGGAATGCCCTGCTGTTTGGCGATCCGGATGGCCTGAACTGATTCTGCCGCACTCACATGAGCCACATGCAACCGCGCTCCGGTCAGCGCGCACAGGGCAATGTCGCGCATCACCATAACCGCTTCGGCGGCATTGGGGACACCGGTCAGTCCCAGACGCGTGGCCACCGGTCCTTCGTTCATCACACCGCTTCCCGCCAAACCAAGATCTTCACAATGGGAAATCACCGGCAACCCAAATCCCATGGCATATTCCATGGCCCGTCTCATCAACCGGCCATCGCTTACGGGTTGGCCGTCATCGGTTACCGCTACAGCACCGGCTGCCTTCAATTCGCCGAAATCAGCCAGCGCTTTCCCTTCCAATCCCCTGCTGATGGCGCCCACCGGAAATACACGCGCCAATCCGGCCTCCTCCGCTTTTTGGAGGATATATTGCGTGACTTCCGCACAATCGTTCACCGGCCGGGTGTTGGGCATGCAACAGACGGCCGTAAACCCGCCGGACACGGCCGCAAGGCAACCGGTGGCGACGGTCTCCTTGTATTCGTGGCCGGGTTCACGCAAATGCACATGCATATCGATCAGTCCCGGGGTCACGATCTTACCCGTGGCATCGATTTCCCGCTCCACTTTCCGGCCATCGATCTCTGCCGGCACCGCTCCGATAGATCCAGCTCCTTGTCGATCCACCAGCGCGATGATACGGCCGTTTTGGATGTAGATATCGCAAATCCCGTCCACACGCCCGGGGTCGATGACATGGCCACCTTTAATCACCAACATTTCGAATACCTCCAGCCAGCAAATAAAAAAGCGCCATTCGCAAGGCGACGCCGTTGGTGACCTGATCGAGAATCAGCGAATAGGGGCCATCCGCCACATCCGGAGCGATTTCCAGTCCCCGATTCAGCGGCCCCGGATGCAGGATTAAAACATCCGGCGGCGCCAGTTTCAGCTTCTCCCGGTTCAACCCGTAGACTTTGGCGTATTCCCGCTCGCTCGGAAAAAGAAACGCCGCCTGGCGCTCTTTCTGAATCCGAAGCATCATGATCACATCCGCACCCGCGATGGCGGTTTCCGGCCTGTAGGTAACCTTGGCGCCGAGGGTTTCGATCCCCTTTGGCAACATGGTGGGCGGACCGGCCACGATGACCTCCGCGCCCATTTTCGTAAACCCGATGATGTCGGACCTGGCGACTCGGCTGTGGGCGATGTCACCGATGATGGCGATTTTCAATCCCGAAAGCCCTCCCTTGGCCTCGCGAACCGTCATCAGATCCAGCAGGGCCTGGGAAGGATGTTCATGCATTCCGTCCCCGGCATTGATCACGGATGTGTTCACATGCCGGACAAGCAGGTTCGGAGCACCGGAAGAAGAATGGCGCAGCACGATAATATCCGGTTTCATTGCCGCCAAGTTCTTGGCCGTGTCGATCAGGGTTTCTCCCTTGACCATGCTGCTGCCTCCGGCCGTAAGGGATATGCTGTCGGCGCTCAGCCTTTTGGCAGCGATATCGAACGACAGGCGTGTCCGCGTGCTGGGCTCATAAAAAAAAAGAATGACGGTCTTGCCGCGCAGGGTCGGCACTTTCTTGATCGGGCGTTCCGATATTTCCTTCATGTTGTCCGCCGTGTCTAAAATCAGACTGATTTCCCCGGCGGTCAAAAACTCCATCCCCAGAATGTGCTTCTGTGTAAATCCCATGATCACCTGCTGTTATTTCAGTAGATGCCCGATGCGGCTCCAACGTACATAGTGCAGGATGGTATCCTGATTATCACTGTCCCAGGACCAGTAAATGATAAAGGCCTTGCCTTTCACCTCCGAAAGATCCACAAATCCCCAAAAGCGGCTGTCATGGCTGTTGTCACGATTATCCCCCATTACAAAAAGGGAGTTCGGCGGCACCTTGCGCGGTTCCATGAAGTCACGTTCAAGATTGATGTGGGAATCACCATGGATGGCGTACGCCCCATCCTCCAGCGCCACACCATTGACAAATACTTGTTTGTTACGGATGGCAACCTCATCTCCGGCGACACCGACAACCCGCTTGATAAAATCCTTTGACGGATCCTTGGGATATTCGAAAACGACGATGTCACCCCGGTGAGGTGTTTTGATGGGTATCAGTGTGGCACCCAAAAAGGGGATTTTAACGCCGTAAATGAATTTATTGACCAGGATATGATCCCCGATCAGCAGGGTGTTTTTCATCGAGCCCGACGGAATCTTGAATGCCTGAACAATAAACGTTCGAATGAGCATGGCAAGCACGACTGCCACCAGAATCGCCTCGATATTCTCGCGCAGGCGACCCTTGGGTTGCGGGGTGCTCTTTACAATTTTCTCTTTTGATTTCAATTCAGTGTATCACCTTTCATCGTTTCCGGCAAATCCGGTCTGCCCTTCTTTTCCACCGTGCCACCGATGGTCATCATATTAAACAGGCAATGTGAATTGTGGTTCTCCCAGTAAAAATTGCCCCTCGGTGATCCATTGTTTCAGGGTTGCGGCGATCTCACGCGCTTTAACGATACTGGATAGCGGGACCGTGGGAATCGTCTTCCCGTCAATGATGATTTGGCCGCTTTTCAGCTGTGCATAGCTGACCTGGCCATAGCTGCGTGATACGCCGTTGGGATAATCGATTCCATAATCGACCACTTGAGTATAGATATCCTCATCACGGACGGCCGTATAAGCGGCCATTTCGGCATTGAGCAACGGAATGGGAATACCGAGACCCACCGCCAGAGAAATACCATATCCCTGGATGCTCATCCCCATCAACCACTCGGGTTTCATTGTCTTCAGGTCCCCCATCACCCATAGCGTGCCGGCGGGTTTGATGGGGAGTCCTTTTTCTGTGCGCGGCGCCTTTGGATTGTGTTGTGTTCCCTGCCAGGTGACATATCCCTGCCCCCCCCCTAGGAAAATACGGGTGCCGAGACCGATGGTTTTGTAATAGGGGTCATTGAGCAAAGGACTGAGCTGCCCGGCCGAACAGTAATTCGCGTTGCCGGCCTTTGGCTTCAACGTGCCCATATACGTATAAATGGTCTTCTTGGTCATATTGATCGCGCAGTTATAATTCTGGTAAGCATTGCGCGGATTGCACAGCGTGGCCGACGGCAGCGTTGCCAAATTGATTTTTTTCTCCACATATCGATTGGGATAGCATGAGGTTCCATAGGCGGTCGCTTTTAGATGAACCTGCTTGCCGGCCACCAGGTCCTCGATGACATGTCCGCCCCCGTAATTGAATTCACCCGGCCATTTCTTGTTTAAGGGATCATCTTCACACGGTTCGGTCGCTCCGATATAACAGTCGACGGCAGCCAATCCACCATAGGCCGGAACATTGTTCAACCAGACCTTCGAGGCTTTGATGCCGGGTTCGCTGTGACCGAAATTGATGAAGGCACCGGAAGAACACATGGGGGCGAATGTCCCGGTGGTTACCACATCCACTTGACGCGCGGCTTCTTCCGCCCCGTTCTCCCTGACAATGTCGATGATTTCTTCCGCCGTGACGACCACCACCTTGCCGGAACGAATTTTGGCGTTTATCTCCTGATATGTTTTACAAACCTTTTGTTTCCCCATTGACCGTCATCGCTCCTTCAATAACATGTCGCACACGCGGGGTCCCCCTTGATCAGGGTTGGACCTCTCGGATTTTGCTTGTGATATTGTTTTCAATCCAGGATTCGTCCCACCATTCCAGCGGGTTGACGAAAGTGGTATTCACCAACATGGCATAGTGGAGATGATCGCCACCGGCCAGACCCGAGTTTCCGGTGAGTCCCAAGGGCTGGCCTTTGGTCACCTCATCCCCCTCCTTGACATCCATTCGGCTCAGATGGGAATACAAGCTGAAAAGTCCACAACCATGATCCAGCACGACCGTACTGCCGTAAATCCCGACATCCCCGACAAACACCACTTTCCCGCGGTTGGCCGCCGGAACCGGGGAGTGGGCCAATGACGCCAAATCCACGCCCATGTGATACTGGCGATCGATAATCCGGCCATTATATTCATAACTGCGATGATCGGCAAAACCGGCCCTGGGCGCCGAACGCGGCAGTCGGAGAAAGCCCCCTTCCCAGTACAGGGTGGAATCCGTCTTGGCGCCCAACGAAACCAGCTGAAGCTCATTTTTTTCCCGGAGGGTGCGGTTGACCACCAAAAATTTTTCAATGTCGGATGCCTGTTCCCCAACCTCAGCTATCGCGTTGAACTCAGGCATTTTCCGCTGCAAAAAGTCATCGGATAGCTGGATGGTATCCTGCTTGAACACTTTTTTCTTGATGTAATGGGTCAAACCGGACTGGCTATGATTGCCGGCCTGGTCCGTTGCACTGACATATAGGGCGGCATCCGTTCCCTGGAGGTGATCCAGTGCGAAAAAAGCCAAATAAACCAACGGATCTTTAAAATGGCCACTGTGACCCGGGAAAAAGTTTTCCCCGACCATGACCCCGTTCCGGGTATTCGCTTCGGAAACCCGATAAATGGCAAGCCCCGCTCCACCTTGGTTGATATTGTGCTGCCGGCTGATGACTTCCAATCGGGGGGGCTTTGTGTCGATCTCCATCGACTTCTCGATATCCGTCCGGTTTCCTTCTCCCCAGTTTCGCCACGCATGATCCCAAGCCGTCAGTTGAATGACCGCCGGACCATCAACGAGCCCCTCTTTCTGTAAATCAATGACGAAACGGAAGGACGCTTCCGGAACCCCGCCTTCTTGGATCGTTTCTCCGCTTGGAAAAGATTTATCCAGGAGAACGATTTCCCGGTTGTCCTTTCGCAATGAAACTAGCAGCCGTCGAACGCCCCGGCCGGAATCAAGCACGGTCCCGGAAAATTCGCTTTTCATGCGAATATAGGGAGAAGTGATATCAAGGGTAACCACCGGGGGAGTACCTTCCAGGCGTTCGAACAAAAACCATGCGGGCGGCAGGACTATCAACAGACCAATAACGAAAATCATCCAAATACGGAATTTATTTGATTTCCCCTTTATTTTCAATTTGTTCCTCGAATTTCCTATGGTTACCGAATAATCGTGGGGACAATATCAGCTTATATGAGCGTAATCAAGGCAAAGTTTTCACTCCTTGACTTTTCCCGACCATCGCATTACATCTGACCATCCGCGTTTGGAAAACAACCATCTGAAAGGCTGGTCGGCAAGTCGGGCTTGCCGTGATATTCACCGCAATCATAAATTTTGGAATAACGCAATGTCCTCTTCCGTAACATTTGGAAACATTTCAATCGGCCAAGGCGCACCGCTCGTTTTGATCGCCGGTCCCTGTGTTGTCGAGACTCCGGAAACCACATTTGACATCGCGAAAAAGTTAAAACACCTCACCGATGAGCTTGATATTCCCTTTATTTTCAAGGCGTCCTATGACAAGGCCAACCGCACCTCCATTCATTCATACCGAGGCCCCGGTCTGGAAAAAGGGCTCCGGATTCTCCATCATATCAAGACCGAACTGGAAGTACCGGTTCTTTCCGATATCCATTCGGTTGACGAAATCCCCGCAGCTGCCGAGGTTCTCGATGTCCTTCAAATTCCAGCCTTTCTCTGCCGACAGACGGATTTCGTGTTGGCGGCGGCAAGATCCGGCAAACCGCTGAACATCAAGAAGGGTCAATTTCTGGCTCCTTGGGATGTCGTCAATATTGCCACCAAAATTGCCTCCGCCGGAAACGACCGGATCCTTTTCACGGAGCGGGGAAGCATGTTCGGATACAACAACTTGGTGGTCGATTTCCGCGGCATACGAATCATGCAGGAGAAAACCGGATACCCGGTGATTTTCGACGCCACGCACAGCGTTCAGCTTCCCGGCGGAGAAGGCAACCGTTCCGGTGGACAG
The DNA here is from genome assembly GCA_041740615.1 of Desulfobacterales bacterium. Taxonomy (GTDB): domain Bacteria; phylum Desulfobacterota; class Desulfobacteria; order Desulfobacterales; family SURF-7; genus DYJD01. The sequence continues at coordinate 47,657 of JBGSLR010000094.1, forward strand.
CGTGAATTCGCTCCAATTCTGGCAAAAGCCGCCGTTGCGGCTGGAGCGGACGGAATCTTTTTCGAAGTCCACCCGGATCCGGATAAAGCGCTGTGTGATGGCCCCAATTCCCTGAAACTCGAGGGCATAGGTGGACTTCTTAAAACCCTGAAAGCCATCCGGGCGGCCGTTGAAATGAAAAGTCCAGGTTGATAATTGCCAATTGCGGATTCACTTTCTGACTTTCACCGAATTACCATTGTGCGTTGAATTTTCACCTTCGAGCTTTTTGCGATGACAAGCACCATTGAAGAAAAACTGAGATCGGTTCATTTACTGTTGCTGGACGTGGACGGTGTGTTGACGGACGGCGGGATTGTTTATGACGACACCAGGATCGAAACCAAAACCTTCCATGTCAAGGATGGTCTCGGCATCCGACTGCTGATGAAATCCGGTATTCAGGTCGGCATTGTCACGGGCCGGTCGGCCATGGCTCTGCATCATCGTTGCGACGATCTCGGCATCACCCTGCTCTTCGACGGTGTGCGGGATAAAGCTGCCGCATTGGCCCGGATTATCGACCAAACCGGCGTGCCCGCCGGTCAGATCGCCTTTGTTGGTGATGATCTTCCGGACCTACCGATCATGGGGAAAGTAGGGTTGGCCGTCGCCGTGTCCGACGCCCATCCTTTTGTACGCAAGCATGCGCACTTGGTCACCCAAGCACCCGGCGGCAAAGGCGCGGTCCGGGAGGTCTGCGAGGCGATCTTGACCGCCAAAGGGGGATGGGATTCGCTTTGCAATTCTTTCCTGAGTTGATATGAAGGCCGAGCTGTCAAAACGGGTTCGGTTGATTCTTGTCATCATTTCCACCTTGCTCGCCGGCATCGTCCTTGCGGTTTTTGTCGGATATCGTTTGATGACCGACGCGCCCAGGCAACTCATATCCGCCATCGATCAGAACACCGCCATGACAATCCGAAATTTACGACAAGTGGCCACTCGCGACGGCGTGCGGGAGTGGCAACTGGACGCCCGATCCGCCAATCTTTCCAATGGAGGGAAAACGGCTGATCTGGAATACCCGACGGTCACTTTTTTTCTAAAGGACCAAAGTCAGGTCGCCCTCACCGCCGAACATGGTCGCTTGCAGATAAACGAGAATGATTTTGAGGCGTCCGGCAATATTTTCATCCGCAACAAAGGCTACGAACTCCGTACCGAAAAGTTGCAATACCGGCATAAAGGTCGTATAATAATAGCAACGACACCGGTTGAAATTGTAAGCGGCCGCATGCATTTCAGGGCCGATGGCATGAAAGTTGACCTGAGCGCGAACAGGATTCTGCTGGAAAAAAACGTGGAAGGCGCGATCGGAATGAGGCGAAATGAATAGATCACTGCAAATGACAATGCGATCGGCGATTGCCCTATGGATGATGTTGGTCGGAATCGGCGCATGTTGGGCCGCCCCTCCCGAATCGAATCATTTCGAAGCAGACTCGGAATCAATTCATATCGTTTCCAATACGTTAACAGTAGATACGCAGAATATGAGGGCGGAATTCAGCGGCGATGTTCAGGCCACCCAGGGGAATATGGTCATCCAGTCGGATCAATTGACCGTTTACTATGACAGGAACCTCACGAAAGAAGGTTCGGAGGGGATGGACGAACAGTCCGTCCGAAAAATCATTGCCGTCGGCGGCGTGCGCATTCATTTCGACAACAGGGTTGCAGTCGCTGATCAGGCGGTATATACTGCGAATGATCGGATGTTTATCCTGACCGGCAAAGAAGTCAAAATCAGTAGTGAAAAAGACTCCATTCAGGGAGAAAAAATAATTATCAACAGAGCTGATGGAACGATGAAAGTCGTCAGAAGTGAGTACAAACAAGTGGAAGCCATATTCACCGGCAGTCAAAACGGGATGAAGTGATCAAAAAATATGCCCGTTCTGCATTTGGAAAATCTGGTAAAAACTTACCACGGAAAACGGGTGGTGGATGCCGTCAGCCTGAACGTAACCAGCAGCGGAGTCGTTGGCTTGCTCGGGCCGAATGGTGCGGGGAAGACGACGACATTTTACATGGCCGTGGGAATGATAAAAGCCGACAGCGGCAGGGTTCTCTTGGACGATGAAGACATTACCCATATGCCCATGTACCAGAGGGCTCGCAAAGGACTGGGATATCTGCCCCAGGAAGTGTCGGTTTTTAAAAAACTGACCGTTAAAGAAAACATCATGCTGATACTGGAGAACCTCCCTTTACCCCGATCGGTACGGGAAAACCGAACGGATATGTTACTGGATGAACTCGGTATCAAGCGGCTGTCGGATCGCAAAGCGAACCTTCTGTCGGGTGGTGAAAGGCGGCGACTTGAAATTTCTCGTGTTCTGGCCACCGATCCGGCGTTTATCCTCCTAGATGAACCATTTGCCGGCGTAGACCCGCTGGCGATTATCGATATCCGCCATATCATTAAACATTTAACCGGACGTGGTATCGGAGTGCTGATTTCGGATCATAATGTCCGTGAAACCCTCGGGGTTTGCGATATGGCCTACATCATGAACAACGGAAAAGTGATTGAGTCCGGACCGCCGGAAAAGATCGCCGAAAGCAAGATTGCGCGGCAGTTCTATCTCGGAGAGGAATTTAGTCTATAACATGGCATTCGAACTCAGACAGCAACTAAAACTGACCCAGCAACTGATCATGACGCCGCAGCTGCAGATGGCAATAAAACTACTGCAGCTTTCCAGGCTGGAATTGATGGACATGGTCAGTCAGGAACTGGAAAACAATCCGGCGCTCGACGAAGTGCAGGAAACCATCGGAGACGAAAATCCCGATGGTTTATCGGAGACGCTTGCTCCGGATGCAGGCGAGCAGCTCAAGGAAGTCAGAATCGAAGAAAATATCCAGACCGATATGGACTGGAGTAATTATATGGAGGAATACAGCTCCCCTGGTCGCAACAGCTTTGAAATCGAACACAAAGATGCACCGGCCTACGAAACGTTCATCGCCAGCAAAAAATCCCTCAACGACCACCTCTTGTGGCAGCTTCTGATGCTCCTTCCGACCAAGGAAGAAGAGTATATCGGCAGCATGATCATCGGCAACATCAACCATGACGGTTACCTGGAAATCCCCATGGAGGAACTCGTCACCATGTGCGGCAGTTCCCTTGAAAGCGTAGAGGAAGTGCTTTCAAAGCTGCAGACATTTGATCCCATCGGCGTGTGTGCACGAAATCTCAGCGAGTGTCTTCTGATTCAGGCCAAACACCTAGGGTTGGCCGACACGATTGTATCGGAAATCATCAAGAATCATATTAAAAATCTGGAGAATAAAAACTACAAGGCCATCTGCCGCGCATTGAAGGTCTCCATCAAGGAGGTTGTGGCAGCCGTCAACGTAATTAAAATGCTGGAGCCGAAACCGGGCCGGGAGTTTTCCACGGAAGAACCCCAATATATAAGCCCGGATATTTATGTATACAAATTCGAGGATGAGTATGTCATTGTACTCAATGACGACGGGATGCCCAAGTTACGAATCAATCCTTACTATAAAAAAGCGGTGACCCGGGGAGAAAAAATCAGCGGCGACACAAAAGACTATTTACAGGATAAAATGCGATCCGCCGCATGGTTGATCCGCAGTATCCATCAACGCCAGAAAACCATTTACAAGGTGATGGAAAGCATCCTTCGATTCCAGAGGATTTTTTTCGACAAGGGAATCGCGCATTTGAAACCAATGGTCCTGCGGGATGTGGCCCAGGATATCGGCATGCATGAATCCACCATCAGTCGCGTAACCACCAACAAATACGCGTATACCCCTCAAGGCATCTTCGAGCTCAAATATTTCTTCAACAGCTCGATCAACCGCATTCACGGCGACGCGGTCGCGTCGACCAGCGTGCAGGATAAAATCCGTAAAATCATTGAAAGTGAGGACGCCAAAAAACCGTATAGTGATGATAAAATCGCCAGTATGCTGAAAGATTCCAACATTGACATTGCACGCCGAACGGTCGCCAAGTACAGGGAAATGTTGGGTTTATTATCGTCCAATAAACGAAAACAATTTTAAGGAGGTTCTACACTATGCAAACATCCGTGACATTCAAGAACATAGACCCCTCCGATCATCTCAGATCCTTCATCCAGGACAAACTTGACCGGTTTGACAAACTGCTTGACAATCCAGCGGAAGCCAACGTGGTGTTATCCGTGGAAAAGTTCCGCCATATCGCCGAAGTCAATCTGGTGGGAGACCGCCTGAACATCAACGGCAAAGAAGAAACCAACGACATGTATTCCTCCATCGACATGGTCATCGACAAACTGGAATCTCAAATCAAGAAGAGCAAACAGAAAACCCGTAAAGGCAGAGCCGACGCCAAAAAAACCAAGGGAAAAAGCAAGGGAATGGCCTTTGACAGCATGGCCTATCCGGTCGATGAAGATTCGCCACGGGTTCGGATACAAAATATCGAATATAAACCGATGGATATTGAGGAAGCGGTCATGCAGTTGGATCTGGTCGATGACCATTTCTTCGTATTTACCAATGCCCAGACCGAAAGGGTCAACGTCCTTTATCGTCGCAAGGACGGTGATTATGGATTGATTCAGCCAAGCGGCAGTTGATGAATGAAATTTACAGGTTGTGCTAATGAAAATTCTTGATGTGCTCCATAACGAAACGATACTGACGAATCTGAAAGCGACCGATAAAAAAGGGGTGCTGGAAGAACTGGTGACCCCCATCGTTGAAATCACCGGGATAGACCATCAAACGCTCGTACGGGTTCTCCTGGAAAGAGAACGCCTCGGCAGCACCGGCATCGACGGTGGTATCGGTATTCCCCACGGCAAACTGAAGCGCCTGGATGAATTGATCCTTGGCTTTGGACTGAGTCGCAAAGGGGTGAATTTTGAATCCATGGATGGCCGTCCGACCCATCTTTTCTTCCTGCTTTTCACCCCTGAGAACTCAACGGGACTGCATCTGAAGTTGTTAGCCCGCATCTCCCGGTTATTGAAAAATGACGCCATCAAGGAGCGTTTGATGAATGCCGGTGACAAAGAAGAGGTCATCGGCATTATTAAGGAAGATGACGAAGAATTCTAGATGGTTATTCAATAAGCAACCAGCAAGCCGCTCCCACAAACGTGGGAGCGGTCGTCTTTTATCCAGTTCCATTGCAGGCATGAGCGGGATGAAAGACGACGGAATCTCTTGATGGATCACCTGTGAATCATACCGCCATTATCATCATCACGGGTCTTTCGGGCTCCGGAAAAAGCACGGCGATTGCGGCATTCGAAGATGCCGGCTTCTATTGCGTGGACAACATGCCGGTGGCCTTACTCCCCAAATTTTTAGAACTCCCTTTTGACCAATCAGCGGATATCGCCGGCCTCGTTTTCGGAATGGATCTACGTGAAAAGGATTTCATCTCCAAATATCCCACGATATTTCTAAAACTGAAAGAAAAAGGCTATCACCTGGACATCCTTTTTCTGGAAGCCGGTGAAGAAATTCTGCTGCGGCGCTACAGCCAAACCCGGCGGCATCACCCACTCGCCCCAAACAAAGGCATCCTTGAAGCCATTCGAATGGAAAAGAAGCAACTGGAAGACCTGCGCGGAATTGCCGGAACGATCATCGACACATCTAAAAACAACGTCCATGAGTTGAAAGCGACCATTCTGAAATTCGCCCGTGAAAAAATGCACGGCGCCGTCATGCGCATCCAGGTAATGTCCTTCGGGTTCAAATATGGCACTCCACAACATACCGACTTAATAACCGATGTTCGTTTTCTTGACAATCCGTATTTCACTCCGGAACTGAAAGCGCTTGATGGTGAAGCCGATGCGGTTAAAGATTTTGTTCTTTCCCGTGAGGAAACGAAATTATTCTTACAAAAATATATCGATTTACTTGACTATTTGATTCCATTGTATGAAAAAGAGGGCAAAGCATATTTGACGATCGCCTTCGGATGCACCGGGGGACGGCATCGTAGTGTGGCCATTGCGCGGGTTGTCCACGACCATCTTCAGAAACTGGGCAAGCCGGTTGAAATTATTCACCGGGACATTGACAATTAGACGTGTTGATAAAAACCCTCAAAAAAAAAACGTCGCGGATTGCCGCTGATCGGCCGCAAAAATTAGAGGATATATGATAGGAATTCTGGTTGTTACCCATAGCAAACTGGGCGAAGCCCTCATTGAAGCCGCCGAATTCGTTATAGGACGAAAGCCCGACGCGGTCCTGCCGCTGTCCATCGACCTGAATGAAAACGCCGATAAATTGCACGATAAAATCGCCAAGGGCATCAAACAAGTGGACGGACACCGAGGTGTCATCATTCTGACGGATATGTTCGGTGGAACCCCTTCGAACCTAAGCTATTCCTTTCTTGAGGAAGGTCGCATCGAAGTCCTGTCCGGGGTCAATCTCCCGATCCTGTTGAAGGCGATCAATGCCCGGGAAGAGCAAGGCCTGGCCGATCTCGCTAAAATTCTGGAAGAATACGGCAGAAAAAGCATTTCTCTTGCAAGCGGCATTCTGAAAGGGAATAAACGGAGTTAGCGATTGCCGGCCTGGACCGTGGTGCCCATGACTGTGGAAGACATCGATCAGGTTGTCGCGATCGAACGATCCTTGTTTTCAAATCCATGGCCGCGAATATCCTATGAAAATGAACTGATTTATGAAACTGCCCATACATTCGTCGTCCGGCATTGTGGACAAAAACCGGAGCAACAACCGGTCATTGCATATGCCGCTCTGCGCATGATGATCGACGAAATCCACTTACTGCGGGTGGGCGTGGCGACGGATCGGCAACGCCAGGGGGTCGCCGGTTTTCTGATAAGCGAGTGCTTACGCCATGCCATACTTGCCGGGGCTGAAAATGCGTTTTTAGAAGTTCGCGCATCCAATACCCCTGCCATAGGGCTTTATCAAAAACTTGGGTTTCGGTTAATTGGGAAGCGCCCCAATTATTATCCCGATACCCATGAAGATGCATTAATGATGATTAAAAACCTGAAGGAGGAACTCAATGAGCGTTAAAATCGGAATCAACGGTTTCGGAAGAATCGGAAGGCTCGTTTTCCGGGCCGCTTTGAAAAACCCGAATGTAGAGGTGGTAGCCATCAACGACCTGACCGACCCGGCCACCATGGCTCACCTGTTGGTATATGATTCGGTGCACGGTAAAATCGAAAACACCGTTGTCGCCAAGGAAGACGCGATCGAAGTGGACGGCCGCACCATCGCCGTAACATCCATCAAGGATCCGGCCAGCCTGAAATGGAACGAGTTCGGCGCGGATATCGCCGCCGAATGCACCGGCCTGTTTCACAGCCGGGAACAAGCCGCCAAACACCTGGGGGCGGGCGCCCGAAAGGTAATTATTTCCGCCCCGGCCTCCGATCCGGATATCACCATCGTCATGGGCGTGAACGCCAATCAATACAATCCCAAAACACACAACATCATTTCCAATGCTTCCTGTACCACCAATTGTCTGGCACCGGTGGCCAAAGTGCTGCTTGAAAACTTCGGTCTTAAAAAAGGTTTGATGACAACGATCCATTCCTATACCGGCGATCAGCGCCTGCTCGATTTCCCCCATAAAGACCTTCGTCGGGCAAGGGCCGCCGCCCTGTCCATGATACCGACGACCACCGGCGCCGCCAAGGCCGTCGCCTTGGTTCTCCCCGAACTGAAAGGCAAATTGAACGGCTTGGCCATCCGTGTGCCAACTCCCAATGTTTCCATTGTGGATCTGGTGGCAACCGTGGGGAAAAGCGGGGTTACCGTCTCCGATATCAACGGCGCCTTGAAGGAAGCCGCCCAGACATCTCTCTCCGGTATTCTCGGTTTCAGCGAACTGCCCCTGGTCTCATCGGACTTCAACGGTTGCACCTTGTCTTCCATCGTGGACGGCCCAACGACCTACGTCATCGATGACATGGTCAAGGTTCTCTCCTGGTATGACAATGAAGCCGGATATTCCACCCGCATGGTGGATCTGGCCGCCATGATCGGAGCCCAACTCTAAACCGGCGGCCGATTCGGACGCGAATCGCAACAAACCGGACTCGATGCCGTTTTCTGCAGCACCATGGCATCGAGTTCGAACCGAAAACCCTATCCGCAAGGAAATACAGAAAATGGGAAGCAGAATACCACTCATCGCCGGTAATTGGAAAATGTATAAAACCGGTCCGGAATCGACGAAAGCGGCAACCGACTTGGCGCTTCTTGTCCGAGACGTCGACGATCGGGAAGTCATGATCGCGCCGACCTATACGGCCCTTGCCGCCGTCTCGGAAAAATTGAAGGGCAGCCGGATCGGCCTGGGCGCCCAGAATCTTCATTGGCAAGAGGAAGGCGCCTTTACCGGTGAAATATCCGGGAAAATGCTGATTTCAGCCGGTTGCACCCACGTCATTATCGGCCACTCCGAACGACGTCAGTTTTTCGGGGAAACCGATGGGACCGTCCATAAAAAAATTCGCGCGGCTATCGGAGCCCGCCTGGTCCCGATCCTGTGCGTGGGCGAAACGGAAACCGAACGGGATGCGGACAAAACCTTTTCAGTACTTGACAAACAGGTGCGATTGGGGTTAGAAGGATTTTCTTCGGATGATCTCGGATCGTTGGTGATTGCGTATGAGCCAGTTTGGGCCATTGGAACCGGTAAAACCGCTTCCAAAGACCAAGCCCAGGAAGCTCATCGCTTTATCCGTTCCTTGATCGAAAAGTCTTTCGGGACTTCGCTGGCAGGGAGCGTTCGCATCCTTTATGGCGGGAGCGTCAAACCGGACAATATTTCCGCCCTGATGGCCATGCCGGACATCGACGGAGGATTGGTCGGAGGCGCCAGTTTGGACCCGGAAGTTTTCAGTAAAATTGTACATTTTAAAAAAGAAGTGTAAACCATCATGACCGTTTTTATTGTCATCATTCATGTTTTCGTATGCCTGGCGCTGATCCTGATCGTTCTGCTGCAGACCGGCAAAGGAGCCGATATGGGAGCAGCCTTCGGCGGTTCCGGCAGCCAGACGCTTTTTGGCGCCTCCGGTGCCATGACTTTTTTGAACAAAGCCACTACCATCGTCGCCGTGGTCTTCATGGTTACCTGTCTGTTGTTGGCTTATATCTCCACCAACCGGACATCCTCATCCATCATGAAAGAAGCGAAGGCACCGGTGGAGCAGACAGCCACGCAACCGGAAACCACCGGGACACCGCCGCCGGCCGCTGAATCGGCGCCGGCCGCTGAGTCGACGACCGCTCCGGCTTCCAAGGCCGCACCGGAAAAGACGGAATAACCTTGCTGTTTTCGAAATGCCGAAGTGGTGGAACTTGGTAGACACGCTATCTTGAGGGGGTAGTGGAGAGATCCGTCCGGGTTCAAGTCCCGGCTTCGGCACCAACAATACAAAAGGCCTCGATCCTGACGGATTGAGGCCTTTTTTTGTCTCAACCTTCGTTACAAATAATTCTTTCGGTTAAAAAACATGGACTGACGGGGAATGATATACACTCTTACGTCGACCGTGGCGAAGCCATCATGGTACATCACCGCGCCGACCTGTGCGCCACGCATAAAAGAACGCGTCTCCACCACCACTTCATCCATGGAAAGCGCATTTTTCCCACCATAGGTCTGGGCATTCAGGAGAATTCCGGCAAGACGTTCGGACAATTTCCGATAGCCATCCAGAACCGCTGCACGCTCGGCAAGGAATTTCTTCTGCATGGGCGTCCCTTGCTCCGGTTCGATTCCCTTGCCCCTCACCAGAATGAGTATTTTCTGGTCCGATTCCTCGGGCTCTATCCCTGGAATGATATTTTCCGCGCGGTTGACCGTACTTTCATACTTCAACACCTGATGCATGCTGGTACAACCGGTCAGGGCCGCAATCATGAAAACGGTCGTTATTCGCAACAGAAAAGACCCGTTCGTCAAATTCCGGGCACAGGCCATATGGTGTCCTCCTGCTGATGATGATTGGGAAAAATCGATACGCTTTTTCTTTTAATCGGCAAGCGCTTGAAGAATCTTTACACAACCGCCGAAAACAGCCATCCGAAACGGCAATTCTTTCCGGCAATTCTTTCCGAAGGCGTTGGATATCTCAATATCACCCGTTGATTTTATTCCATAAATAATAATGGCACAATCATTGCTGACTTTACTTGGAGAGTGCCGATAAATGTCGGATCAATTGGAGAAGGATGATGGGGGTGTCATCGACAAAACGGATGGTTGCGCGGATATTTCCGCTCCTGTCCCTCTGGGTTCTGATTCCGGCCTCCATGATCGCGGGAGCCGATGCCCCGACGTTGTATTACGCCCGTTTCAGTATTGCTTCCCGAAACGGGGTCATCGTCGAATCAAAGTTGGAAATGCGACCGACGGACACGGAATACCGCATGGACGGATTTGAACGGATTCAGGCCGTCGGGATTGCCGACCCAAGTGCCGGTCTGGATATCGCCTCCGCTGCAAAACATGACGCCATTACTCGGATTCTCACCATCCACGGGTTAAAATCCATTTCCGCAACAGGATGGATGTTGAATGCGCTTTCCGACGACCGGGTTCAAATGAATTATGAGGGCGTTATCCGATACCCGCTGCGCATCGTGGAAGAACGCTTTGAAGATGGCTTGTACCGATCCGACTTGGAAGTTGATTTTTCACCACTGTCTTTCCCGGACCGGTGGTCTTACCTTGCCGTAAAATATCAGTTCCGTGAAACCGTCCGTTGGCTGATGCATCTTTTCATATAGCGGTACTGGAAATCAATCACGGTGTCGCTTGCTGTTCCGCTTTCTCCGGATGCCATGACCATAACTTCAGATACCTCGGAAATGCCTCTGGCTTATAAATCGACTTCCCCAATAACAGCCGCAGACATTCCTGGATGCCCTCGGATATGGTCGGATGGGGATAAACCGATTTGAGGATGTCCCGTATGCCGATATTCTGATCCATCAGCAGTGCGATCGACATGATCATACTCGATACCTGCGGTCCGGCGGCCCGCATGCCCAGTATTTTCTGCTCGGCGTCATCACTGACGATAATTTTGGCAAAACCGCGTAAGGCCCGCATGGCAATTGCCCGGGGAAGCAAAATATTGTCATGATAGGCCGCTCGATAGGCGATTTTCTGCCTGCGACAGGCTCTCTCGCTTAGCCCCACCGAAGCCACGGCTGGATGAAAAAACATGATGGTCGACATGTTGCGATAATTCAACGGTCGTGGTGTTTCCCCGAACAGGTGCTCCACTGCATGCCGTCCTTCTCCCTCTGCAATATTGATTAAGGCCGGATGATGGTTCACATCTCCGATTGCATAAATGGAATCGGTCAAACGACAATTTTCATCGGTCTTCAGATAGGCTGTCGTCTGCGCGACGATTCCCGCCTGCGCAAGACCCAGGTGATCGATATGGGGCCGACGTCCGACGGCGATCAGCACGGCATCCGTGTCGATGCATTGCATACGCCCGTCCGAAAAATCCAATCGTACGTTTAAATTCGAATCATGGGGGACGATCTCCCGCAGTTTGGCGGAATGAACAATTGTAACCCCGCTCCCCGTTAAACTATTGCGCACAAACTCGCTGACATCATCGTCCTCGTAGGGAATCACGCGATCCGTGTGATCGACCAAGGAAACCGCGGTCTGCCCGAAGTTTGCGAAAATCGTGGCATATTCACAACCGATAATGCCGGCGCCGATGATCACCAGCCGTTTGGGAAACGTTTTCAGATTCAAAATACCGTCGGAATCCAGGATACGTTGCTGATCCGTCTGGATCCCGCTGATTTGACGTGGTAGGGAGCCGGTGGCGATCACGAAATAATCGGCAATGATGCGTTCTTTCCGACCCGCCTCTGATGTAATCTGTAACTCCGTTTTCGATACAAAGCGCCCCCATCCGCGTTTCAACGTCAGGGAGCCCTTCCCTTTCCACCGACCGGGGGAAAAGGTGTCGATCTGCGTCAGCATCTGGGACTGTTTCTCGGCCACGGCCTGAAACACCGTGTTACGCATGGCTTCAAAATCAACTCGCAAGGCGGTCGTACAGTAGCCCCGATCGCTTTTAGCGGCGACGGCATAATCCTTCGACAATTCCCACATGGTTTTGGAAGCCAAGGCGCCCCACATAACGCCCGCGCCGCCGATTTCACCTCCTTCGACAATACATACATCTTTACCGAAATCAAACGCACGCATGGCGGCCGCGAAACCACCGGGGCCGCATCCGATCACGCACAGGTCGTATCGATCCTTATGAGAAGCGCTCATCTATTCTCCACTACCCCTGTTTGTATTGTTACATCCGCCTCCAACGGATTCCCACTCGTATCACAAACGATCCGCGCCTGACAAGCCGGGCTTTATCTCTCCAAGAGCTCGACAGTCGTCGATTCATACAGATTCATACAGTTTGACACCGTAACGGCGCTTCGATATAATACAATACATTCATTACGGAAAGATCCGGCGGCTGCCTCAGGACAGGCATCCCGCTTGTTCATAACCTACATTTTTTCCCCCGTTCTTCCGATGCGTATCATAAGGGAACAGCGGCCAGTTTTTGCCGATGGGATCAACCCAGGACAAATGGAATATGACGGAATCACCCCCCAATACGATCACAACCCCTTCGGAACCGGAAGCGCTTGCGGCGCAATATGGTGAAATTATTTCCATTCTGGTAAATTCCAGCTACTTGACCAGAAAGCAGCTCGAATATGCCGAAAGAATCCGGGATAAACTGCCGACCCCCAAACCCATCCTGGAAATCCTGAAAGAGCTGAAATATATTACGGATGCACGGGTCCGGGAAGCCATCCGGGCCAATCGTGTTTCCCTGAAAATCGGGAGTCTACTCCTCGAACTCGGCTATATTTCCGAGGCCGATCTGCAGGCAGCGTTTGCCCAGCAACTGGAAGACAAATCGAAAAAACTCGGCGAAATTATCGTCAGCCATGGTTTTATCGACGAAAAGAAAATGGTGGAAGTGTTGTCGCTTCAGTTGGGTTTTCCGTATATCGAGCTCGAGTTCACCCACATCGACCGCCAGATCTTCGCCAGCGCGCCGACCAAATTCTACGAAAACCACAATTTTATCCCCATCCGCAAGGAAGAAGATCACATATTGGTCGCCTTCGCCGACCCCTTGGATCAAAAGGATCTGGAAGGCGCCCGGGAAGTCTTCGGCCGCAAGATCATACCGGCTTTTGCCCTGAAAAGTGAAATCATCAGCGCCATCGAAAAAATCAAACGCGGCGCGAAGGCAAGAAGAAACATCGATCTGGATGAGGATTCCATCGCCGGACTGGTGAACGCGATTATCATCTCCGCCCTGGAAAATCGGGTCAGTGACATCCATATCGAACCCATGCAGGACCGACTCCGCATTCGTTTCCGCCAAGACGGTGTTCTGCAGCATCACAAAGATTATCCCTCGGATATCGCCCTTGCCCTCTCCAGTCGGATCAAAGTCATGTGCCAGGCAGACATTGCCGAAAAGCGGAGACACCAAGGGGGACGGATTTTTTTCGATCATGCCGGCGGCCAGCTTGACTTGCGGGTTTCCGTTTATGTGACGGTATATGGGGAAAAAATCGTCATGCGGCTGTTGAATCGGAAGGGGCAACTCATGGATCTCGGCCAGATCGGCATGCTTCCGCGCATGCTGGAGCGTTTCCGGGACGAAGCGCTATTGAGCCCCAGCGGCGTACTCATCATCACCGGGCCCACCGGCGCCGGCAAAACCTCTACGGTATACAGCTGTATCAACCACATCAATACCCCTCAAATCAGTATTATCACCGCCGAAGAACCGGTGGAATATATCATCGACGGTATCTCCCAGTGCTCCATCAACCCGAAAATCAATCTGACCTTTGAGGAAACCCTGCGGCACATTGTCAGACAGGACCCGGATGTAATCGTCATCGGAGAGATTCGCGACAATTATTCCGCCGAGGTTGCGGTTCATGCAGCGTTGACCGGCCATAAGGTATTGACCACATTTCATACCGAAGACAGCATCGGCGGTTTGATCCGCCTGTTGAATATGGACATCGAAGCCTTTTTAATTTCCTCCACCGTGGTCTGTGTCGTGGCCCAACGATTGTTGCGACGGGTATGTCCCTCCTGCGAAACGAGTTATCAGCCCACGACAAAGGATTTCCAATTTCTGGGATATGCGCCGACAGAGGCGTTGGGCGCCAATTTCAAAAAAGGCCGGGGATGCAGCCAGTGTAAGCATACCGGATATCTAGGGCGGACAGGCGTTTTTGAACTGCTTATCCTGGAAGAACCTGTCCGCAACGCAATTCTGGAGAGAAAGACAAGCCACGAGATCCGGAAAATCAGTATCGAATCGACAGGTCTCGTGACCTTGTTCGAGGACGGAATCGTAAAAGCCGCAGATGGCATTACGACCATCGAGGAAGTGATTCGATGCCTGCCGAAGTTGCAAAAACCCCGCCCCTTATCAACCCTTCGTCGCCTGGCGGGAATATAGTTCAGTCTGGAGAAAAAACCCATGAAAGAGGATAAATCATTTACCGAGATCGTCAACGAACAACTGGCGGCCGATGAGACCCGCCTTCCGGTTTTCAGCGAAACCGCCTTGCGGGTTCATCAGGAAATCGGCAAGGATGACCCGGATATCATTCTAATTGAAAAAATCATCGTCAGGGACCAGGCCCTGACCGGCCAGGTCCTTCGCCAAGCCAATTCCGCATTTTTCCGTGGACTGCAAAAGGTTTCCACGGTCAAGGAAGCCATCATCCGGCTGGGGATCAACGAGGTTGCCCGGATTGTTCTGATCGTCAGCCAGAAGGAACAATTCGTATCCAGCGACCGGTTCATCAACGAGATCATGACCTCCCTGTTTCGGCATTCCCAAGCCACCGCCTTGGGCGCGCAATGGTTGGCCAAACAATGTCGTTTTGACTCCCTTGAAAATGAAGCCTTTTTCGCCGGATTGCTCCATGACGTCGGCAAATTGTTCATTCTCACCGTGGTTGAAAGCATCCGATCCAAAAAACTGATCGACTTTGAGCCCACCCAAGCGCTGTTGAACGAAGTGCTGGAAACGCTCCATGCGGAACAAGGCTATTCCCTCATGAAAAGCTGGAATCTGCCTGAAAAATATTGTGATGTCGCCAGGGACCATCACAAGGAACGCTTTGACCAAAACAATTTCCTGTTGACCATCGTCCGATTGGCCAACCATACCGCCAATAAAATCGGCACCGGCCTGGTCGATGGCGCATCCCTGATTCTTTCGGCCACAATCGAGGCCAGCTTGCTTGGATTGTCCGATATCGACCTTGCCAGATTGGAGATCGAACTGGAAGACAACCTGGGCAAATACATCTGACGACGAACCGAACGAAACCTTACGTGTAAAACTCCCGATACCATTCGACAAACCGACGGATTCCTTCCTCGATCGGCGTAGCCGGTTTGAATCCCACATCGGCGATCAGATCCGCCACATCGGCGTATGTAGCCGGGACATCGCCGGGTTGGATATCCTGATATTCCTTTTGAGCGACACACCCCAGCGCGTTTTCAATGGCGGCGATGAATCGGGTGAGCTCCACGGGTTGATTGTTGCCGATGTTATAGATTTTATACGGTGCATAGGAGGTGCCCGGATCGGGATTCTCACCCCGCCATTCCGGGTTGGACCGGGCCTTTTTGCCCATGACCCGCACCACACCTTCCACAATATCATCTATATATGTAAAATCGCGCTTCATTTTCCCATGGTTGAATACTTTTATCGGCTTGTTTTCCAAGATGGCCTTGGTAAACAGAAAAAGCGCCATGTCCGGACGCCCCCACGGGCCGTATACCGTAAAAAAACGGAGGCCGGTGCACGGCAGGCCAAATAGGTGGCTGTACGTGTGCGCCATCAGTTCATTGGACTTCTTGCTGGCGGCATACAGCGATACCGGATGATCCACATTGTGATGAATGGAAAAGGGCATGTTTGTATTGGCGCCGTAGACGGAACTGGAGGAAGCGAACACCAGGTGCCCCACATTGTTGTGCCGGCAGCCTTCCAGAATATTGACAAACCCCACCAGATTGGAATCGACATAGGCTTGCGGGTTCACCAGCGAATAACGAACGCCGGCCTGAGCCGCCAGGTTGACGACCACATCGAAACCGGTCTGGGCGAAAACGGATGCCACGTCCTTCCCGGCCGCCAGGTCAACCTTGGAAAAGGAGAATTCGGGATGGGCCGTCAGTATTTCCAGGCGCGCCTCTTTCAGCCGAATATCGTAATAATCATTCATATTATCGATGCCGACTACCCTACAGCCTTCCCCCAGCAATCGCCTGCAAAGATGGAAGCCGATAAAGCCTGCCGCACCGGTCACCAACACATTTTGATAGGATGGTTTCATGTTTTTCCCGCCTCACTTATTCCGATGGATATTTCTTGAGAAAACTACATTGCTCCCCAACACAATGCAACCATTAATTATCCCTGTCTTCCCATTGACAGACAAACGCCTTTCTCCTATAGTTTCCATCAACGCGGATAATCAACCAGAGGAGCCTTCAGATGAAAGTGCGCAAAGCTGTTTTCCCGGTTGCCGGTCTCGGTACCCGTTTTCTACCAGCCACAAAGGCCATGCCCAAAGAAATGCTTCCGATTGTCGACAAGCCCTTGATTCAATATGCAGTGGAGGAGGCATTCCAATCCGGCATCGAACAAATTATCTTCGTCACCGGACGCAACAAAGAGGCCCTGGAAGATCATTTCGATCATTCCTGCGAGTTGGAAATGACCCTCCGGGAACGGTCCAAAGACGAACTCTTGAAGGCGCTTCACGCAACCATGCCGGAAGCCGGAACCATTATCTATACCCGCCAGAGTGAACCCCTCGGACTGGGACATGCCATCTGGTGCGCCCGGAACGTCGTCGGCAACGAGCCGTTCGCCGTCCTGTTGGCTGATGATCTGATCCAGGCAAGTACGCCGGTTCTGGCGCAAATGATGCAGGCCTATGAAGACCAGCGAGCTTCGGTAGTGGCCGTCATCGAAGTCGATCCCAAGGACACCGTCAAATACGGTATCCTCGATATGGAAGAGGTCGGGAACGAACTGGTCCGCGTCCGCGGTCTCGTGGAAAAACCCAAACCGGAGAACGCCCCTTCGAATATGGCGATCATCGGCCGTTATATTCTCACACCCGAAATATTCAACATTCTGGGAAGAAAAAAAGTCGGCGCCGGCGGCGAAATCCAGCTCACCGACGCCATGGCCATCCTTCTGGAAAAGCAGCCGATTTTTGGATATCGTTTCACCGGAACCCGTTTCGATTGCGGCGACAAGGCTGGTTTTCAGATGGCCAATCTGGCGTATTCTCTGGAACGGCCGGATATCGGCCCCCAGTTGAAACAATATTTAAAAAAACTGGTACACTGAAACACGGATTGTTGTTCGACTTCCCCCACCGGAGGCGCCATGCAGCCATTGACCCAATCACAAAAAGCCAGAATTGCCATCAGAATCATCAAAACAACAACGGATGCGCTGGCCTTGAGGGGATATTACAAACCCTCCGGTCGCTCCGGCCAAACCCTGGCCGAAGGGCTCCGGATGCTCAGTCCTGAAATATACGGCTCCATGAACAGTCCGCGAATCGCCGAATTAAAAGGGCTGGAATATGTCATTGAAAGACTTCCCAGGGGAATTGAAAAATGCAACCGCATTATTTTAACCGCTCAGGAAGAATTGGAGGATACGTCATTTGAAAAAATCATGCCCCCCAAAAGACGGCGGACTTCCTACCGGGTGAACGATAAAGAAATCTGCTTTGTCATCACCCGAGGCTTGAGTGAAATCTATGATATTCTCACCCATGTCACCTTTCTGGATATCGAAGCCAATAAAATCTTCCATCAAATGAAAGACCGCGAAGGCAACTCGACCCGTGAATGGAAGGAACTGGAAAAAATCATCCATCAGGAATCGCGACTGAGCGGCGATCATCTGGACAAGGCCATCTGGAACCTGAGCATTCTTCTTGGCCGGACCTTCCATGAGACCAAAGAAACCTATGATTTTCTGGAAAAATACGGTGACAATGGGAAAAACGCAAATCTGCTCTTCCATATCATTTACGACCTGGGCACGCGAGTAGCCGAAGAGAAGCGGGAAAAAGACAACGAGCTGCTCATTTCGTTTACGCCTTCCCTGAAGGACCTGATCGGAACCCAGCGGTACAGTGAAAAATGGGCCCGCGATATCAAGCTGAAAATCCACCAGCTGGGCCTGCAGGATCGGCCCCTTCATATTATCAGCGCCAATATGCACAGCATCGTCAATACCCTTTACGCCTATGGGGCCGCACCGCCGACTTCCCGAAAAAAAACGGAGGCCGATCTGTACGGTTTCATTACAAAAGTCCGTGATAAGGACACGGCCATCAAGACATTTGCCGCCGAACACGGTTTTCATGAACTGCCCGACACGTCCGGAACCCATATCGATTGCCAATTGATCGATACCGCGCCTCTGGCGGACATCGTGTTTCATCCCGATCTGCGGATCGACAAGACGCATATCAAAAAAGAACGTCCTCTGATCCTGGTGATGGATTATGCGTTCGGCGAACAGGCGTTCGAAACCATGGACGAACTGCTGGAGCCCGACAATACGGGCGAACTCGGGATCGTATTCGATACGCGATCCATCTCGATCATGGGAAAAGCCGGGATACTGCCCGGCAAAAAAGGGGACATCATGCTCGCCACCGCCCATGTCTTTGAGGGTACCGCCCATACCTATATCGTGGATAACGACATGCAAAAGGAAAACTTTGCGGATGGGATCGATGTCTATGTCGGTCCCATCATTACCGTTTTCGGCACATCGCTGCAAAATAGGGATCTACTGGGTCGTTTTCAGAGCTCGAGCTGGAAAGCGGTGGGCCTGGAAATGGAAGGGGGGCATTACCAGCGGGCGATCACTTCGGCTATAATCCGTGGTCATATCGCCGCGGATGTGAAAACCCGCTATGCGTATTACGCTTCCGACAATCCGCTGGTGAGCGGCCAGACTTTGTCGTCGGGCAGCATGGGCGTCGAAGGGATCAAGCCGACCTATATGATTACCAAAGTCATCCTCGAAAAAATATTGGGGCCGCAACCGGTCGATAAAGTTTGCGAATAGCGGTACCCGGATCAACGACCGCTATTCGAGCCGACCGCCTGCTGCAGGATTTCCCCCAGTTCTTCGACCGACAGTGCCACCGGGTTTCCCTTGATGCTGCTGGTTCTCTGCGTCCGGTCGATCACCTCCGCGAAATGAACCGGCGTGATTCCATAGTGGGAAAGTTCCGGAACCTTCATATCGTTGCAAAGGGTCATGATCCAATCGATCCCCTGTTCCGCGGAAGCTTCCGGATCGCCGGTCAACAACCGGCTCACGGTCTCGTATCGACATAAAGCGTCCGGTAAGCCTCGCGCCTGCAACGCCTTTACGTTCACCGCCATAACGAACGGTAACAGGCGCGCACAGACCAACCCATGGGGGGCATCGAACATTCCACCGAAGGCCGCCGCGAATCCATGAACCGCGCCCAGTTTCGCATTGGCAAGGGCCAGCCCACCGAAGAGGCTGACCATCGCCATATCCTCGCGGGCATCCAGATCGCCGCCCTCTTCCCAGGCCTTTCGAAAGGAGCGGGCCGCTCTTCCAAGGGCATCAAGACAAAAAATGTCGGTCATGGGGTTCGCAAGGCTGGAAACATACGGCTCAAGAACCTGCGTCAGCGCGTCCAGCCCGGTGCCGGCGGTGACATGAGGAGGCATGGAAAGGGTCAGTTCCGGATCGATTATAGCCACCGAAGGCAGCATTTCCGCATGCCGCAGGCTCACCTTTACCCGATGCGTTTTTGATGTCAGGACCGCATTGGAAGTCACTTCGGCTCCGGTGCCGGCTGTGGTCGGCACGGCAATCACCGGGACCGGTGCATGGGAAAGGGGCCTTCCGAGCCCGACGATCTCCAGATAGTTCATGACATCATCGCGGTTACGGATCAGGGCTGCAATCGCCTTGGCCCCATCGATGACGCTGCCGCCGCCGACACCGATAACCAGATCACAGTTTTTGGCAACGGCGATTCTTGCCCCCTCAACCACCCGCTCGACAGTGGGTTCTTCCGGGACGGGATAGATCTCCGGCGCCATATTCAGTGATCGCAATTCTTCCCATACGGAGACTGCGCGTTCCCGGTTTCTCCCCGTCACCAAAAAAGGGGTTCGACCCATTTGGGCGGCACGCCGGGCCACCGTACCAATGGTTCCCCTGCCAAAAACAATGCGAGCTGCCGTTGCAAACTCAAATTTGATGGACACGTTGGAAATCTCCCCTTGACCAGACTGATTTAGTGCGTATTTTACTTCTTATTTTACTTTAAATCAAAAGGAGATTTGAATGCAAAAAGTTGAAAAGGGTCTGTTTGTCAGCGTGGATTACAAAGGGACCCTCCAAAACGGAGACGTATTCGACAGCAGCCACGGCCGACACCCCCTGGAAGTGGAAATCGGCGCCGGTCATCTGATAAAAGGATTCGAAGCGGCACTCATGGGCATGTCCCTGAATGAAAAAAAACAATTCACCCTCACCCCAGAGGATGCGTACGGCCCTAAAAACGAAGAATATATGCACACCTTCGACCGATCCGAAATCCCCCCGGAGATGGATCCCCAGATCGGAGAAACCGTCGCACTCACCAGCCCGGACGGCCAGGAAATTCCGGCCCGCATCACCCAGGTAACGGATCAACAGGTGATTGTCGATCTGAACCATCCACTGGCCGGAGAATCACTGACCTTCGAGATCCAAGTGGTCGGCATCAGCGAAACCCCGACCCAGGAATCCGACGGTTGCGGCTGCGGTTGCGATTGCGGGTCCGGAGACGACTGTTCCGGGGAATGCTGACGGGAATAATGGGAGCGTCAGGGGAGGAAACGTTCCTCTCCTGATTTCTCATAAGGGGCTTTGCAATGCACGGGCTCATTCAAGACATCGGCATGGCGGTGACAGTGGCGACGATCATCGGCATCATCACCCATGCCCTCAGACAACCGATCATCGTCGGCTATCTCATCGCCGGAATTATTCTGGGGCCGGAGATCGGCCCGCAACTGATCACCAATACGGAAAACATCGCGGTTATTTCGGAAATCGGCTTGATTCTCCTGCTTTTTGTGATCGGGATGGAGCTGGATCTGAAAGCCATCATCCGGTCCGGTCGTCAGATACTGGCTGCCGGTATCGGCCAGTTTCCCATTTGCGCAGCCCTTGGACTGATTCTGTTTTATGCAATGGGATTTGCCTCGTCGACCGGCGGCAATATGGCCGTCATATACCTGGCGCTGCTTTGCGCCCTCAGCAGCACGGCCATCGCCGTCAAATCACTCAACGATAAATTTGAGATTGAAACCCTGACGGGCAGGACCTCCGTCGGCATCCTGGTCATTCAGGATTTATGGGTGATTTTCATTCTGGCGTTTCAGCCCAACTTGAACAATCTGCAGCCCGGCATCATCGGCATGGCGGTTCTGAAAAGCATCGGATTGGTGCTCGTAGCGATTGCGCTCAGCAAGTATGTTCTGAGATATATATTTAAATCGGTTTCCAAATCTCCGGAGCTGGTCATTTCCATCTCCCTGGGTTGGTGCGCCTTCATGGCGGGCCTGGCGGGCTACCTGGATTTATCCAAAGAAATGGGCGCCCTGATTGCCGGCGTATCCATTTCCCTTTTTCCATACCGGGTACACGTGGCGGCCAAGACCTTGCCCTTGCGGGACTCTTTTCTGATCCTTTTTTTCGTTTCACTGGGGATGAAAATCGTCGCGCCCGAACCCACCCTGATTTTGCAGACTCTCGGTATTTCCTGTTTCATTATCGTTTCGCGGTTTATCAGCGTCATCCCCATCCTGCTGATTTCCGGCGGCAGCCTGCGCACGGGGTTTATCACCAGTCTGAACATTTCTCAACTGAGCGAATTCTCCCTCGTGGTTGCTTCCATCGGTGTGGGGCTGGGACATATTCCGGCGGACCTGTTGGCGGTACTGATCTATACCATGGCCCTGACCTCCATCAGCTCCTCGTATTTCATTAAATTCAATCACCAGATTTTCAGCGTTTTCCAAAAAGCACTGGACGCCGTTACCGGGAGTTCCGCCGGCGCGGAAAAAGCCGAAATCGAAACCGAGCCCGCGCACACCATTTTTATTCTCGGCTGTCATCGGGGCGCCATGTCGTTTTTACAGAAGGTTTCCGAAAAACATCCCCACCTGTTACCACGAATCATCGTGCTGGACTATAACCTGGAGGTGTTGAGGGAAATGAAGGCCATGAAGGTCAAGGGCGTGTTCGGTGATATCAGCCAACTGGACACCCTGGTTCATCTCCACATCGACAAAGCCCAGGTGATCATTTCAACCATTCCGGACGTCCTCCTCAAAGGTACCAGCAACCTGGAGCTGGTCACCATGTGCCGATCCATAGCGCCGGAAGCGACCATCATCGCCACAGCGGACCAGTCATCCCACATCGAAAACTTGAAGCGGCACGGAGCGAACGAAGTGTTGCTGCCCTATTCAATGGCCGGCGATTTTCTGGCCGACTATCTCAAAGACAGGCTTGAGGCCCTTTCAGAATAGAGGCTATTTTTCGGGCCGCCTGCTGACCATCCATGGCGGCGGAAACAATACCGCCGGCGTACCCGGCACCTTCTCCGCAAGGATACAGATTGTCGACCTGCGGATGCGACAGGCGGTCCCTGTCCCGTGGAATACGCACCGGAGAGCTGGTCCTGGATTCGACGCCGACAACGACCGCTTCGCGGGTATAATAACCTTTTAATTTCTTACCGAAGGCAACCATTGCCTGTCGCAGACATCGGCTTACATCCGGCGGCAACAGGTCATGCAGCGGCGCCGATTGAATGCCGGGCCGATAGGAAGAAGTCGGCAAGCTGTCGGACAAGGCGCCTTCCACGAAATCGGTCAACCGCTGGGCCGGGGCTTTCTGGCCCCCGCCGCCGGCCTGAAACGCCGTTTGTTCCAGTTCCTTCTGAAAATCAAGCGCCATGAAAGCGCCTTCGTAGCCATTGGAAACAAGATCTTCCAGACGAATTTCAACCACAATGCCGGCATTGGCATAGGGCCCATTGCGTTCCGAAAGGCTCATGCCGTTGATCACCATTTCCTCCGGCGCGGTTGCGGCCGGGATGATGAAGCCGCCGGGACACATACAGAAAGAGTAAACCCCCCGTCCCTCGACTTGCGCCGCGATGCGATAAGCCGCTGGCGGCAGCTTGGCGTGACGCGGATGCTGATGGTAACGAATTTGGTCGATGAGCGCCTGGGGGTGCTCGACACGCACCCCCACGGCAAATGGCTTGGGTTCGATGAGCAGATTGTTCTTCGGGAATAAGGCAAAGACATCCCTGGCCGAATGCCCGCAGGACAGGATGACGGCGTCACCGAAATATTCGCGCCCGGCATTCACCTGCAGGCCCAGGATGCGCCTCTCCCTCAGGATAAAATCGGTAACCCGCGTCTGAAAATGAATTTCCCCGCCGCAGGCTAAAATCGTTTCCCGGATACTCTGAATAATCCGCGGCAATCTGTTGGAACCGATGTGGGGATAGGCGTCCACGAGGATGTCTTCCCGGGCGCCATGGGCGACCAATAGTCGAATGACATTGGCCGTATCTCCACGTTTGGTGGAACGGGTATAGAGCTTCCCGTCCGAATAGGCGCCAGCGCCGCCCTCTCCGAAGCAGTAATTCGAGTCCGGTGCGACAATGCCCTTGCGATGAATCTGGGCCAGATCTTTCCGACGTGCGATCACGTCCGTGCCCCGTTCCAGAATCACCGGCTTCAGGCCTTGTTCGATGAGCGAAAGGGCCGCGAAGTAACCCGCCGGGCCGGCGCCGACGATCAAGACCGTCTGATCGGAATCCACCGGACGGAATCGTGACAAATCCGTCTTCAATCCGGGTTCCCCATCGGGGTGGGATACAATCTCAATTTTCAGGATGTAGACTGGTGTTCGAGAGCGCGCGTCGATGGAACGCTTGAGGATCCTGAAATCGTCGGCCCAGGGAACGGACGCCGGCAACGCCTGCCGGATCAAGGTTCTGAGATGGTCACGATCGTCAACGAATTCAGGATCGACTTTGATGGTCAACTCTTCGGCCATACGCCCGCCTCATCATCCGGATCGAATAGCCTGACGCTAATTGTATACCTTTACCAGGGAATTGACGATATCCGAAAAAACCGCAAAATTCTGTTCATATCCCGCGTCTTTGGAAATCAGCGTGACCTGCACGCTGCAGGTCTGATCCTTCAGGCATTTGTTCAGCAGATACCCACGGGCATAGTTATCGCCCGTCATGCTGTTGGCGGTCTCACTGTAAATCAACGTCGGCCCATAACCTTCCGCGACCGAGATCGGATAGAGCTGGTAGGTATAGTTTTCAAACGCATAGCGTTCGGCAAGCTGGGCTTCCCACTCACTGATCTTGGCCAATATCTTTTCCTTCAGCGACTCTTTATCGTACCCGATGGTGACGATATCGAACTCGGATTTTTCAGCCGTAATCAAAATGATCCCTTCGGTTTCCGGATTGGTCAGCATAAAAACGAAATTGTTGGCGAACTCGGCGGCGACTCCCTTGGAAAGCTCGTCCGGAAGGTTGTTGTGCGTAACCCAACCATTGGGAAGCTTGAATTTGAATTCATACTCGAAATTTTTATAATACCCGTTGTCCAGGCGTGGTTTGGGATAAACGGCACAGCCGTATGTGCCGGCCAAAAGAATGAGAGACAAGACCAGCATAGCGCTTCTTCCGATTGATTTCATTCCATTCTCCTTTGTCATGTTTTTTCACTGAAATCGGCTTTATTCGAGGTATGCCGAGAATATTATGTTCATGGCGTTAAGTCAAATGCTAAGGTCGGAATGGAGGTACTCCGGCGCCGGTCCATTACCGGCGTT
Organism: Desulfobacterales bacterium; assembly: GCA_041740615.1. GTDB lineage: Bacteria > Desulfobacterota > Desulfobacteria > Desulfobacterales > SURF-7 > DYJD01. The sequence goes on from JBGSLR010000094.1 coordinate 72,781, forward strand.
CCATCCCCAATGTATAAAAAAACCGGCATTTCGGATCAAATGGAACATTCAACGGAGCAAAATCTTTTCATTTTTTTTATTGCGCGTATCATACACATGATTTCCAACAATACGATTATGAACGGAGACATCCAAGGATTATGGAAGAAATCTTGTAAAAACCGCTTCGAATCGGTACAAGAGCTTTTACAATCACATATAAATACGAACGCGTGGTCACGCCGATCCGGCACGCTTCGAGGGATGGAATCGTTCCGGATGACGGCTGCACGAAGATACCAAAGGTAACGTCAATTTCAAAGTGCGCCCGGTTTGTTGAAAACGTCCCCCCATTGATCGGAGTAACGTATGTGGAAGCGAAAAACAACGCGACGGGATTTCATGAAAATATCGGCCATGACCGCCGCTGCAGCGGCGATCGACTGGAGCCGTCTTGAAGAAACATCCCAGGCGGTCGAGCACAAGGAACGACATCCCGTCGTCGTCATCGGCGCAGGGTTAGGGGGATTGACATGCGCCGCATTTTTGTCGAAAGCGGGATTTCCGGTCACGGTCGTGGAACGTCACGACACTCCCGGTGGATATGCAACCGCTTTTCAACGGGGAGACTTCACGTTTGATGTTTCGCTGCATGCCATTTCAGCGAAACACAATGCCACCTACCAAATCTGCAAAGAGCTCGGTCTGACGCGGAAACTGACGTTTGTGGAGATGGAACAGGCCCACCGACTGGTCACGAAAAACAAGGATTTGATGCTGCCGGATAAAGATCCGATGGCGTATTGCAAATTGCTATCCACTTATTACCCTTCGGAAAAACAGGGCATCCAACAGTTTGTTTCCGAAATGCTTGCGATACAAGAGGAGGTCTATCGGTTATTTCTGAATAAAAATGAGTATATCACCCTTCTTTTCCCGTTCCAGTATTCAAAGATGTGGAATGTCCGCAATAAAACCCTGGCGGACCTGCTCGATGAGAACATCGCGGATCCGGAACTGAAGGATGTTCTCAGTTTTTTAACCGGTTACTATGGCCTGCCGCCATCACAATTATCCGGATTTTATTATGCCAATTCCGTTGCGGATTACCTGAAAAATGGGTCGTTCTATATTCGGGATAGATCCCAGGACTTGAGTGACGCCCTTGTGGATATCATTCAAGAGAATGGCGGAACGATTCTCCTGAACACCCCTGCGGAAAAAATCATTGCCAAAGGTGGTATCGTCAGCGGCGTCCGGACCGTCGACGGAAAATGGTTGCCTGCCGGAATTGTGGTGAGCAATGCGAACCTGCCGGACACCTTCGGTACCCTGTTGGATACGGATATGGACTATTCCGGGTATTCGGAAAGGATCGCGGCGCTTCGTCCCAGTATATCGTCCTTTTGTATCTGGCTGGGATTGAGCGAAAATCTGCGCGGAAAAATAGCGGGATGCAATATTCATGTCGCGTCAACGGACGGCGTGGAAGCAGCGTATCGCCATGCCCTGAAATGCGATTCGAATAAGGTTGGCTATTCCATCGTGCTTTTTGACAACTACTTCAATGGCTATTCCGCCCCGGGAAAATCAACCGTCATGATAACGTTCCTATCGGGATACGAACCCTGGAAGGCGCTTGAAAAAGAATATTTCGCGGGAACCAAAAAGGACTACAATCGCCAAAAAAAACAAATAACCGACACCATGATCCGGCGGGTTGAAGGCCGGTTCATTCCGGGTCTCACCGCGATGATTGAAGAACTGGAAGCCGCGACGCCTCTCACAAACCTCCGGTATACCGGAAACCCCGGGGGGGCCATATACGGTTACGAGCAGGCCATGAACAATCAGTTCATGTGTCGAATCAAGAACGACACGCCTGTTGAAGGACTATATCTGGCAAGTGCATGGGGATATCCGGGAGGCGGATATACCGGTGTGATGAGAGGCGGACTCCGAACATTCAGAATGATTGTCGAAAACCTTTCATGAGGAGCAAGCCCCAAATTTATCTTTTTTTTTATCATTGAATATGTTACTGTATATCCAATAAAAATCAGGCTTTTGTGCACGCCCTGAAAGCCGCCGTTCCAGAGGTGCTCGATATCATCGCCATGTTACCGATATCCTCGACGAAAACCCGAAGCAATCCCGTAGAATCAGAAAAGACAGTCCCTTTAACCACCGGACCTCCAAACCGTGCGGGAAAGACCGATGACAACAGGACCCAATTCAACAAACGCCGGAAATCCCAGCCCCGAAAATCCGCCCTTGCGACTGGGCGATATCCTCGTCAAGGAAGGGTATGTAACCCAAACCGATATTGACGACGCCCTGCGGATTCAAAAAGAGGAAAAAGCGCTCACCAGTGTTCCCCTTGGAAAGATCCTGGTCAATATGGGCGTTCTTTCCGAAGACGACTTGGAGTCGGCCCTGCAGCATACCAAGCTGCGAAAAAACATCGGCTCCATTGCCGTGGAAATGGGATTGGTCAAAAAAGAAGATCTCGAATTCTGTTTGATGAACAAAAAAAAGGGTCAACTCACCGGCGAAGCGCTGGTGGAATATGGCTTTTTGACCACCGAGGACGTCCACGAACTGCTCAAGGCCCAGATCAACTCCCTGAAACTGGGCGAGCTGCTGATCGAGCAGCGCCTGATTGCCGACAAGGACCTGCAGGACGCGTTGCGCGCCCAGAAATCCCCCCGGGCGCTGGGTGAAATTTTATGCAGTCTGGGTCGGATTACACCGGAAGACCTGAATCTCGTGCTGGATAAATACAAAAAGCAGATCGATATCGACGATATCCTCATCAAGCTGGGCTTTATCAGCAAAGAAAAGGCGGATATCGCCAGAAGCGAGCACCGCAACACCAAAGAGCCCCTCGAACAGATTCTCTTGAAAAAAAAATTCATCAATGCCGAACAGCTACAATGCGCCTTGGCAAAAAAACACAATATCCCATTCGAACGACTGCCTGATTTCGCCTATGAGGAAATGGATCGACAGACCCTTTCCTATCTCATCAGCCGGAAATATGCGGAAAAACATTTTCTGCTGCCGATATTCAAGAGACAGGACAGACTGACCGTCGCCATTCACAATCCGGCTCATATCCAGAACATTAACGAACTGAAACGGCTCTATTCAAACCTGCAAGTGGAATGCATTCTCATTACGGAAGCCAAATTCGAGGAACTGTTTGAGATCCTATACAGCAAAAGCATTCTCGGCGCCGGGACGGTCGAAGGAAAAATCGAAAATGAGATCGATTTCCTTGAGATCGACTTGGATGAAGATCTTGAAGACGGCCAGCCAAAAGGGCCAAACTACGGAAGCAAAGACATCGAGGCCGAAGAGTTGGTCAACTTTGTGGTGAAATATGGGATTCTCAACGATGCCAGTGATATCCATCTGGAACAAGATCGGGAAGGAGCGCGATTGCGCTTTCGAATCGACGGGATATTGCAGGAATCGGATATCCGCTGGCTGAATAAAAAACTGCCTGAAAAAATCAACGCCATTATCTCGCGGGTAAAGGTGATGTCGAATCTCGATATTTCCGAGAGAAGATTGCCCCAGGATGGCGTCTTCCGCATCAACTATTATGACAAGGCCCGCAACAATCATTTTGACCTGGATTTCCGGGTGGCCACCTGCCGGGCCCTCTCCGGCGAAAACCTGACCATCCGCATTCTGGATTCGCGCAAAGCGAATGTGGAATTGGAAAATCTCGGTCATTCCCCCCATGTCATCGAACCACTCAAACGACTGTTGAAAAGTTCGGCGGGCATGATTCTGCTGACGGGCCCCACCGGAAGTGGTAAAACCTCCACGCTTTACGGGGCGTTGCGGCAGATACAAAACCCGGGAGTCAAGATCATTACGGCCGAGGACCCCATCGAATACAGCTTCCCCGGCGTGATGCAGACCCAGATTCAGTCCAAGATCGGCCTGACCTTCTCCCGACTGTTACGCTCGTTCCTGCGCTTTGACCCGGATGTGATTTTCGTGGGTGAAATCCGTGACGACGAGACCGCCGCCATCGCTTTTGACGCCGCACAAACCGGCCATCTGCTCTTGAGCACCCTGCATACCAATGATTCCATTTCCGCCGTTCAGCGCCTGGCGGATCTTTCGGTGGATAATACCCAAATCGCTTCCTGCGTTCTCTGTGTCGTAGCCCAAAGACTGGTCCGACGCATCTGTCCCTTCTGTAAAAAAGAATATGTCCCCGAAGAGGATGAATGGGGGCTTCTGTTTGACGCCTACCCATCTCATCTGAATTTCTTCCACGGCGAGGGCTGCAAATCCTGCAATTACAGCGGCTATAAAGGACGGATTCTGCTTTCCGAAATATTCATCATCGACAAGGAAATGGGAAACGGCATCACCAAGGGTCTGAAAGACACCCAGATCAAAAAAATGGCCATCGAGTCGGGGATGAAATCCATGCTGGAAGACGGTCTCCTGAAACTGAAGGAAACCACTCTCTATGAAATCCTACGCACCATCCCCCACGACATGATCGAAACATTCAAATTCAGAAAAACCTTTCAGGAACAAACAACCGATTTCATCGATCAGCTTTTCGCGGAAAATGCGGCAACCGCCGCACTGAAAGTGACCTCGGAAAGGTTTACGCTTTCCAATCCGGAAACGGATGATCGGACGATTGAAAAAATGTTCGAAAAATATAAAATGTTGAGCTCTCTGGGCGGCATCAAGCCGATGGAAACGGACGTGAACGCATTCAAAGACTTTGTTACGGAAAACTACTACGAAATATGCGGCCGATATGGATGCAGCCGGATAACATTCACGATACAATCCAAAGAGGATCGGGTCGATTTTTCCGCGACACCGGAACGATAATCTCTGTCCGTTCCCGGATGCGATCGTCTTATCCGGGAAATGCAGGCACCCATGACGCGACTGGTCACCATTACAAGCGGTAAAGGCGGGGTCGGTAAAACCAATATCAGTATCAACCTGGCCCTCTATCTGGCGGCAAAAGGACTGCGCACCTGTCTGTTCGACGCGGATTTAGGACTGGCGAATATCAATGTCCTCCTCGGTATTTATCCCCCTGAGACACTGAGAGACGTCCTGTTCAGCGGGAAAAGCATGACGGATATCCTCGTCAAATACGAGGACGGCTTCGACATTTTGCCGGGTAGTTCCGGTGTCGCGGAGATGGTCGACCTGGATCCGCAGCAGGTGGAAAAACTGATCCGGTCCTTTTTGGCCCTGGAGGCGTATGACTTCTTTCTTTTCGACACCTCCGCCGGTATCAGCAAGGATGTGTTGGCCTTCTGCCTTGCGGCTCCCGAGATACTGGTCGTGATCACGCCGGAGCCGACGTCCCTCACCGATGCCTATGCCCTGGTAAAAATCCTTGTACACAACGGCTACCAAGGGAAAATTCGCGTCGCGGTCAATTTGTGCAAAAACGCTTCCATCGCCAAGTCGTCCTATGGAAAGTTCAAGGCGGCCGTCAAAAAATTTCTCGGAGTGGACATCACTTCTCTGGGAATGATTTATGAAGATGACATGGTGCCCCAAGCTGTCAGCCAACAAAAACCGGTGGCCACCCTGTACCCGAGAACCTATGCATCTCAATGCATCAAAAAACTGGCCGACCGCCTGGTCGCAGACACGGAAGGCTCTCTGGATGCAACCGGCATCAAAGCCTTCTGGGAAAAATGTCTGTCCGTTTTGAAAAATCCTCCCCAATACGGCGGCAAGCTGAAGATTGAACCGGAACCATCGATAACCATTTCCGTGCCCGCGGTGAACAAACCGGATGAGTCGCCTTCCGAAGCAGGTCCCATCACCACCGAAAAGGCGCAGGTCCGGTCACCCGGACCGGATAGCGAAAACTCCGAGGAATCCATGGCGGCAATTGCCGAGAAAATCAGCGGAACCTTGAACACCATTGCGGAGGAAATGGCGCGATTGCGTCAATCCATGGAAAAAATGGGAAGTCTTTCATCTCAGGAGGGCCCATCATCCGGGGGGCGCTCCACAACACAACCAAACCCGGAATCAATTGCCCTTGATTTTGACGCTTATCTCAAACGCCGGCAATAGAAAGGATTGATAACCGTGGCGCCGAAAACAGTCGAAGAATTGGTAAAAAAAATCGATCAGATCCCCACGCTGCCCATGGTGAGCAGTCAGATTATGCGGCTGCTGGAAGACGAGGATGTCTCCATCAAAAAAATTGCCGAGCTGATTGAAAAAGACCAGGCCCTGGCGGTAAAAATTTTAAAAGTGGCCAATTCGGCGTTTTATGGATCGTTTTCACAAACCAGCTCCATCGACTATGCCATCATGAAATTGGGTTTGGGGGAAATCAAGGCCATTTTACACGCCTTTTCCATCCACAGTTTCTTTTCCCAAAAGCCGTCCGAGGGATTCGATCGATCGCATTTCTGGAAGCATTCCATCATCTGCAGCCAAATCGCCCGCTATTTGGGAACCTATTTTAACATGGGCAAAGATGACTCGCTGTTCTTATCCGGTCTGATCCATGACCTTGGGAAAATCATCTTCGATCAATATTTTCATGAAGAATTCTTACAAATCATCACGCATATCAATACGCATCATGAAAATTTCAGCACGGCGGAAAAAACAATCCTCGGGTTCACCCATTACCAGGTGGCGGCAAAACTGCTGCAGAAATGGCAATTCCCCAAAAAAATCATCATGCAGGTATTCTTTCATCATGCACCCTGGAACGACGCCAATTACTCGACCGGCTCCATCGTTATCTATCTGGCCAATATCCTGACGAAGCTGGCCGGGTATCCCTGCCTGGAATCCGAGAAGCCATTGGACCTGGATGAATTTGCCGCCTCGAACGCCATGGCGCACATTGTCAAGAGCGGCTTCGATCTGGATCGGGCCAGCCTGGAAATGCTGGTGAACAATATCAAGGAGTTCATCGGCGAAGAAAGTGAAAACATGTTGCGTTTTTTCTGATTCGGAACGAAACTGACGGAAATCGTATGCATGGCAACATCTATTCTCCTTGATACGGCATTGAAGGCCCGGTTTGATGCGACCCGATACGACCATACAAAGCCCAGCGCATGTTCGACCCGGAAACATCGGTCTTTTTTCCGCCCCTTGGCCATTGTACAACCGTCCCTCCATTCAGTTGGGCGCGCTCAAGGCCTACCTCGACACGCAGTTTCCGGCGCTGCCGGTAACCTGTCTTCACTTCTATCTGCCGGTGGCCGAAGCGCTGGGATTTCAGGTTTATCAGGCAGTCGGCCGAAAATCATGGCAGGCGGAAAGCGTCTATGCCGCCTTGCTATATCCGGAGAGAATGAAGACCGTCGAAAAATTGTTTTACAAGGAGGCGGCCGGTAATCCTCCGGAAGAACGCCTTGATTTCAGGGCGATCGTATCCGCCGTCAAAACCGCGAGTGACGACCTGATCCAACAGACGGACTGGACCACATTCGACCTTGCCGGTTTTTCCATCTGTGTCTGCCAGCTGACATCCACCCTGTATTTCATCCGCGAAATCAAAAAGCGCTGTTCTTCCTTGCCGGTGGTCATCGGCGGATCCTTGGTTTCCGGAATCAGTCCGACCGGTTTGTTCCAGCACTTCCCGGAAATCGATTATCTCGTCCGCGGGGAAGGGGAACGCCCCCTCGGCCGACTGGTGCAAAAGATTCTGGCCGGCAATCTTTCGTCGGATGCCCATGGGATGCCCGGTGTCCTCGCACGGAATTCCCCTCAATCGGAATGCCACGCAAGCTTTGATCAGGTGGCGGATCTCGATCATTTGCCGCGACCGGATTACGATGATTATTTCCGATTGCTGGAAACCCTGGCACCCGAACGACAATTCTTCCCGCACCTGCCCATGGAAATTTCCAGGGGCTGCTGGTGGACGGCCGGACGGAAAAACCGGAAAAAAACAGGGTGCGCTTTTTGCAATCTCAATCTCCAATGGCAGGGATACCGCTCCAAAACCCCGTCCGTTGTCGCGCGTCAGATCGATGAATTGACATCGCGGTATCAGACCCTCTCCGTTTCCATCGTGGATAACGTATTGCCGGCGAAAAACACGGCGACAATATTTACGGAGCTCACCGATTTGAAGAAGGACCTCGATCTGTTTTGCGAGCTGCGCGCCACGGTGTCGCCGGACATTCTGTTGGAAATGCGCAGAGCCGGGGTTCGACAGGTACAGATCGGTATCGAGGCACTCGGCTCGCGGCTGTTACGAAAAATGAACAAGGGGACTACGACGATTCAAAATATCGAGGCGATGAAGCATTGCGAGGAACTCGGGATCGTCAACGGCTCGAACCTGATTCTCCATTTTCCGGGAAGCGATGAAGAGGATGTGGCGGAAACCCTTCGATGCCTCGAATTCGTTCTACCGTTTCGCCCCCTGAAAACGGTCGAATTCCGGCTGGGTCTGGGAAGCCCGGTCATGCACGCTGCTGAAACATACGGAATCAAGGCGACGTTCAATCATCCCAATTATCGGTTATTGCTTCCACCGGAGGTTTCCCGCTCCACACGATGGATTCATCAGGCGTATCAGGGGGATCTCTTGAAACAGCGAAAGATCTGGAAAAAAGTCAAACTACGAATCGCCGCATGGCAAGCGGAATATGCCGCCTTGCGACGGGACAGCGACCAGGGTCCGATTCTCGGGTATCAGGACGGGCGGGATTTTTTGATCATCCGCCAGAAACGTCCCGGCGACGATCCCCTCACCCATCGCCTGAAAGGCTCCTCCAGGAAAATCTATCTCTTCTGCCGGCGGCAGCGAAAACAGGAGCGGATTTTAGCACAATTCAAAGACATCACCATAGACAAATTGCTGCCGTTTCTGGAGATGATGGTGAAAAAGAGGTTGATGTTCGAAGAAAATGGCGTTTATCTCAGTCTGGCCACGGCCATTAAGGCCTCCCAGACTTTTTCGGTCCCACTGCAATCACCATACGAATGAGGATGTCATGATGAAAACACGAATTACCGAACTGTTTGGTATCGAGCGTCCCATCGTCCAGGGCGGACTGATGTGGATTGCCAGGGCGGAACTGGTCTCCGCGGTCGCAAATGCAGGCGGCATCGGCTTTATGACGGCGCTCACATTTTTAGATCCGGAAGACTTTCGCGCCGAAATCCATAAGTGTCGTGAAAAAACCCAAAAACCCTTTGGGGTGAACCTGACGTTCCTGCCGACCATGCGGCCGCCGGATTATCCGACCTATATCCGGATCTGTATCGAGGAGGGCATTCAGTTTATCGAAACCGCCGGACGAAATCCGGAACCTTATATGGAACAGATCAAGTCGGCCGGCATTCGAGTAATCCATAAATGCACTTCCGTCCGCCACGCCTTGAAAGCGGAAGCCATCGGCTGTGACGCCGTCAGTATCGACGGCTTCGAGGCCGCCGGTCATCCCGGGGAAGATGACGTCACCTCTTTGATCCTGATCCCGTTGACACGGGATGCCATCCGGATTCCCATCGTCGCATCCGGCGGCTTTTCAGATGGAAGAGGCCTGATTGCCGCTCTGGGGCTCGGCGCCGACGGGATGAATATGGGCACCCGTTTTGTGGCTACCCAAGAAGCGCCGGTGCATGAAAACGTCAAACAAGCCCTTGTCGACCACAATGAACGCGACACCCGGTTGATCATGCGAACCCTTCGCAATACCGAACGGGTGATGCACAATGAAGCCGTCAATCAAGTCCTTGCCATCGAAAAACGGGGCGACACCAAGATCGAAGAAATCGCGCCATTTGTTTCCGGCCTGGTCGGCAAGGAAATGCTGATCGACGGAGATATGGAGAAAGGCACGCTGGCGGCAGGCCAAAGCATGGGGCTTATCCGTGATATTCCGACCTGCAAAGAACTGCTGGATCGCATCATGGTGCAAGCGGAAACAGTCATCAAAGAAAAATTTCTCCAGGTGCTTCGGTGAAAAGAGAGCGACACGCCATATGACAGCGGCATTTCTGGCTGTGGTTTCCGGCCTGGCGCTCCTGGTCTGGAGCGCCGACCGATTTGTGGAAGGCGCGGCTGCGACCGCGCGGCATTTCGGCATGCCCCCCCTGTTGATCGGCATGGTGATTGTGGGCTTCGGTACATCGGCCCCGGAAATGGTGGTTTCGGCCCTATCCGCTTTCCAGGGCAATCCCGGCATCGCTCTCGGGAACGCCTACGGCTCGAACATCACCAACATCGCACTGATCCTGGGCCTCACCGCCCTCGTACGTCCCATTACGGTGCACTCCGGAATACTGCGAAAGGAATTGCCCATCCTGACCGCCGTTACCGTGCTGGCCGCCTTTCAGATCAGGGATTCCCAGATAACACGCGGAGATGCACTGATTCTCTTGAGTGTTTTTGCCGGTCTGATGACCTGGGCCATCGTGCAGGGACTCCGCCGGCGAAACGACGCATTGGGCACTGAATTCGAACGGGAACTTGCAGCCAACGCAATGTCCATCGGCCGGGCCTTGTTCTGGCTGATCATCGGGATGATTCTGTTGATCATCAGCTCGCGCATGCTGGTTTGGGGAGCGGTGGAGATTGCTCGCGAGTTCGGGATCAGCGATCTGGTCATCGGTCTGACCATCGTATCGGTGGGAACATCGCTGCCGGAACTGGCATCGTCGATCATCGCCACACGCAAAGGGGAGCATGATATCGCCCTGGGGAACGTTCTGGGTTCCAATCTGTTCAACACCCTGGCGGTGGTGGGAATCGCCGGGGCAATTCATCCCATGGCGGTCGCACCGGAAGTTCTATATCGGGATATACCGGTCATGGGCGGCCTTACGATTTCTCTGTTTGCCGTCGGCTATGGTTTCCGAGGTCCGGGCGTCATCAACCGGCGCGAAGGAGCACTTTTATTGGCCTGTTATATCGGCTACAATGTATCGTTGGCATACGGCATTTTCGCCGGGAGCGCTTAACGTCTCGGTTTGACGCGTGCCGTGGCCTCCGCCCGAAGAGGATCATCGGGCCAATAATGTTTGGGATAACGCCCCTTCAACTCTTTTTTCACTTGGGGGTATCCGGTCCGCCAGAAACCGGTCAGATCTTGGGTGATCTGAACCGGACGACCGGCTGGTGAAAGCAGATGGATGATCAAGGGGTGTCGGCCCCCGGCGATGACGGGGGTTTCCAAAAGTCCGAACATTTCCTGAAGACGCACCGCCAGGATCGGCGCAGCCCCAGTATAGTCGATGGGAATCCGTGATCCGCTCGGCACACAGAGGTGCGTGGGCGCCAGTTCCTCCAGACGTTTCCGTTGCGCATAGGTCAGCATGGGCAACAGCACCGCCTGTAAATCCAATCTTTCCAGGTCCTGCAACCGGGTCCTGCCGATCAGATGAGGCCCCAACCATTGCATCAGACAGGATGCCAGTCCGTTATCGGAAACATCCGGCCAGTCGCCTTCCGGATTTACCCGCCGCAGAAAACAGACGCGCTGCTGCCAGATCCGCAAGGACCGGGTCCACGGCAGACACCCGAGCCCCGCTTGCCGGATCCCCTTGACAAATGCGGTGAGCACCTGTTGTCGATCCGGTGAGGTCAACACGTCTCGCTGCAATATCAGCGCACCCAGCTTCACTTCCCGACGCGCCGTCACAACCTGACGATCGGAATCCCAATCGACGAATTCCGTCCGCTGGATCCGCTTCGCAAATTGCGCCAGCAGCAAATCAAGGCCATATACAACGGCTCGGTAAATCCTGGCTTCCCGACGATCTCCATCCAGCTCCACAGCGATCAGGTATGGCTCCGTCGCCAATGGTGCATCCAGGTCGAGAAAAGCGCCTCGGCCGCTGGCCAGCAGATATCGCCCTCGCTGGCCGGGACGTTGCTGGGCCACTCGATCCGGGAAAGCAAAGGCCAGCAGACGGCCGAGGCAGGCGGTGGCCGAATCTGCCGCAAGATATCCGAGACGCCTTCTCAAATTATCGGCGGTACGGATCACGCGCCGAAAAACCGATACATCCACTTCCCCACCGGGACAGACCAGGGGACGCCCACGGCGAAAGGCGGTCAACAGGTCAAACCGAATTTGTAGATCTTCGTCCCGTCTTTCGGTTTGGAAGCGAATACCGTCCCGTTCGGTCAGCAGGGCCGCAAGATCGCAGGCGGCATTCCCCTGCCCGATTCCAGCAGCGGCAACCAGCATATGGGCCAGCCGTGGATGCAGGGGCAGGCCCGCCATGCGCCGCCCATATTCCGTGATTCGGCCATCCTCATCCAGCGCATCCAGAGACCATAGCAGTTCCCGGGCGCTTTCAAACGCCTGGATCGGCGGCGAATCGAGCCACTTCAGTTTTCCGGGATTCCGTACACCCCAGATAGCCAATTCCAGTACCAACCCGGCCAGATCGGCCTCCAATATTTCCGCTCGATGCGCTGCAGGGAGGGCATGGTGCATGCTTTGCGACCACATGCGCAGGCAGACTCCCGGGCCCGTTCGACCGGCCCTGCCCCGTCGCTGATCCGCCGCCGCCTGGGATACCGGCATCGTCATCAGTCGGGTCATTCCACTGCGAACGTCAAAACGCGGAACCCTTGAGAGACCGCTGTCCACAACCACCCGGATTCCGTCGATGGTCAGGCTGGTTTCGGCAATGGAAGTGGCCAGCACGATCTTTCTTTTTCCTTCCGGAGGCAGTGAAATGGCCTTGTCCTGTTCCTCCTGCGACAGATGGCCGTATAGCGGCGTCACGATCCATTCCGGACCCAAGGCAGCCATTTGCAATCGTTTCGCCACCTTTCGGATTTCCGGAGCGCCGGGTAAAAAAACCAGGATGCTCCCCGCCTCCCGGAGTCCGGCCTCAAGCACGGCAGCGACGATCGCCCCGATGGATTCGCCGGGCGTGTGACCGCCGATATAGCGGGTCTCCACTGGAAACTCTCGACCGGTGCAGTTAATCACCGGTGCATTGCCCACCATGTCCGCCACCTCATTCGTGGATAACGTGGCGGACATGATCAACAGGCGTAGATCCGTATTCAGAATCCCCTGCATGTCCAGACACAACGCCAGCCCCAGGTCCGCATCCAGACTGCGTTCGTGGTATTCATCGAAAATCACCAGCCCGACCCCCTCCAAGGCGGGATCGCTTTGCAGCATCCTGGTCAGGACACCCTCGGTAACTACTTCGATGCGCGTATCCTCACTTACGCGACTGTCCATGCGGACGCGATATCCAACGGTCCGTCCCACATCCTCCCCCAGCATAGCGGCCATGCGCATGGCCGCGGCCCGGGCGGCCAGCCTGCGGGGAGCCAGCACTATGATCTTGCGACCTTTCAGCCAGCCGGCATCCTTGAGATACAGCGGAACCACGGTGGTCTTCCCGGCCCCGGGCGGCGCCTGCAGCACCGCACTGACATGGGTCGCCAAAACTCGTTGCACCTCTTCCAGGACCCCATCAATGGGAAATCCGGATGCTTTCGTTCCCAAACGTCCCCCTTCCACTTTTACACTTCCTCCGTTGCGTTTTACCCTTTCGCCCTATTCGCTTTCAAGCGGTTCAAGGTAACGACACTGCCGAAGATCAGACAGCCGCCGATCCAGAAACGGAGTGTGGCGGAATCTCCTAAAAAAACAATCCCCACAATGGCGGTAAAAATAACCTCACTGGACATGAGCACACCGCCTTCCCATCCCTGGCAATAAAAGAAGCCCTGGTTCATCAGAAGCTGGGCGGCAAGGGACGATAAAACGATCCCCAGGATCATCACCCACTCCATGGGAGTGGCCGGAAAAACCGGGTGGAGGCAGAAATACGGCAAGGTCACCAAGGCGCCGGTGATGCAAAGATAGAGATAAATGACGACCGGGCCGTTGTGTTCCCTCAACGCACGGATAAAGGTAACCGTCACACCGGCGAAGATGCCGCCGATGATGGCCATCGCCTGTCCCAAAAGCGCTCCTTCCAGCTGGAAATCAACCAGCACACCGATACCGGCCATGACCACGATAATGCAGACGATTCCGGATGTTCCGATGCGTTCCCCATAAAGCCAGAAAGAAAAAACAGCCGAAAAAGCCGGGAATGAATAGAACAGCACCAAGGCCGTGGATATGGGCAGCAGTCGAATGGAAGTAATCATGGCGATGAAGGCGACCGTCCCGGTGAATCCACGGATGACCAGCAGGCGGATATTGTGCCCCCGCCAGGGATTCCGGTTGCGGCCGAAAATGGCCTGGATGATGACCATGCCTCCGAAGAATCGAAAAAAACCGATATGCCAAACGGTATACTGGGGACCCAACAGTTTGATAATGATGTTGAGGACCGTAAACAGCAAGGCGGCCGCCAGCATGAACAACGGGCCGGCCACCGCCGCATCCAGCAATAACGGTCCCCGGGGATTTTCAGGAGATTCCATAGCAATCCTTTTCCTATGCACCTTGTTTCGTCTCACCGTTCCGATCCATGAAAACAAGTCCCGAATCACTTTCAGAAGTGGTTAGTTTACGCTTCTTTTTTCCCATGCGTCAAACATTCTATGATTGTAACTACAAGCCATCGGGAAGAAACATCGCATCGGCGGTAAAACGGAGAATGCGCCCCATATAGGGAAATCTTGCCGTCCTTCGGCTTGCAATTGCGCTCATCCTGCAAAACTGGTATGGATTGTCGAAGGCATGATGGAAACAATTACCCATACAGGTGCTCTTTTGCAAAAAAAACAACCAACCCCGGGCTACATTCTTTTTTATCTTCTGTTTTCCCCCGAAACATGGCGGGTTCTGTTCGGAATCCTCGCCTCCTATTTTCTGACCCCTTTGATCGCAGCGGGGAATATGCCGGTAAGCAGCCGTCTGTTGCTTCATATCATGCTCGCCGCCATTGGATTCGCCGGTTCCGGACTTCCCGCCCGCTGGATCGCGCACCTTGCCAAACAAGCGGTGTTAGGCAATAAACGACCGGGAAAGTAACGTCTCCCGGGCCCAACGCGGGGGATCATGATGCTGTGAAGTTGACCTATGCTGGACCCATTTGAACATGAAATTGAATCGATTGCCCTTGTGGCCGCCCATGGCGGATTGAAAGAAGACAACGGCAATCGAATTTATTCCATCGCAGCCGCCATTCTGACACCGGACGGCAACCGAAAAAAATTCGAATCCCTTATTCGATACGCCCATTTCACCGGCCGTGATCATTACCGTTCCGGTATTACAAAAGACATGCTCCGCAGTGCACCCGATGTGGCCGAAGTCAAAGTTTCCCTCAAACGCCTCCTGGCCGGACAGCGGTTCATGCTCGTATTCGACCCTGCCGATGTCCTGGAAGACATCATCGCCATCTGTCGCGTTGACCGCTGTATCGACCTGGGTTTTTCCGCTGAGTTTTTTTATCCTCATCTCGGTGTCGCTACCCCCAAAATCATCTGGGAGCATTTGCACGGCAAGGAACGGGACAAGGTCTTTTTCCATGCCACGGAGCTGGTGGACTTGTCGATTCTTCTGCTTGACGATATTTGCAGCACGATTCTGAATGATCAAAAAACACCGCAAGCAACGACGATCCGATATTATTTGAATCAAAGCGCCACCCTTTTCGGAACGTGTTATTCCCATCTGGCGAGGCGTTACAAAAAGTATTTCGGCGGTCTTTTCGATATCTGCACGGTTCAGGACACGCCGGATTGGAAGCGATGCCTTCCCAAAGCCACTCCTCCCAAGAAAAAAAAGCGCCTGACAAAGGAAGTCTATAAACCCGTTTCCCAAGATCAGATCGAACGTCTCTACAAAGGGATTGCGGAATCCGGTCGCGGCTTTCGATTCCGTCCGGAGCAGGTTCAGTTCGGAGGACAAATCGCGGAGGCCTTGAATGACAGCGCCGTGCTCACCATCGAAGCCGGAACCGGAACCGGAAAAACACAGGGGTACTTGATTCCGGCCCTGGAATTTCTCTATCGAAACCGAGACGCCCGCATCGTCATTTCCACTTATACCAAAAATCTTCAGGAACAAATCTTCCAACGGGAACTGCCCTTCACCAAAGAAATCTTTCCGCAATACCGCGATATTCCCGTCGCCCTTCTCAAAGGCAAGTCAAGCTATCTGTGTGCGGACAAATTGGACAGTGTCTACGAAGAGGGCCTTCGGGGGCGGAAACTCTTGACCTGGCTATATTTCCTCAACATCATTTTCAATTTCCACAGAGCCGATGCGGATGCCATCGGAGAAAAGGTCAAACAGTATCTCGACGGCGATTACTCCCTGGCAAGAACGTTGCAGGAAATATCCGCCAAGGACGGTTGTCCCGCCAAACACCTGCGCTGTCCGGCACAAGTGGTGGGAGGTGAAGCTGCCAAGGCGAGACTGGTAATCACCAATCACCACAAACTGGCATTGCTGGACAGCGACGGATTGCTTTCCGGTCTCTTTCGAAACTACATCATCGACGAAGCCAATCATTTTGAAAATGCGGTTCGGGATGCTTTTGGAGAGGAAGTCGCGTCAAGAGAAATCGATGGGATTATCGCGTATCTGGATCAAAACCTGCAGAAAGTGCAGCCGAAATCATCCGGCCTGGTCCGAGAGGATATCGCCGCCGCCCGATCCGCAATGGAGCAGGTCCGCCAAACCATCGCGGAACTCCGCGATTCGCTCCTGGGATTTCACCCCCTGATCCATTCCGGCGGATCCCACGAATTGCAATTCGATCATCCCTCCTTTCGAAAAGGCCGGATAGACCATCTCATTCAACTGTTGAAAACGGAACTGAAACTGATCGGCAAGCGGATTGAATTCGTAAAGGAGGAAAGCCTCTGCCGGCTATTGAAAATCCAACACCGGACCGCCCAGCGGATCCTGATCGCTGCCGGTCAACTGGATGAAGCCGCCGGTGGGCTCAAGACGATTGAAACCAGCATACTGCATCGCAATAAAGTTTCCGCGTATCAGCTCTTTCGCAAACACTGGATCCTGGCGGCCCACTCCGTGGATGTGACCGAGCTGATCCAGCGCCATTTTTTCGAACAGAAAGACGCTATCGTCTTCACCGCCGCCACCATCTCCCACCGGGATCGGTTTGATTGCTTTCAAAAAATAACCGGGCAGGATACGGCCCAAAACACACCGAAACACCAAACGGATTCGAAACCGATCGCCAAAGAGTTTCGCTTTCAAAAAATTCCGTCGCCTTTTTCAAAAAATCGCATGGAAATCACCATTCACCCGGAGGCCGTATCCGGAAGGTACGATAACAAAGAAGCCTGGACCGCGTCGGTGGTCGCTCTGCTCCCCGGGCTGATCCGGCAAAACAAGGGTCGCACCCTGGTGCTGTTTTCCAGTTACAGTGATCTGGAACTGATTGCCAAACAGGTGGAAGGTCCCATCATAGAAGCAGGGTATCCGCTGTTACTGCAGCGGCCGGATGTGCCGACCAGAAAGCTGTGTGACGAATTCAGGGCCATTAAGGAGAGTGTGCTGTTCGGTGTGGACACTTTCTGGTACGGTGTCGATTTCAAAGGCGACACCCTGACCCAGGTGATCATCACCCGCATGCCCTTTCCCCATGCCACCTCACCGATCCAGCTGGTGCGGAAGCGGACGTTACCGCCCAAAGACTATTGGGAACGATATTACTACGACGCGAATATCAAAACCAGGCAGGGGATCGGCCGGCTGATTCGATGCGACACGGATAAAGGGAAGGTCATTTTTCTGGATAGCCGCTTTAAACCGGAGGACGACGCGACGCATGGGATCCCGTATGAATCCGACGACCCTCCGACGACCCGGCTCTTCACCATCGGACATTCGACCCATTCAGCGGAAAAATTCATCGAACTGCTCACCAGACACGGAATCGATGCGGTTGCCGACGTACGCTCTTCTCCCTATAGCAAGTTCAATCCACAGTTCAATCGCGATATATTGGAGCGAACATTGGAGGCCAACCATATTGCGTATCGATTTCTCGGGAAGGAGTTGGGGCCGCGCAGCGATGATTCGGCATGCTGTAAGGATGGGAAAATGTCGTATCCGCTTCTATCCGCGACACCGCTATTCCGACAGGGGCTGCATCGCCTCCGAAACGGAATGGCCCAGTATCGGATCGCTCTCATGTGCGCCGAACGAGATCCGATTGCATGTCACCGCATGATTCTGATCTGCGGCCACATTCGTTTCGAAAACATCGAAATCCATCATATCCTTGCGGACGGCGATCTGGAATCCAATGGTGACGCTGAAAAACGTCTGTTACACCAACTCCAAACAGAGGACCCGTCCCGGTTCGAAGGTTCCGGAGATCCTATCGAACAGGCCTATCGTATCCAGGCCGAAAAAATTGCATATACCCCCGCGGTGAGCAAAAACATTTCCAAAACCCCAACGGCATCCCGGTCTCCCCGCGGAAAAGAATCTTGAACAGCCTCAACCGATGGACTTCATCGCCATGCGAAATAGGGCTGATCATAATGGGCTACACGGGTATCCTTTCCCAGAATCACCACTTCCCGGAACTGGTAGATAATGGCCGCCGTAGGCGCCGCGATCCAGCTGTCCCCCACCGGCATGAGCAGAACCGGATGCCGGCCCCCGGAAGCGTTCTCAAGGATGGGGGCATCCTTCCGCATGAATTCGGCAATGGGAATACGGTGGACCGAGGCCACCTCCTCCGGATTGGGTTGGAGATCCACTACAGGTCCGGCCCACACCACCACCGGCGTGATGATAAACCCCGAACGGGTCGTGAAATCATCCAATCGCCCGAGAACGTTTTCCGGATCGATCTGCACCCCCACTTCTTCCACCAACTCCCGCAACGCCGCATCCTCCGGACTCTCTCCAGCATCCAGACGACCGCCGGGAAAGGCCCATTGGCCGGAATGATGTTTCAGTTTCGAGGCCCTGCGCGTCAGGATCAGGGCGGCCTGATCCGAATCGGTTGCGCCGACGCCCAGACACCGGATAGCCGGCCGCCGGGAAACAGGCGTCACGGCAACGGCGACCGCGGCGCGGCGAAACCCTTCGCGTCCATCCGACCGGCAGGTAAAACGCTTCAGGTTTGACGCAATCTTCTCCAACAGATCCCGATTGAACGTTAGGAGGTCCGGATTTCCCATACCGATCACAATCCCAGTAACGAAGCGGCATTTTCATAAAAAATCCGATTTTCGAGGCCTTTGTCGCCTTTGCAGGCTTTCCTGACGATCCGAATGGCCGGCGCTCGATTACCGTATGGCCAATCCGAAGCATACAGCACGCGTTCAGGACCGAAGACGGACAACAGGTGCCGGATATGCTCCGGAGATTGAAAGGAAGTATCCACCATCACGTTCTTGCAGCTTCCCAACAGATCCATCACGGCGCGGTATTGAAACAAGCCGGCGTGCCCAGCGATAAATGTAACATTCGGGAATGCCCTGACCAGATCCCTGGCATAGACAATCTCCCCCAGGGAGGCGTCTTCTTTTACGCGACGCTCAGGCTCCAGGTAATACGATGAAACACCGCAGTGAAACAGCACCGGTAAACGGTGGGCGGAAAAGGCTTCCACCGCCTGGATGGTTTTGGGGCTGTTCAGCGCCGTACGCTGAATGATCGGATGCAGTTTCAATCCTTTGGCCCCCATGGAAACGTCTTTCCCCAGGGATGATTCCACATCGTATTCCGTTGTGTAATCCACACCGGTGAAGGGAATCACGGCCGGTTCTTTTTGGCGGGCCTTCCACAGATCCTCAAACGTCACGTAGGGGGGAATGGGCATGCATGCGCTCAAATCGACACCGGCCGCATCCATGGACCTTCGCATGTTTTCAAGGGTGGCGGTCGCGTTTCTCGCTCTTGATGCTTTTGTAACGCGTGTTTGGAGTTTACTATACAACCATTTATCCACGGACTCCGAAACGCCTCGATGATCGAGCCATTCGGACTGGGTCACGACATCATACAGTAATTCCTTTTGCACGCGCTTGCGGTCAATCAACGCCCCGCCACAAGGATGAAGAATATCGCCAAGATGGGTGTGAATATCGATGATCATTTTCTCTCCGGCACGATAGATCGGACGTTATTTGTAATACAACCGGTCCTCCAGCTTCATGAATCCGCGGATCGCATGGGCCGCTCCGTATGAAATCAACTCCGGCGGCCAGGGAATCGTTTTGCGACCGACAAAAAACATTTCCGTCCGGGCCGTTTCCCGGTCGCAGATCAACTCTGCGATGGTGCGGCCGTTCATGGTCGTCATGGATACGCCGTGTCCGATACAACCCAAGGAAAAAATAACCTTTTTGTCCTTCCCAAGATATCCGATTACCGGCGCCATATCAAGTGTAACGGAAACCGGTCCGCCCCACCTGTGGGTAAAGCCGATTCCCTTCAATTGCGGAAAAACTTCCACTACATGGTTTTCTAAATGCGCAAAAATTTTATCGTTCAGATCCCGGTTCAAATCCCCGCCGTAACCAAAGGAGACATCGCCGCCCCCCATGACGATGCGGTTGTCCCTGGTCAGACGATAATAATGGATCAAATCCCGGGCGTCTTCCACGCCGGTTCGGCATTGCCAGCCGATATTATCAAGCTGCCGTTGGGATAGCGGCTCGCTCATCACGATGTACGTAAAAGCCGGCATCTGCAAATTTTTCAGTTGCGGGAACAGAATCGAGTAGGCATTGGTGGCAAACACCAGATATTCCGTATGGAGCTTTCCCTCCTCAGTCTGGACGGTGAATCTCCCGGAGGCGTCGCGGCGGAAATCTTTGACCGGCGACTCTTCATACACGGTGACACCGACGCTTTCCGCCAGTTGTTTCAATCCGCGGGCGAGTCTGGCCGGATTTAGAATACCACAACGAGGTTCAAACCAGCCCAGCCGGTAATAATCCGTATTGAATTCCCTGGCCAACCGATCCCGGGACCACCGTTCCACATCCCGAAGGCCCCATTTTTCCATGATCTTGAAATCATGCTCCACGCGCTTCACCTGCGCCGGACTGGTGCCGACAAGGAGATAGCCGCTGCGCTCATAATCACAATCGATTTGCTTGTCGGTGATCAGCTCATGCAGATAGTCGACGGCCCTCTCCATATAGGTATGAGCGGCCCGGGCCTTCCGATCGTCAAACCGAAAGGTGGTGATCCCTTTGGTAAGGCCGAACAATGTCATGGAGAAACCGCCGTTCCGACCGGAAGCCCCATAACCGCAGACGTCCGATTCGAGCACGCGAACGTCCAGTGCAGTGTTCAACTGTTTGAGATGATAGCCGGCCGACAGTCCCGTATAGCCGCCGCCGATAATGACGACATCGGCCCTGTCCTCGACGGACAGTTGCGGATTGGGAGTGATCGCTTCCGGCAATGATTCGAGCCACCAGCTTTTGGAACGATAATCCGTCATCATGCACCTCCTTGGAAAAACTCGGTCTTGACGAAATGCCTGAAATATGTTTTTAGTTAGTCGACTAACCAAATAAACGCAAGAACAAATAAAGTCAACCATAAATTTAACCCAGTCCGGCATGCGATGCACCCTCCAAACGGATAAGGACTTTCCTGATGACCCGAAAAAAAGATCAAACGGATAAGAAAACCCGGATACTTCAGGCCCTGGATCAATGCCTCCAGAAAAAACCCTTTGATCGGACGTCCATAAAGGATATCGCCGAAACCGCAGGCGTCAATCATGGCCTGCTGCACTACTATTTTAAGAACAAGGAAGACATCTTGCTCCACTACATCGACCATGTGATGGCGCTTTATAAGTCCATGTTTGACGACTGGCTCGCAGTAAAACAAACGGACGGCGTCGATGGGAAGAGAATACTGGAAGAATTTTTCAATTTCATGAATGAAAAGATCACACTCAACAGAACCCTTTCCACCGTCTTTATCGAGATCTGGGAAATCGCCCTATACAATCGAAAGGTCCGCAGCAGGCTCCAACGAACCTACCAGTTATGGATCGACATTCTCACGGACATGCTGGCGCCCCTTACGGAGGATGCTATTGTCGCCCGTCAAATGGCAACGGCCACGATCGCCTTTCTCGAAGGCATGGCACTCTTCTCGATTCTGCTCCAGCCGGATACCATGGGCCTTAAAGAGGTTGTAGAAGGATTTCAACAAAAAATCATTGCGATGCTGAAGAAAAAACCAATAAACGGAAGTCTCGGACAATAAGCGACGGCGGAGCCTCCGCGCGTTGGCCCGCAGCTCATGGATCCGTATATTTCATGTAATTTTTTTCTTATTTATCAATTATTTACATTACTACAACCCGCAAACCCGGAGTGGCTCTACAATCGCCGGACATGCTGTTTGACGTACGTCCCATATGGGTCTTTTTGAATAAATCTTTGTAGAATCCCATTTTCCGTGCATTATCGTATTGACATTCAAAAAGACCTTCTTTACTAAAGGGAATCAAGGTTCGGTTTTCTCTATCAACCATGTTTTAAGGGAGGTGACGGCATGACCAAGGCAGAATTGATCGAAATGATGGCGAATGACGCAGGGATTTCAAAAACGGCAGCGGATGCGGCGCTGAAATCATTCATTGATGGTGTCACAAAAGCGTTGAAGAAGAAAGACGGAAAAGTAACGCTGGTTGGTTTTGGCACATTTTCAAAAAGCCGCCGCAATGCCCGCAAAGGGCGTAATCCCCAGACGGGTGAGGAAATCAAGATCAAGGCAACCAACGTTGTCAAATTCAAACCCGGCAAAAAACTGAAAGAAGCTATCTAATTCCGTTTTTGCATTCAGTATGAAACCAAGATGGCGCCGGCGTTCGAATCGTGTGCGCTGAGCCTACGAAGGTAGTGCTTGAATGCGAAGTGGAATAAACGGCTCAGGGCGGTTTGTTCCGGTACAACCCCGAAACAAACCGCCCTCCTTTTTTCCCGTCCTTCACTCATCGTCATAACAATTCTTTCAGGAATTGCCCCGTGGCACTTTGTTCCGATTGGGCCACCATCTCAGGCGTTCCCTGCGCCACAATACGACCGCCTTGTTTTCCCCCTTCCGGCCCCAGATCGATAATCCAGTCCGCAGCCTTGATCACGTCCAGGTTGTGCTCGATGACGACTACCGTATTGCCGCTGTCTACCAGACGCTGTAAAACAACCAGCAGCATCTTGATATCATCGAAATGAAGGCCGGTGGTCGGCTCGTCCAGAATGTAGAGTGTCCGGCCGGTATCCCGTTTGGACAGTTCCCGGGCCAGTTTGATTCGTTGGGCTTCTCCGCCCGATAAGGTCGTGGCCGACTGCCCCAGCTTGATATAGGATAAACCCACCTGCATGAGCGTATCCAAAATGGCTTTGATCTTTGGGTGGCTTTCGAACAATTCGCCTGCCTGGGCGACGGACAGATCCAGTACGTCGGAAATGGAATGCCCTTTGTAGAGCACTTCCAGCGTGGCGGTATTGAAGCGCTTTCCGCCACAGACCTCACAGGGCACGAACACATCGGCCAGAAAATGCATCTCCACCCGGATGAAGCCGTCCCCCTGGCAGTGCTCGCACCGTCCGCCTTTGACATTGAATGAAAAACGCCCCTTCCGATATCCCCGGGATCGGGCTTCCGGCAACAGCGCGAAAAAATCGCGAATATGGTCGAACACCTTGGTGTACGTGGCCGGATTGCTGCGCGGGGTGCGGCCGATGGCTCGCTGATCGATATTACTCACCTTGTCGAGCTGGTCGAGTCCGTGGATATCTCCATGTCGCCCCACCGGAAGCACACTGCCGTGCAGCGCACGGGCAAGGGCCGGATACAAAATCTGGTTGACAAGAGTCGACTTGCCGGCACCGGAAACACCGGTAATCAATACCAGAAGCCCGAGGGGGATATCCACTTTGATATTATCCAGGTTATTCTCGGACGCCTTTGTGATGGTAATGCGCTTATTTCCGATCTGATTCGACTGCCGGCGGTCCTTCGGCATGTCGATGGTCAACAGACCGCTCAGGTATTTACCGGTTATGGATGCCGGATCCTTGCGAATCTGTCGGGGTGTTCCGGCCGCCACCACCTGACCGCCGAGGTGCCCCGCGCCGGGACCCAGATCCAACACCCAGTCCGCCGAGTCAATGGTTTCTCGATCGTGTTCCACGACGATCAGGGTATTGCCGATATCCCGTAGATGACAAAGGGTGTTGAGCAGACGGATGTTATCCTTCTGGTGCAACCCGATGGAAGGCTCGTCCAGGATATACAACACACCGGTCAATTCCGAACCGATCTGGGAAGCCAGACGAATACGCTGGGATTCACCGCCGGACAAGCTCGGCCCTTTGCGATCCAGGGAAAGATAATTCAAGCCCACGTTCACCAGGAAGCCGAGCCGACTGACTATTTCCTTCAGCAGTTCTTCGGCGATCAGTCGGCGATTTCCGGTCAACGCCAGATTGGAAAAGAAATCAAAAGCCTCCCGGATGGTCATGGCGGTGATATCGATAATCGATCGTCCTTCGATTTTGACATACAGGGCCGCCGGTTTGAGACGCCGACCATCACAGGCGGAACAACTTGTTTCGGACATGAACTTGGCGTAGTAGTTTTTGGCGTTCTCGGAGGTGGTTTGGAGATAGCGCCGCATCAGGCTGTTCAAAATCCCTTCAAATCGGGTGGTAACCTCGCCCTTCATGCTGGCCGAATTCCAGTTGACAGTCATTTTTTGACCTTTGGATCCATACAGACAAAGTTCTTGCTGACTCCCGGGAAGTTTTTCCCAGGGGGAATCCAGATCGATCTTCCACGTCTTGGCCATGGCTCTCAGCTGCTCCATTCCCCAGCTATTTTTACGCTCCTCGGCGTTCAAAAAGTAATTGCGCCAGGGAACCACCGCGCCCTCGCGAATGGACATGCTTCGATCCGGGACGACCTTGTCCGCGTCCATGGCCAGAACCGTGCCCAGCCCGTTGCACTCCGGGCACATCCCCTGGGGGGAATTAAAAGAGAACAACTGAGGCGTCAGTTCCGGGTAGGCAATCCCGCAACAGGAACGTGTTTCACTCATCCGCAGGTCTTCCCGATCCAGGATATGGATAATCAATTGTCCCTTTCCCAGCTTCAGTGCGGCTTCCACAGAATCGGTCAAACGCTGGATGAAGGCCGGACCGGTTTTGAGCGTCAGCCGGTCCACGACGACTTCGATATTGTGCTTTTTGTGCTTGGAAAGGCTTTGGACATCGGTCAGGTCATGAACCACCCCGTCGATGCGCACCCGGGCGTACCCATCCCGCCGCAAACCGTCGAACAATTCGCGATGTTCTCCTTTGCGGTTTTCGATGATCGGCGCCAGAACCAGCACGCGGGTTCCGGGAGGAATGGCCAGAATCTGTTCCACCATGCCGGCGGCATCGCCGCGGCCGACCTTTTTACCGCATTGGTGGCAATATTGAACGCCGACCCGCGCGAACAGCACCCGCAGATAATCGTATATTTCGGTGATGGTTCCCACCGTGGAACGGGGATTCTTGGAAGCGGATTTCTGTTCGATGGAAATGGTCGGGGACAAACCGCGTATCGTATCATATTTCGGTTTTTCCATCTGGCCAATGAATTGCCGGGCATAGGCCGAAAGCGATTCCACATACCGGCGCTGTCCCTCGGCGAAAATCGTGTCAAAGGCCAAGCTGGACTTGCCGGATCCCGATACCCCGGTGAAAACGATCAGCTTTTTCTTGGGCAGTTCCACATGCACGTTTTTCAGGTTATGCTCCCGCGCGCCCTTGACGATAATGTATTCCAGCTCCCGGGTTTTCCGGTCCCGCCGCTTGCGCTGCGGATTCTGAACAGTTTTACTTACTTTTTTTACGGGCATATCGATATGGCTTCCTGTCAATGGTCGTATTTCCAAATGGCCCCCACCGTCATCAGACGGGCTTTCGGCTCTTCCATCCGTCCCTTGGGATGCCCGGAGTTTCGCTGATGTGCGGCGACTTTCCGATTGTCAAAACAAGGGACGCTTTGAGAACATAATCACCATGGAACAAGTGGCAATGGGAAACAAAGAAAAAGCCATTTTCCCCTAATTATCACCGCTCTCTCCGGTTCCAACCGTGACGACCTGCCAATTCCCATGGAAAACAACGGCAAGCGGATAGGCTTTGCCTTCCGCGCCTGTTTTTGATACCATCCCGCGCGATATTCACAAGACAATAACCATCCGACATTCAAACCGGTATCCGGCAGAACGGAATTGTATCGTGGCTCAATCCATCCAGCGCAAAGTCGGCATCGCCACCCTCATCATGATGACTTCTATTTTTCTGAGCCGTATCATCGGTCTGCTGCGGGAAATGGTGATCGCTCACATCGGCGGAGCCGGCGGGAACGTCGACGCCTATCAGGTGGCATTTGTTCTTCCGGAAATCCTGAACCATATCGTCGCCAGTGGTTTTTTATCCGTAACCTTCATTCCGATTTTCAATCATTACCTTGCGGAAAATCGAGAAAAGGCGGGCTGGGATGTATTTTCCATCATTTTTACGACCTTCGGCACGCTGATGTCGCTGCTGATCCTCCTCACCACGATCTTCGCTCCCGAACTGGTTGCGCTGCTGGCGCCCGGATTGCAGGATCCCATCCGTCAGGCGGAGGCCATCCGGATGACCCGCATCATTATACCGGCCCAGTTTTTCTTTTTTTGCGGCGGGCTTCTCATGGCCGTTCAGTTTGCCAAGGGGAAATTCGCACTGCCGGCCCTGGCGCCGCTCGTATATAACACCGGCATCATCGCGGGCGGTGTGTTCCTGGGTCGCCGCATGGGCATGGAGGGGTTTTCCTGGGGAGTTCTGGCAGGCGCCTTTGTGGGCAATTTCGTAATCCAGGCTTACGGCGCCCGAAAATTGGGCATGCGACTTACGTTCCGATTCGATCCGATGCATCCGGACCTGATCCGATACGTCAAACTGACATTACCCCTCATGGTCGGCCTGACCATGACCTTTTCAACGGAAATTTCCCTTAAATTCTTCGGCAGTTTTCTGCCCGCAGGAAGCATTGCCGGCTTGAATTATGCCTTACGGGTCATGTTGATGCTGGTCGGCCTGTTCGGACAGGCAGCCGGTGTCGCTTCCTTTCCGTTTTTATCGCAACTCGCCGCCTCGAAACAATACGCGGAAATGAACCGGTTGTTAAACACGACCCTTCGGTATCTGGGACTGCTCCTGCCGATTTCGGCACTCCTCATGGTGCTGCGCAACGAAATTGTGCTTATCCTTTTCCAGCGCGGCAGATTCGACGCGGCCGCCACTGCCCTGACGGCGCGGATGTTGCTGTTCCTGATGACGGGCGCCTTCGCCTTCGCCGCCCAGACCGTCGTGGTGAGAGGATTTTATGCCATGCAGAATACCATCCTGCCGGCTGCCTTTGGCAGCCTGGCGGTTCTTCTGAGCATTCCGCTTTATCTCTTGGGATTGCATTTCATGGGAGCAGCGGGTGTGGCCTTGGCCATATCCCTGTCCGCCACGCTGCAGGTATTCATGCTCTACGTCATTTGGAACCGAAAAATCGGCGCGACGACAAACCGTCAGGTCTATGGGTTCTATGGGCGGATGCTGATTTCGGCCATGGTTTTCGGAAGCGTACTCGAACCCCTGAGGCACCTCATCCATTCCAGCCTCTTGCCGAACGATCGTATCGGAAGCCTGGTGACCGGCCTGATCATCGGCTCGGTCTTTTTCGTATTGCTTTTGGCCGCCGGGAAATACTTCCATATAACGGAAATAGAAGCCGGTATAGCGCGTATCAAAACAAGTTTGCGAAAAAGGTCCTGAATAACGGGAGAATCGGTTTGAGCCCTCAAAGCTTGGGCAGATAACGGTCAATTTCGAATTTGCTCACATGAGTGCGGTAGCGGTCCCATTCGATTTTCTTGTTTTCGATGAATTTCATGTGCACATGCGGCCCCAGCACTTTCTGCACCAGCGAGCTTTTCTCCGTCAGCAGAATGGCGGCATACAGGTTGTCGGGCAAGGACTCGATACCGCGTCGGCGTCTTTCCTCGGGCTTCATCTCAAAAATATCCTCTTCAATGGGATCCGGCAGCTCGTATTGTTTTTCAATCCCCTCCATTCCGGCACCCAACATGACGGCATAGGCCAGATAGGGATTACAGGCCGGGTCGGGGGACCGGAATTCGATCCGGGTGGCCTTTTCCTTGCCCGGCTTATACATGGGCACGCGAATCATGGTGGAGCGGTTTCGTCTGGCCCAGGACACATAAACCGGCGCCTCATATCCCGGAACCAACCGCTTATAGGAATTCACCCACTGGTTGGTGATCGCCGTTATTTCCGGCGCATGCCGCATCAATCCAGCAATATAGTGTTTTGCCGGCCCGGACAGATGGTACGGGTCGACCGGGTCATGAAAGGCATTGCGGTCCCCGGAAAAAAGAGATTGATGTACGTGCATCCCGCTGCCGTTCTCACTGCCGATGGGCTTGGGCATAAAGGATGCGAAACAACCGTTCTGCCGAGCGATTTCTTTGACAATCAGACGGTAGGTCATGGTCTTGTCCGCCATCCGGAGACATTCATCATAACGCAGGTCGATTTCGTGTTGACTGGGTGCCACTTCGTGATGGCTGTATTCCACCTGTATACCCATTGATTGCAAAGCGAAAATGGTTTCCCGTCGCAGGTTTCCGCCCATGTCCACCGGTCTGGAATCGAAATACCCGCCCTGGTCCAGAATTCCGGGCCCGGTGTCATCCTTGAAATAAAAGTATTCCAGTTCTGGGCCGATATAGAAGGTATATCCTTTTTCCGACACTGTCTTCAACAGCCGCTTCAGTACATAACGAGGGTCACCTTCATAGGGAGCGCCGTCGGGATTGAGAATATCACAAAAAACCCGCGCCACTGGTTTATCGTCATTCCGCCAGGGAATCAGCTGAAATGTACTGGGATCCGGTTTGGCGATCATATCGCTTTCTTCGATCCGGGCGAACCCTTCGATGGAACTGCCGTCAAAACCCATGCCTTCGCTCAAGCCCTCGTCCAGTTCGGAGGCGGCAACGGAAAAACTTTTCAGAAAACCAAGTACGTCCGTAAACCAGAATTGAATAAAACTGATGTTTTTTTCCTTGACCAGACATTTGACATCTTCCGCCGTTTGACAGATCATCCGATCGCTCCTTCGATATAGATGGGTTCACTTCAAAAATAACTCGTCCCGTCCCAACAATGCGTACACAATTTATCCTTCGGCAGCCCGATGGCGGCGACCAGATCCTCCATACGCTGGTAAACAAGGGAAGTCAGTTTCAATCGTCTTCGGATGTGCTCGATCATCGCAAGATTCTTTTCCGACCCACCCGCGGCATACTGTTCCAAGGTTCGATCTTCTTTCCCCTCGATACCCAGGATCGCTTTACGGCCGGCCAGGTCGAGGGTCGATCTCGAGGTTGAAAAATTCAGGAATTCGCATGGGTAGATCAAAGTCGGACAGGCAGGACGCATATGAACTTCCCGGGCGCCATGATCGAAAAGAACCTGGATCGTATCCTGCAACTGGGTCCCCCTGACGATGGAGTCTTCGCAGAAAAGTATCCGTTGGCCTTCAATCAGAGAACGAACCGGAATCAGTTTCATCCTCGCCACCAAATCACGGACAGCCTGTTTCTGGGGCATAAAACTGCGCGGCCAGGTGGGCGTGTATTTCACGAATGCTCTGCGATAGGGAAGCTTCCGTGCATTGGCGTATCCCAGTGCATGGCCGATGCCGGAATCGGGAATACCGGAAACGAAATCCACCGCCACCGTATCTCCTTCCGCCAAAGCCCGACCACAGCGGTAGCGGACTTCTTCCACATTGATCCCTTCATAAATCGAGGCGGGATAACCGTAGTACACCCATAAAAAAGAGCAGATCTGCATCTTTTCACCGGGATCGACTTTTCGTTCGTAGCCCTCCGGGGTGATCAGGACCACCTCGCCCGGACCCAAGTACCGATCAATCTCATATCCGATGTTCGGAAACGCACAGGTTTCGGATGAGGCGGCAAAACCATCCGATTTCTTCCCGATGACCAGCGGAGTGCGGCCGAGTTTGTCACGGGCCGCATAAATTCCCTTTCCCGTCATCAGCAGCAGCGAGCAGGAACCCTGGATCAATGACTGGGCGCGCGCGATGCCCGCCTCAAAAGAAGTTTCCTGGCAGATGATGTTGGCGACCAGTTCGGTTGGATTGATCCCCTGGCTGCTCATCTCGGAAAAATGACGTCTGTTCTCAAAAGCCGTTTTGGCCAGTATATCCATATTGCGAATTTTGCCAACGGTCACAATGGCAAAAGCCCCTAAATGGGAACTGATGACCATCGGTTGGGCATCGGTATCACTGATGACCCCGATGCCGAGATTTCCCTTGAATTTGGGAAGATCTGGTTCAAACTTGGTGCGAAAATAATCGCTTTCGATATTATGGATCGACCGGTCAAACCCATCCGGCCCTTTGACACTCATCCCTCCGCGACGCGTGCCCAGGTGAGAGAGGTAATCGGTTCCGTAAAACAAGTCGTTGACACAATCCGTTTGTAACGCACAACCAAATATTCCACCCATTTTTACTCCTTTTTACCGTCCGGTATCCAGGTGATAATCCTGTAACGAACGAACAGTCGTGTTCTTTTTACGACGTGCGTCGACGCCTTTGGCGGCCGCCACAGCAGCCGCCGTTGTGGTGATATAGGGGATCTTATAGCGGATGGCCGTCTTGCGGATATAGGAGTCATCCTCTTGGCTGGCTTTCCCGCTCGGCGTATTGACCACCAGTTGGATTTCACCATTCTTGATCCCATCCACGATATCGGGCCTTCCATGACCGATTTTCCGAATCGATTCGGCCTGAATACCATGCTGGTCTAAAAATTCCCGGGTGCCGTTGGTCGAAAACAGTTTAAAACCCAAATCCCGTAAGAGTCTGGCCGCTTCAATGGAGCTGGGTTTGTCGATATCGGCGA
The DNA here is from genome assembly GCA_041740615.1 of Desulfobacterales bacterium. Classification (GTDB taxonomy): domain Bacteria; phylum Desulfobacterota; class Desulfobacteria; order Desulfobacterales; family SURF-7; genus DYJD01. The sequence goes on from JBGSLR010000094.1 coordinate 103,729, forward strand.
TCGTAAACAAAACCCCGCCTTCCAGGGGCAGGGATACCTTCGTGGCTTCCTGGGCTTTGAAAAAAGCCATGCCGAAAGATTCCGCCAAACCGAGCACTTCTCCGGTCGATCGCATCTCGGGTCCCAATACGGGATCGACTTCCGGAAACATATTGAACGGGAACACCGATTCCTTAACACCGAAATATTTAGGCGAACGAAGGGGAAGCGCCAAATCGCCGATCGATTTTCCCAGTATGACCTGCGTGGCCAGACGAGCCATGGGAATGTTGCATACCTTGGAAACCAGCGGCACGGTTCGCGACGCTCTGGGATTGGCCTCCAGTATGTATACCGTATCATGGGCAATGGCATACTGAATGTTCATCAACCCTTTTACATGCAACTCGATGGCGATTTTCCGGGTATATTCCTTGATGGTCTCAATGTGCTTCTGGGGTATACTGATAGGGGGTATGACACAGGCGGAATCTCCCGAATGCACCCCCGCCAGCTCGATATGCTCCATCACCGCAGGCACCAGCGCATCTTTTCCGTCGGCAATGGCATCCGCCTCGGCTTCAATGGCGTTCTCCAGAAATTTATCGATGAGAATGGGACGTTCCGGCGAAACCGCCACAGCGGCGGACATATAATATTTCAGCATTTCCTCATCCCGCACAACCTCCATGGCCCGGCCACCCAAAACAAAGGAAGGACGCACCATCAGGGGATAACCGATGGCTCGGGCGATTTCCAGCGCGTCCTCCATTGTTTTCGCCATCCCTGATTCCGGTTGGGGAATCCCCAGTTTCCGGACGATTTCCCGAAATCGGTCACGATCTTCTGCCAGATCGATGGTCTGCGGTGACGTACCGATGATCTTGACACCGGCCTCGGCTAATTCTCCGGCCAGATTCAGCGGCGTCTGACCGCCGAATTGGACGATGACGCCCTCCGGTTTTTCCTTCTCATAGATGCTCAATACATCCTCAACGGTCAATGGCTCGAAATACAGTTTGTCCGACGTATCATAATCCGTGGACACCGTCTCCGGATTGCAATTCACCATAATGGATTCGTAGCCGGCTTCGCGGATGGCGAAAGCGGCATGAACGCAGCAATAATCGAATTCGATCCCCTGACCGATCCGGTTGGGGCCTCCGCCGAGCACCATTATTTTTTTTCGGTCGCTGACCGTCACTTGATCGGGGGCGCAATAGGTCGAGTAATAATACGCCGCATTTTCCACTCCGCTTACCGGTACAGGCTCCCATCCTTGTTTGACCCCCAGCGCAAGTCGCCTTTCCCGGATTTCCTTTTCGGTGAGGCCCAGCAAACCGGACAGATATCGATCCGCAAATCCATCCTTCTTGGCCTGAACCATCAGGTTGTCCGGCGGCAACTGCCCCTTGAAGGTCAGAATTTTTTCTTCCAGCGTCACCAGCTCTTTCATCTGCTCGATGAACCACGGTTTGATATGGGTCATTCGATACAAGGTTTCGACATCGGCCCCCTTCCGCAGGGCTTCGTACATGATAAACTGCCGCTCACTGGACGCCTTCCCCAGCAAGCCGAGCAATTGCGCCAGCGTTTTTTCATTGAAATCTTTGGCAAAACCAAGTCCATACCGACCAATTTCCAGAGATCGGATTGCTTTTTGAAGGGCCTCCTTATAATTTTTACCGATGCTCATCACCTCGCCCACCGCGCGCATTTGGGTTCCGAGGACGTCTTCGACACCTTTGAATTTCTCAAAGGCCCAGCGAGCGAACTTGACCACCACATAATCTCCGGACGGCGTATACTTTTCGAGCGTTCCATCCCGCCAATAGGGGATTTCATCCATCGAAAGACCTCCGGCAAGCAATGAAGAGACCAGAGCGATGGGAAATCCGGTGGCTTTCGATGCCAGGGCGGACGAACGCGACGTACGGGGATTGATCTCGATTACGACCACCCTACCGGTCCGGGGATCATGCGCAAACTGCACATTGGTGCCGCCGATCACTTCTATGGCTTCCACAATGGTATAGGCATATTTCTGAAGGCGCTCCTGCAATTCGGGGCTGATGGTCAGCATGGGGGCGGTGCAATACGAATCCCCCGTATGAACGCCCATGGCATCCACGTTCTCGATGAAACAAACCGTAATCATCTGATTCTTGGCATCCCGGACGACTTCCAATTCCAGTTCTTCCCATCCCAGAACCGACTCCTCCACCAGGATCTGATGAACCATACTGGCGGCAAGTCCCCGGGAGGCGATAATGCGCAGGTCTTCCACATTATAGACCAACCCGCCGCCGGTTCCCCCCATGGTATAGGCAGGCCGTATGACCACCGGGTACCCCAGACTTTCGGCCACCTTTTCCGCATCTTCGATGGTGTTGACGGTTTGACTTCTGGGCATTTCAATACCCAGCCGCGCCATGGTTTCCTTGAATGCGGTGCGATCCTCCCCGCGTTCGATGGCGTCGATGTTCACACCGATCACGGTAACCCCGTATCGCTCCAGCACCCCGGTCCTGGCAAGCTCCGAGGAGAGGTTCAGCCCGGTTTGTCCCCCCAGATTCGGTAACAACGCATCCGGGCGTTCGACGTCAATAATTTGGGTCAGCACTTCAAGGTTGAGCGGTTCGATATAGGTCTTGTCCGCCATTCCGGGATCTGTCATGATGGTTGCCGGATTGGAATTAACCAGAACGATTTGATATCCAAGGCTCCGCAACGCCTTGCAGGCCTGGGTGCCGGAGTAGTCAAATTCGCACGCCTGGCCGATGATGATGGGTCCGGACCCGATAATCAGCACTTTCTGAATGTCATTACGCTTCGGCATGATACCTCCCCTGAAAAAAGAGTCTACCTGGTTGGTAGTCCCTTGTATGGAAAAATTTAGTTTCAATAATCTTTTTTGATAAACTTAATTGACATACTGCGAACATCCCTGAAAATCAAGGTAAAATGAAATCGAATCCAGGAATATGCTCGAATTGTAAATTGTATGGGAAGAGTGAGAAATGAGAAGGATTTGCGGCCGAAACCAGGCCGCTACCGAAGCGGTGCTGACCGCTCAAAAAGCCCGCAAGAAAAAGGACTTGTATGGCCGTAACCCGGCGAGACGATGTCCTGCGCGATGAAAATGCAATGCGACCTGGAGTGTTGTTCACACGGACGTGATCCGTATGGTGGAATTTTCGCGTCCCCCATAGGCTTCGGAAAGAGGAATTACGGCCCCTTTCTGATTTTGCCCAGCAACATGCCGATTTTGTCTTTCAGTCGATCCCCCCGGCTGGGGTCTTCAACGTTGATGATGCATTCGGCTTTTCTGTCGGAATCGACACTGACGGCCTTTAATATATAGGTGCCGGTCGGAATGGGATCCCGGACCACTATCGGAGTCAAGTTACTCGGATCAATATCGAGCTTTAAAATTTCAAGGGCCTTGACCTCCTTGCTCACCTCAATGGTGAACTGACCGGTTTCATCGACCTCCGCCGCGTCGATGGGAATTTTGATGGCTGGCGTATCCTCCGCACTCATCATGTCCACAAAAACCGAATCCCCTGGTACAAAACCCGTCCCGACGATAACCACCTGCGTCTTGATCAAGCTGGCGATGCCCAGTCGAATAGCGGCGGGAGTCACCCCTATCTGGGGACCGGAGTACCCGGGATATAGGCTATCCGGCATGGGTAGTGTCGATGAACATCCTACCAGGATCGAAAAACAAGAAAGCAATACCAATCCGGTTTTTAACAGGATCGGAAAAAACGGCTGTTTGGGGTTGCGTATCATGTTGCCTCCTTTGCCGGCATCAACCAAATGTATCGACACGATTATGGAAGATCGACCGCTGATTGTTTATGGGAGTCATCATAGTTCAGAATCGAGGATGGAATCAAGTCCGTTTTCGAAATTCCAACCTCCCGGCATCAAAGTAAGAATCAAGAGATTCAAGACATCGGGTGCTCCCGGGACACGTTTCCCCTCCATTTATGTCATGGCGATCAGAGGCTCAAGTATTGTTCCTGTATCTGTGGCCGGGATTTCAAGTCAGCGACGGTCCCGGCAAATCCGATATGACCTTTTCCCATGAGATAGACCCGATCCACCAGTGAAAGGGCGACTTTCAGATTGTGTTCCACGATCAGGATGGAAACACCGGTTTTGTTGATTTTCAATAGAACATCCCGAACTTCCCGCACCATCAAGGGAGCCAGCCCTTCGGTGGGTTCATCCACCAATAAAAGCTCCGGATTTCCCATGAGCGCCCGCGCGATGGACAACATCTGCTGCTCACCGCCGGACAGATGGGCTCCTTTCTGGGCCGAACGATCCTTCATGAAGGGGAAATGATGATATAGTTTTTCCAGGGTCCAGCCGTTACCGTTTGCCAGCGCTCCGGCCTTGACCCCCATTTGCAAATTTTCCATCACCGTCAGGTTCGAAAAAATCCGCCGCTCTTCCGGCACATAGCCGATACCGGCCCTGGCGATCAGGTACGGTTCCAAGCCTGCAATGTTCTTTTTCTGGAAACGAATGGTCCCGCTTTTGGGCCGTACGAGGCCCATAATGCTTTTCAACGTCGTACTTTTCCCCATACCATTCCGCCCCAACAGGCCGACGATTTCCCCGCTGTCCATGGCAAGGGACACACCTTGAAGGACGTGGCTCAACCCGTAATAGCTTTGAAGGTCCTCAATTTCAAGCAACATCGCCGACCTCCGTTTCTCCCAAATACGCACTCTTGACCGCTTGATTGGTTCTAATCTCTTCCGGTGAACCGGTCGCCAGAATTTCTCCGTGATGAAGGACGGTGATACGGTCCGCCAGTGAAAAAACCACATCCATATCATGTTCGATAATCACCACGGTTTTATCCCTGGTCAGGTCTCGAATCAATTTCACCATCTGGTGGGTCTCTTCCCGCGACATACCGGCGGCCGGTTCATCCAGAAGAACCAGATCCGGATCAATCGCCATCGCCAGGCTGAGTTCCAGACAGCGATGCTTCCCATAGGATAGCAGATTTGCCGGCTGATTGCGTTCCGCCATGAGACCGACGCGTGTGAGAAAGGCATCGGTCTCAGCCGTAATCCGATGCATCTTATCTAAATTTCGAAAGAAGTTGAAACGAATGTTCTCCTTGGCAAGAATCGCCATTCGCAGATTCTGAAACGTCGTAAGATTCGCGAAGGTGCTGTTGATCTGAAAGGAACGACCCAACCCCCGTCGAGACAGCTTGTCGGGCTTGAATCCGGTAACTTCCTTGCCTTTAAACAATACGGCGCCGCCGGTGGGTTTGAACTTTCCGGTGATCGTATTGAATAGCGTCGTCTTGCCGGCGCCATTGGGACCGATTATCGCATGCCGCGTTCCCTCCTGAATCTGCAAGCCGATATCAAACAGGACCTGACGCTCCCCGAAATAGTGATTCAACCCATCAATTTCAAGTATACTCGATTGCCGTTTCCGTGAATCAGCCATGGTTGCCTTTCAGGAATGCGGATTGAATTCTATTCTGCAGGACCATCCATTTCGCCGCCACCTTCCAATAGAGCGTCATCACGCCCCCGGGTAGAAACAACACCAGAAGGATCAGCACAAAGGAGAATACCAGCTGCGCCTGTTCGGGATGAGCGGACATCAATTCCGTCAACATCGTTCCAATGCCGGTACCGAAGACAGGCCCGATGAACGTGCCCAACCCGCCGATGAAACAGTTGATGAGTGGCGTGAAGGAGGACATGGGGCCTAGCACGCCGTCAACGGACACCATATTCTGAAAAAGCGCATATACCGATCCGGCCACGCCGGCAAACCAGGCGGATACCACAAGAACGACCGCCTTTGATATGGAAACATTAAAACCAAGATAGGCGACACGCTCCGGATTGTCACGCATGCTGATCATAATGCTGCCAAAGGGCGTTCGTGTAAAAAACCACATGACCCAGGCGCTGATACCCAGGATCGTGATTGCGGCATAATAAAAATTCCGTTCCATGGTCATATCAATGTCGCCGATACCGGGGATACCCAATGCTGGAATCGGGAAGCCCGAGATGCCGTCGTTTCCGCCGGTGATGGTTGAATATTTCATCACAATCGCATACATGATCTGGCTGAAAGCCATGGTCAACATCGCAAACGTATGGCCACTGGCGCGCACCAGCAAGGGACTGAGCGCCAACGCCAGGAAGGCGGCCGACAATGCGCCGATCAAGACGGCCGGCAACAATGGAACGCCTTGTATATATTCCAACGCGAATACCGTTCCGTATGCTCCGGCCGCAAAAAACATGGCATGTCCGAAACTGAGCAGACCGGCAAAACTCAGCAGCAAATTCAGACTAATGGAAAACAGCGCAAAAATGGCCATCCCAAGCACAATTGTGATTTCAAATGCGCCCAATACTTGCGGAGCGATTGCGAGTGCTCCGATCATCGGGATCCAGATAAGCCATCCACGCATATTTCGTTTCATTCCCGCTCCCCGAAAAGGCCCAAGGGCCTGAAAGTCAATACAAGCACCATGAATCCGAACAGTATAATGGTTGAATAGCCGGGTAAAAATTGAATCCCGAAAGCGGTCAGTTCTCCCAGCAGCATGGAAATGACAAATGCCCCCAAAAGACTCCCAAAACCACCCAGGGCAACCACGATAAACGAATCCAGCATCATCTGGTTGGCCAGTCCGGGAAAGACGGTCAGCATCGGAGCAGCAGCCACACCGGCAACTCCCGCCAGCCATGTCCCCAAACCAAAGACGAAACTGAATACAAGCGGGACGTTCACACCAAGTGCGCCGGTCATCTCCGCATCCTGAACAGCGGCCCGAACGAAATTTCCGAGACGGGTCTTATACAACACCAGGCCCAGCAACAATAAAATGGCGCATGATAAGACGATGATAAACATGCGATAGATGGGATATTGCATTCCCTGATACCGAAGAAGTCCACCCAGTAAAGCAGGCACATTGACGATTTGCGGATCCGTCCCCCAGAGATTTTTAACCGCCTCTTCAATACAGACCATGACCCCTACCGTCAGCATCAGCTCGAATAAAACCGCCGCTTTCCCAAGCTTGAACTTTCGAAGGCGACGCAGCATGACCCGCTCCATGACAATTCCCACAACCGTGATTACGATCGGCGCCACTATCAGCGCCAGCCAAAAACTGCCGCTCCACTGTATGACCTGGAAACCGACATAGGCCGCCAGCATGAAAAATGAGGCGTGGGCGATATTCAAAATTCCCATCATTCCGAAAATCAGGGTAAAACCGGACGCAACCAGAAACAGCAACATCCCATATGCCAGACCGTGAATCCCCTGGGTTATCATCATGATCGTCATCGAATCCATAACTTCTCCGGTCTCCTGCCTTATTTCCAGGTCAAATTCTACCCCCGGTGATCATTACTCGAGTCCCTCCGGACAAGGAGACATGACAATGCTGGACGGTATTCGGATCGCTTCGTCCTGATATCCGAGGCGGTCCCCGCCCTTGGACCATTTTGATGGGGAGACCAGCGTGGAGACGAACATATCCATCACCGCCTGGTGATCGCATTTGCGCATGGACAACGTTCCCGAAAATGTTTCGTACGTATCTCCTTCCCATGTCGCGATAATTTTATCCGGGTCAAGGGTCCCCGCCCTCTGAATAACATCGAAAAGCCAGTAGAAATGACCAATCACACCGCCGATGACTCCGGTGGGCCAATCGATCTGGACCTCCGGGTCATTCTGGTAACGATCGTGAAATATCTTGTTGAAGCGGCTATTTTTTTCATTGGTTACGTTGCAGAGATGAAAATTGACGACCGTGTTACCGATTCCGGCTTTTTTGTTTTTCAGGTTCTGACTCATCCTGGGATCGTCGAAAAACTGCCCGCTGACCGGAATGGTCATCCCCATCTGGTCCATGGCCAGCATGAGGTTCCAGCTGTCGGGGGGCCAGTCCGATGAAATGATCATTTCGGCTCCGGAAGCCTGCACCTTACTCAAATAAGGAGCAAAATCCTTCAGCCATAACGGATGGTAGACTTCTCCCACAATGTCCGCATCCGGAACAAATTCATCCATGGCCCGTTTGATCGATTTTCCGAAATCCTGACCATAACTGTAATCTTGACAAAGTATATAGAACTTCCGAATGGGGGTTTTGGAAAAATAATAGGCAAGCGCCCTGGCATTGATATCCGTGGTCGAGCAGGCACGGAACGTATACTTATTGAAATTTTGGGCGTCCATGAGATGAACGGAATAGGAAGAATAATTCAGAAATATCTTTTTATATTTTTTCGCCAGTTGGTTACCGATGATCGCAATATGACTGCCGGCGGTTCCCACGAACAAGTCGACCTTGTCATTTAATATCAGGCGCTGGAGCGCACGTTTGGCGACGACCGGCTGTGTGGCGGTATCGGCTTTGATCACCTGAATTTTCTTCATTTTACCGTCAACCAGGATACCTCCCTGGGAATTGATATCATGTACGACCCATCCCAGCAGCCAGTATGAGATTTCGCCGGCGGACGCGCTCTGCCCGGAAAACGGCTCAAAAAGGCCGACCTTGATCGTATCCCCCGTAGGAAAAACCTGTTTTTTGGCCTCATACGTTGAAAAATCAGCCTGAAGAGGCGTAAAAGAAAAAACCGGACTGGCATGCAAACCGACGCCGACGATAAATACCAAACCCAAAAAACGAAGGGACGTGCATATCGCTCTGACCAATTTCATTTTTATCTCCTTATCATGCCAACAGGGTAAACAGTGCTTCCAACCGTAATTAAACAGAAGCGCTTCGGTAGTCGAAATTGACGTCAAAACCCTCGATCGGTTCTATTCGGAGGCCTTGAAATAGTGACGGTATTCCTCCAGTACGAACTTGCGATAAATGTGATAAAAGAAAAGACACATCAATTCCCTGGCCTGATCTCCTTTTTCTTTCAGGATTTCCGGAGAAAGATTGCCCTGCCCCAGCAACGCCATAAATCGCCGGACATCGTCTTTTACAATTTTACGAAACACATCGGCCGCCGGTTTCAGCACCTCTGGATCAAACCCGTTTTCCGGTCCCAATCCGATGCGATCCAAGTCCACCAACAACTTACCGATCACCACATCATCGTAAGAATAAACCGTGTCTCCAGCGCTTGTGTCAGCCGTGATGATACCCCAACTCTCCATTTTTGCCAGCCAGTTTTTCCCGAGCCCGGTGACTTTCTTGAAATTATCCGCGCCAATCACAGCGTCGCTCAGAAGCCGATCAACCGGACGAAAGTATTCGCTCAAGAACTGGAAGGCGACCTTTTCCGAACAGGATTGCTTTTTCTGCTTTTTGATCAACTCCTTGATCACCGGCAACGGTAAAAAATAATCATCGCGAAGTCGTTTGATGATCCGTACCCGTTCAACGCAGGCCTCACTGTAGTTAGCGACATTTTCTTTTGTTTTACGAGGCTTGCGGAGAAGGCCTACATGGATGTAGTGATGGATCGTTTCTTTGGAAACATTGGTCCGCTGCGAAAGCTCGCTGATCTTCATGATGCTCTTTTCGGGTTGGTTATAATCAGAATGCTACCATTTCATGGGTGAATCCGAACCCATGCACTCAGCATGAACTATCTTGCATTTTCATTTTTGTCAACACAATTAAAACAATATAAAAAAATCATCTGTAAAATTGTTTTTATCTATATTTTCGGAATATTAAAATGATTATAGATCCAATATCGAACTGCATGCATTTATATAACTGCATGCTTTTTGTATTGTTGACTATGCGTTTTTATCGGCAACAACATTTTGACACGGGGATACCGGTACGCTATGCTGCGGGCAACCCAAAATCCCAAAAAAAATGATGAGGTGACAGATGGGAGAAAAAGTAAGTGCCCATGCCATTATCAGCGGGAAAGTTCAAGGAGTGTTCTTTCGCATGGAAACAAAGCAGACTGCCGATCGATTCGGCGTTTCGGGCTGGGTCCGAAACAGGCGAGACGGAACGGTAGAAGCGCTTTTCGAAGGGGAAAAGGGGCCGGTCCTGGAAGTATTGAATTGGTGCAAGGAAGGCCCGCCCTTATCGAAAGTCATCGATATTACGGTCGACTGGAGCACCTACTCCGGTGAGTTCACGGACTTTAAGATACGCCACTGATCACGATTGGGAATGAGGTCGCGTCCTTAAAAAAGCGCATCGACGAATTGTTGCGAATTAAAATTCTGAAGGTCTTCAGTCTGTTCTCCGACACCGATATAATGGAGGGGGATGTTCGTTGCGCTGCAAATGGCAATAACAATGCCGCCTTTCGCCGTACCATCCAATTTGGTCAGCACGATGCCGGTGACATTCAGCGCTTCATGAAACATTTTCGCCTGCACCAAGGCGTTCTGCCCGGTTGTGGCATCAAGCACCATCAACACCTCGTGGGGCGCATCCGGTATTTTTTTAGCGATCGTCCGCTTTATCTTCTTCAACTCCTCCATCAGATTGACCTTGGTATGAAGTCGCCCGGCGGTATCAACCAAAACCACATCCATGCCTCTGGCAACGGCTGCCTCAACACCGTCGTATGCAACCGCTGCCGGATCTGCGTTCTGGCGGTGCTTGACGATCTCGGCGCCTGCTCTTTCCGCCCAGATTGTCAATTGCTCGATGGCCGCAGCCCGAAAAGTATCGGCCGCGACGATCAGAACGCGTTTCCCCTCTCCGGCCATGCGCGCCGCCAATTTCCCGATCGTCGTCGTTTTCCCCACGCCATTCACGCCTACAACCATGATAATTTTCGGTAGTGGATTTGCTTTTTGCGCTACGTCCCGTTGGGAGGCGTCGATGGTCGTTAAAATTTCTTCCTTGAGAACGGACTTCAACTCCCCGATGTTACTGATTTCAGAGGCTCTTGCAGATACTTTCTGGATCAACGACATGGTCGCCTGAACACCGATGTCGGCGGTAATTAACAACTCCTCGATATCTTCCAGCGCTGCACCGTCAAGCTTGCGGCTGCCCGAAAAAATTCGATCCAGGCCACCCGAAATCGTGTTTCTCGTTTTCGACAAACCGCTTTTCAGGCGCCCCAGAAAACCGGCCGTTTCAATTGTTTTCGCTTCCCCGACCGGTTCGAAAACGGCCGCATCTGGCGGAGGTCCGATTTCGGGCTCAGGAGCCGGTTCACCGAAAGTTTCCATCACAGGCTGGAACGAGGCGACAGCGTCAATCCTGATTCCGGGGGCAGGCGTCGTAACTGTTTCTACTTGATCAAGGCGGCTATCTTTTCCTCCGCCGGTTGTCACACCTGTCACGGACGCAAGCGTCTGCTTCCGGCGGCGGGATAACCGGATGAGAATCATCCATAAAAAAATCACTGAGAAACAACCACCGGCCACCCAAAAAACTTCTTGGGGCAGCTGCTCAGCAGCCGCCACGGTCGTTTCCCAAATTTCCAATAAAAATTGACGCATTACACCTCACTTCCTGTCTGCTGTTTCACATTAGTGCGAAAGATGCTGCTGGGTCCGCTCAAAATTCACGGATACAATCTTAGAAATTCCCCTTTTCTCCATGGTAACCCCGAATAGCACATCGGCAAATTCCATTGATTTTTTATTATGTGTAATCATGACAATCTGAGATTTCTCGCCGATGATTTTCAGCAGTTCATTAAACCGGTAAACGTTCGCTTCGTCAAGAGGCGCGTCAATTTCATCCATGAGACAGAAGGAAGCAGGTTTAATCAAAAATATTGCAAAAATAAAAGCGATGGCGGAAAGGGCTTTTTCACCGCCGGACAACAGACTTAACCGGGTCAGTTTTTTCCCGGGTGGATGAATCATCAGCTCCACTCCCGTTTCCAGAGGATTATCCGGGTCTGTCAGAACCAGCTTGGCCGCGCCTCCCGCAAACAGTCGCGGAAACACTTCGTTCAATTTTTCGTTCACCAATTGAAATGTCTGTATAAAACGGTCCTGTGTGATCTGGTTGATTTTGCGAATCACCTTCTGCAAATCTTCCAACGCTTTCACCAAGTCATCGCGTTGTGTGTTCAAAAACTCAAAGCGTTTCGTCAGCTCCTCAAACTCATGAATCGCACCCAGGTTCACATCACCCATAGCGGTTATTTTTTCCCGGATCTCCATCAATGCCGCTTCGATTTCATCAATTTCCCGGGACTCGTCCGGCGGATGGTTCATACCTTCCCTCAGGCTTATAAGGGGCTGATGATATTTTTCTTCCATGCGCCGGCCGATATTTTCCTGCTGCATTCTTCTCTGGGTTTGCTCCAATTCAAGACGACGAATCTTTTCAATCGTTTGCTCGCGTTTCCCTTGAAGCATGCTGATGGCTTCATCATTTTCCTGTAGTGTTGCATCAATTGCATTGAATTCGGCTTCGTTTTGTTCGATCGTTTCTTCCAGTCGCTTCAAGGTTTCATACATGCCCGGCAGTTTCTGATCGTACTCCCGTAATCGTTCTTGAGCGATTGCACGCCGACCGATTTTCTGTTCGATTTCTTCCGCCAACTGCGATAATCGTTTCACTCCATCCGTCTGAAAATCTCGTAACCGTTTGAGGGTATGTCGACTGTTATCTATCCTGGCGTTTACAGCAGTCAACTTGAGTTTCAGATCCATCACCGTCTGCTGATAGGTTTCCTGCTCCTTTGAAACGACTTCGATCTCACCGGTAATTTCTTCTACCTTCTGCTGAAAAGACTTGACTTCATTTTCAACCTGGATCAGTGCTTCGTTGTTTCGGGCAATTTCGTCGTCAATATCGCTTTCTTCGCCGAGAAGTTGTTCCTGCTCCAGACGAACGACTTCCATGTGACGACGGGCATGCTTCAGATCTTCTCCCACACGATAAAGATTTTTCTCCGCTTCCGTTTCGATTTGGATCACATGGTTTTTCTTGGAGATCGTTTTTTGTAGCTCGGTCTCGAGCTGACGGACAGTGGACTCAAGTTCCGTTTGCAATTCCCGCCCCTGAGCCAGTGCACGGTCATACTCCGACATGCGCTGCTCCAGCGATTTGATCTCTTGTTTCTTGAGCAGTATCCCGGCCAGTTTATCCTGGCTTCCGCCGATCATGATTCCATTCGCCGAAATCACGTCTCCATTTTTGGTTACCAACGTATACGGTCCATCGCCATTGCTTTGATTCCACATATTCAGTGCCGCGGAAAGATCCTCTGCGATCAACACATCGGCTAAAACCGCTTTGGCGGTTTCTTCAAATCCACTTTTTACGCTCACACAGTTCAGCAGGCGATCGGCCGCTTCCGGTATACTTACAGGTTCCTTGACGATGGTTTTCAGCTTGCCGACCGGAATAAAACCGCTGCGGCCGGCATTATTGTTTTCAAGATACTGGATGGCTTCGGTTCCAACCCGCTGTTCATCAATGAGAATATATTGCATCGATTCTCCAAGAACAGCCTCAACCGCGGTTTCGAATCCCGGCCGGGGTTCGATGATGTCCGCCATCAGACCCAGAATCCCTCGTTTTTCGCCGGGAACTTGAGCTTTCTCTCGCTCCGCATCCATGTTCCGCTTCATGATGGCTTTGACGCCGTCCCGATACCATTCGAAATTGTCTTCCATCTTGACAAGGGTCGTCAGACGGGATTTCACTTTATTTCGTTCAAATTCTGTCGTCTGTACAAGTTTAACCTGTTCACCGAGTGCCTTGTTCTTTTCGTCCAGGCATTCCCCGACCCGGGCGATTTGGCGGATCAACTCCTCCTTTTCCAATCGCACGGTTTCATAAGAAACGTTGGCCTCCAGTTCCGCTTTTTCGAATTCGGCCGTCTTCCGGCGGGCCATCACATCTTCCTCATCGATGCGCCGCAGCCTTCTTTTCAGACTTTCCTTGTTGTTCGACGCGTTCTGATAGATATTTTTGTATCGCGCCTCTTCGGCCACCAGTCGCATTAACTGTTTCTTATTTTCTTCCAGTTGTTTGTTCAGATAAACCAGCTTGTCGTTGACGCTTCGGACAACTTGATGCTCTTTTTCCAGCAGCCGCTTTTCATTTTCAATCTCTTGGTTCAGATGTTCGATCTCGGACTCCGCAGATACGACTTCATCCGATATCTGTTTGTTTTTTCTGTCAAGCTCTACCCGAGCCGCCTCCAATCCAACAATTTCTTGCGCCAGGGCCTGGACATCTTTACGCAAATAACCTGAATCGTGCTCTATTTTGTCTGTATTTCGTTGGGCTTCGAACTTCTGAGATTTCTGTTGGCCGATCTCCTGGTTTTTTCGCGTGCGGGCCAACTTGATTTCCTCAATGGCGGCATCCAGTTTTGTCAACCGCGATGCATGTTCGATATCCGTATCTTTCAGTCCCTGCAGCAACAGGTCGGTATCATTGATCTGCCGTTCGTAATCATCAAAATAGTATGCAGCCGCAAAGATTTCAAGTGCCTTGGATTTCTCCTGCAAGCCTTTGTAACTCTCCGCTTTCTTTGCCTGACGTTGCAACCCGCCCATCTGCCGTTTTACTTCCACGATGATGTCATTGACCCGCAGAAGATTCTGATTGGTTGCCTCGACCTTGCGCAACGCCTCATTTTTTCTGTTTTTGTAACGCGTTATGCCTGCCGCCTCTTCGATAAAAAACCGTCTTTCTTCCGGTCCGGCATCCGTGATCGCACCGATGTTTCCCTGCTGAATTACGGCATACGATTTAGCGCCCATACCGCTTCCCCAAAATATATTGTGAATATCCTTCAAGCGACAGGGCTGTCGGTTCAGAAAATAGGCTCGTTCTCCGGAGCGGTATTGACGCCTGGTGATCATGATTTCGGAAAAATCTTTGAGCTCTTCCGGTGCGCTTCCGTTGTCATTGGCCAACGTCAGACTGACCTCGGCCATATTCATTGGGGATTTGCCGTCAGCGCCACTGAAGATAATATCCTCCATCGCTTTTCCCCGAAGTTGTTTGACGCTCTGCTCCCCCATGACCCATCGAAGCGCATCCACAATATTGCTTTTCCCGCATCCATTGGGGCCGACAACAGCGGAAATTCCCGGTGGAAATTCGATATTCGATTTTTCCAAAAACGATTTAAACCCTACTAATTCAAGTTTTTTTAGCTTCATACGGGAAGAACCTCTATCTTATGGTAAAATTTGTTTCGAATGATTCGTCGGGATGCGAAAAGAAACCATCGTCATCCTTTCGGATCTCCGAAACAAACGCGAAAATCAATCGAGAGTGGCCGGGGCGCATGGCCCCTTGGCGGTTCACTCTTCATATCAGGAAGCGGCATTCTTGTAAAGAACAAACACAATTTGCGGCATATATTCAAGAGCTACACACAATATATTGTGTATGGTGACACGAAGTACGATTATTCAATCACCAAATCGACAAGGGCCTGAAATTCTGTTTTTTTCATCAATATCCTTCCTGCTCGCCCCGTATCGGCGGGCATTGTCGCTTAATTATCCGAAACCGGCAAATCATCTTGACACACCCCTGCACGCACAGCTAATATTCCGGCCTATGATAGAGAATCAATCTTCGGATTACCTCAAACATATCGCGAAGGTATCCATTGACATACTCAAGGAGTTGGCCGGAAAAGGTGTCGAACTCTCTGCGGAAACCCTCTTCAAGGCGCTCGAGTCCAATGACGAGATTCGAAAGCTGGGACAGGATGCCCCCAACGGACCAGACGCCTCTGGGCAACAACCCGCAACCATTCCTCCGGCTCAAATCGAGGATCTCAAATCTCAGCTTGAAAAGCAACGCAGTCAGAAAGACCAATTACTGAAACAAATCGATATATTGGAATCACAGCGTATTGAGAACGACGCGTTTTATAAAAGGGGCCTGCTGTTTGTTGCCAAACTGCTCGGCACCGAAAAGGATATGACCGTAAAAACGGCCCTTGCCGAACTTCAGGCCTCTCTTGTTGAAGATACGCAGCAATCCCGGATTGTCACGGCTTTCAATCAATTCAAGGATGCCGCCCTGAAGGAAGGTATCGATACAACCGGTCGTGCAGCACATTCCACCCCCAAAAAAGCATCATTTTTATCAAAATTATTCACACATCAAGACGACGTTCCCCCCTCCCCAAAAGCACCGATATATGAAGACGCATTGCCGCAACTCGTTCAGGCCTATCAGCATATTATTGATGAACTGAAGCTCAGCCTGGGGAAACAATATTTAGAAGGGCTCCTGAAAATTGAAAAACGTCTCTTGAAAACGAGCGAGATCGAGGAGTTGCCTTCGATCAGAAAAGCGATCCTATCCCAGATCCAACAATTTATCGAGCATGTGGGCACCGAACGGGGACTCACGCTCGGTTTTATTAAAGAAATCAGCCAGCGCTTGATGGAGGTGGAAAAACATGTGATTACCTCCATTGACCAAACGAGCCGAATTCACCAGAACAACCAACATTTCAGTCTCTCTCTCGAAAATCATTTGGTGGCCTTGCAGAACAGCATCGATTACAGTCAAACGCTAACCGAGTTGAAAGAAGTCCTCTTTTCAAGACTGAACACGATCAATACGGTGATCGCAGAGAAAAAAATACAGGACGGCAGCCTGAAAACGGATGCAGACCGGCAGCTGGAATCACTGCGACACAACATGAACCAAATGAAGGACCAGATTCAGGCCGCTGAAAAACGTGCAAGCCTGTTGGAACAGGAGTTGTTGAAGGATCCCCTCACCGGCGCCTATAATCGCAGAGCCTATGACCGAAGGATAATAGAGGAGCTACACCGTTTTCTCAGATATAAAACCATTTTTTCGCTGTTGTTGTTCGATGTGGATCATTTTAAACGCGTCAATGATACGTACGGCCATACCGTTGGTGATAAATGTCTGAAAGAAATCATCTCTCGTATCACCACGTTGCTGAGAAAATGCGATTTCCCGGCTCGTTACGGCGGAGAAGAATTCGTCCTCATTCTTCCGGAAACAAACAAAGAACAAGGAAAGACGGTGGGTGAAAAAATACGCCAGCAGGTCGAAAAGATTGAGTTCATTCATAAAGGCGAAACCATTCGTATCACCGTCAGCGTCGGGATCACTCAGGTTACAACGGAGGATAAGGATCCGGAAGCTATTTTCAACAGATTAGACCAAGCCATGTATGCGGCAAAAAATTCAGGACGCAATACTGTCATCGTCAAATAATGTTTGTTAATAATATGGAGGAAAGTATGACAGCAGGACGGCACCTATCGATTGAGCAGATTTTGAATCACACGGATGTGCAAGCCGCCATCGCCGATACCAATCAGGAACAAAAAGAACGTTTACATTACAAGCCGCCTGTATGTAATGTGTTTACGAATCCTTACACCATGTTGAAAGAGGTGGATTGTTACCGTTTTGAGATCGACAAGGAAACCGAAAAACAATTGCCCAGCCTGATCCGAAATCGGGTCCAGACGGTTCATGGTATCGCTTCCCCGGATGACAAGTTTATCGAACGATATTGTAAACCTCGCCGAATCGGCATCGTATTTTCGGGTGGTCCCGCCCCCGGGGGACACAACGTGATTGCCGGTCTGTTTGATGCGGCAAAAAAAACCAACCCCCAGAGCACCATTTACGGTTTTTTACTGGGGCCCGATGGCATCATTGAGAATGAAGCCGTTGAATTGACCGAAGAACTGGTGAATCAATATCGAAATCTTGGCGGTTTTACGATGATTAAAACCGGACGCACCAAAATCGATACCCAACATAAAATGGCGCTCTCCCGTCAAACCTGCAAAAATCTGGGACTGGATGCGCTGGTCATCGTCGGCGGAGATGATTCCAATACAAACGCCGCCTTTCTCGCGCAGGAGATGGTGACGGACGGCGTTCAAGTTATCGGTGTGCCGAAAACCATCGACGGGGATATACAGGTCCGGGATGCGGATGGAAAAGTGCTTTGCGCCATATCTTTCGGGTTTCATACTGCTGCACGTTCTTTTGCAAATGAAATAAGTAACTTGTGTACAGATAGCAGCTCCGATGTAAAATATTGGCATATTTGCAAAGTCATGGGGCGAGTCGCCAGCCATCTGGCTCTCGAGGTGGCCTTGCAAACCCACGCCAATGTGACGCTAATCGGCGAAGACCTTGCCGATTATGTGGATCCCAAAAGAATCGAAGAAGCGGAGAAGCAGGGCAAGGTCGATTACACGGCCTATGGAATGACATTGCGGCATTTATCCCGCGTGATCTGCGACGGCATCGTCAGACGCGCGGCTGTCGGGAAAAATTACGGCGTTATCGTCATTCCGGAAGGTGTGCTAGAGTTCATCAATGAAATTCAAATTTTCATTACCAAGCTGAATGTGATCATCGCCGAATACAACGAAACCCACGATGCAAACTTTCATCAGGCTTTTCCCCTGCTTGAGGACAAGCTGGATCATTTAAGGCGCTTGGCGCGGCAATCCCGTGAAGAAAATCGTATTCCCGTTTGGAATACCCGCGATGATGATCTCTTCAACGATATTCCCGAGTTTTTTCAGGACGGCCTGTTGATGGAAAGGGACAGTCACGGTAATTTCCCATTCTCACAGGTTGAAACCGATAAAATTATTATGGGATTGGTCAAGGATTATCTACATATACTGGAAGAAAAAGGTCTGTATAAAATAGGCATTCACGAAGATTACTTCCGGAAGACGATGAAAGCCGGCGGCCTAGACCCCGATTTCTATGGCCCCATCCTGTTTAAAAACTACAATCAGGACAGATTTCTTCTGGTTGACCAGTCGATTATATCCGTAAAAACACTGAAGCAGGCGCTGGTTAGCGGTCAGGCCTTGAAAGAAGAAGAAAAAATTCCGTCTGCGGTGGAAAAAATATACAAAAAATCAGTGCCGAACTTTAAAACACAGATTCACTTTTACGGATACGACGGCAGGGGAAGCGATCCGAGCCAATTTGACTGCAATTATACTTACAATTTAGGCCTTACCGTGTTCTCCCTGATTGCCAACGGCGCTACCGGCCAGATGGCCGCGATCAAAAACCTGGAGATGAATTTTTCCAAATGGGAACCCATCGGGATTCCCATCGCACCCTTGATGCGCCTTGAAGAACGCAAAGGGAAACTGACGCTCGTGCTGGAAAAAAGCCTGGTGGGTACGGACTCCGCTGCATTCAGGGTAGTTAAAGCCATGCGGGAGAAATGGTTGGCGGCCGATCCGGGTGTAGATCACTTCAGAAAACCGGGTCCGATCCGCTTCACTGGAAAAACCGAAGAAGACCGGCCGATCACGCTGCTAATAAACGCACTTGCCAATGGAACGGAGGAATAAGTCAACGTCTTCGGTTTTGGACGTTTCTGTTTTCTAAAGAGCGGCGTTCGTATGATTGCGGATGAATAGTTCCAACTGCTGCTGCTGTTCATCCGTCAATTCCCCGAACTGCATCGTGCGACGTCTTTTTTCAATCGAGCCGATGTAAGCGACGTCGATTTCATCATCTTCGATTGTTCGAATGGGGATATCATCCAAACATACTTTTTCAGTCGCCATCATAATGGATATGGCGGAAAAGCTGTTGGGCCACTCTTCATCCTCAAAATAGCGAATCTCAAGCCCCCCTTTGCTGATGTCCAAAATTCTTCCAAGCTTTATGGGAAAGGGTTTGAGGACCGCAAGCGCCCCGTCCTCCACTGAAAACCGTTGGTGCTTTCGTCTATCCTGCAAAATCATCTTCATTGGTAAATTCCATGCCGGATATCATCCATCTGTTTAGACGGAACTTTTATGAAAGGATCAATAATGGACGGCGAATAAAAATCACTGTATGGACATCTTGAGAAAGAAGGGTCGCAGCAACTTATTGTCACTCATATGGAAAAGGGAGCAGCTCAGTGATAAAATTTTGTATTTGGTATCGAAAACGGCACCGAAAGTCAATAGAAAAACGAGCTGAGGCCATCTCCCGACAATTTGCTGCAAATGACGTAATCGGGGTCAACGGTTCCCATTGGTCGGCTGGTAGGAGCAAAGGGGTTCCTCTGCCAAGTAGTTTCCGGTCGCTTCAAATGCCCGGGCACGGCATCCACCACATACTCTGTTATATTCACAGAGGCCGCATTTACCTTTCAGCTGATCAAATTTACGCAATGAATTAAAAATCTCGGAATTTTTCCAGATATCCTCAAAGGATGCTTCTTTAACATCGCCGCATTTCAAATGTAAAAAACCGCAAGTTTGTACAACGCCGGTATGAGAAATGAAGCAAAAGCCAGTTCCGGCAAGACATCCTCGTGTCACCGCATCCAAACCATGGGATTGGAAAGTCACTGTCTTGCCTTCCATTTTTGCTCTCTGTCGGAGTATACGGTAGTAGTGTGGCGCACAAGTGGCCTTCAATTGCAGAGATGTTTTCTCCCGTTGATCGTAAAACCAATTTAGGGTTTTTTCATATTCTTCCGCATCGATCTCCTGGTCGACAATGTATTTCCCTCTTCCGGTCGGCACCAACAGAAAAATGTGATGCGCCACGGCTCCCAGCGATTCCGCCAGTTGCATGATTCTGGGAATTTCTTTCAGATTCGTTTTCGTAATGGTCGTGTTGACCTGGAATTCTATTCCAGCGGCTTTTGCATTCTCGATCCCCCTGATTGCACCGGCAAAAGCGCCTTCGACCCCCCTGAACCGATCGTGCTGCTCAGCTGTGGCACCGTCCAAACTAATGCTGATCCGTTTAATTCCTGCATCAGCCATTTTACGGGCCATATTTTCGGTTATCAACGTTCCGTTGGGTGCCATCACCATCCGTAGTCCCTTATCGGTGCCGTACCGGGCGATATCGAAAATATCCGGCCGAAGTAACGGTTCTCCGCCGGTCAGGATCACAATGGGATTTCCAACAGCAGCAATCTGGTCTACCAGTTGAAGAGCCGCTTTTGTATCCATTTCCCCTTCATAGGGGCCATTCGTCGCGGACGCCCGGCAATGAACACACGCAAGGTTGCAGTTTCGCGTTATTTCCCAGGCTATCAATCGCGGCGAGGCGAAGGGATCCTGTTCTTTGGAATGTGGGTGAGGTGAATTATTCATTTATCAAACCAACTACAAACAATAGAAATAGGGGTTCAGCAACTTTGTATATATTACCCTCGAAGCGCTTCCGCAGCCTCGATGGCAAAATACGTCAGAATCATATCCGCTCCGGCCCGTTTGATGGCGGTCAACGTTTCCATCATGACTTTTTGGCCATCCAGCCACCCCATCTTATCCGCCGCTTTTATCATGGCATATTCACCGCTGACATTATAAGCAGCGATCGGCAGATCGACTTCCTGGCGAATCCGCAAGATGATATCGAGGTAGGGCAGAGCCGGTTTCACCATAACGATATCAGCGCCCTCCTCTACATCCATGGTCACTTCACGAATCGCCTCAATAGCGTTGGCCGGGTCCATCTGGTAGGTTCTCCTGTCACCGAATTTCGGTGCGGATTGAGCCGCCTGCCGGAAAGGCCCATAATAGGCGGAACAATATTTAGCGGCATAAGACATGATTGGCGTATGGCTATAGTTGTTTTCATCAAGGGTCTGGCGAATTTCGGCGACCCGCCCGTCCATCATATCGGAAGGCGCCACCATATCAGCTCCCGCCTGGGCATGAGAAAGCGCAATCTTGGCCAATAAATCCAGACTTCCATCATTGTCGATTTGATTCCCATCTACAACTCCGCAATGACCATGGTCCGTATACTGACATAAACAAACATCCGTTATTATTGTAACCTCCGACAGCTTGTCTTTCAAGGCCATTACAGCCTTCTGAACAATACCATCCTTTGCGTAGGCACGGGTACCCAAAGGATCTTTCTTTTCAGGGACACCGAAAACCATAATTCCGGGGATACCCAAATCTTCCGCTCTTTTTGCGAGTTTTAACAGGTTGTCCACAGAGAGCTGGTAATGACCCGGCATTGAAGCGATCGGATTTTTGACATCCTTCCCGCCGATTGCAAAAACAGGCAAGATCAAATCGTCGACGTTTAGAACGGTTTCTCGGATCATGCGCCGCAAGGACTCGGTTCTTCTGAGCCGTCTAGGCCTATAGTCAGGGAACAACATCAATCCTCCTATGGCATTCGCCATCAGTGTGGTCAATATCCAGAACTTGGAATTGGCAATTGTTCTACGAAATTTCTTCGTCGGTCAGATAGCAGGCAGGATCTGGAGCCCATATGTCACCGGTAGTTGCTTCAGCTCGAACCCTGAAATTTCCTCCGCAAATATCAAGCCATTTGCAGGAACTGCAACGGCCTTTGACGTGTTTTCGTTTTTCTTTCAGTTTTGCCATCAACGGATCCGACAGATCCGTCCAAATTTCGGAAAAAGGGCGATCTTTAACATTACCGAAACTGTGATGGCGCCAAAATTGGTCGGCATGAACCGTTCCGTCCCAGCTGATACATCCGATTCCGCGACCCGAGTTGTTTCCTTCATTCATCTGGAGTAGAGTCAAAACGTCTTTAGCGCGATCGGGATCTTCTTTCAACAAGCGCAAATACAGGTAAGGGCCGTCTGCATGATTGTCGACCGTCAACACTTCTTTGGGCTTACCGTTCTCATGTAAAATTCGCGTGCGATCAAGGATCAGATCGACTGCTTTGCGCGTCTCCGCATGCGTCAAGTCCTCTTCTACCAACGAAGACCCACGGCCGGCGTATACCAAATGATAGAAACAGACACGAGGGATGTCCATTTCTTCTAACAAATCAAAAATGCTCGGTATTTCATTTACGTTGTATTTATTAATCGTAAATCGCAACCCGACTTTTATTCCGATTTCCTGACAACTGCGAATACCCTCCAGTGCAGACTGGAATGCACCCCGAACCCCTCTGAAGCGATCGTTAATCTCCTTCATGCCATCCAGACTGATACCGACATAGGAAAGACCGATGTCTTTTAGAATTCTGGCCTTCTCCGTGTTTATCAGAGTACCGTTCGTCGATATAACCGCCCGCATACCTCTTTGAACAGCATAGGCCGCAAGTTCGGGAAGATCCTTCCGCATCGTCGGTTCACCTCCGGAAAACAGAATAACCGGCACACCGAAGTTTGCGAGATCATCTATCACGGCCTTGCCCTGTTCAGTCGTCAGTTCACCGACGGAAGGGACTTCTTTTGCATGGGCATAACAGTGAACACATTTTAAATTACATCGACGCGTCATGTTCCACACGACAACAGGTTTTTTATCGATAGAAAACTGAAGCAAATGCGAGGGCAGCTTCCCGGAGTGACGTCCATAACGCAATGCATCCGACGGTTCAACAGCGCCACAATAAAGTTTCGATATTCCAATCATAATAAACACATTCCAACGATAGGGTGACAAAACTCCGAAAATCCGTCCGTACCGATTAACTATTGATTAGTGGCACGCTATTTTCAGAATTCGGTAAATTATTATTTTCTTTCAGCAGATTACCGATATATTTATCCGGATCTTCCAACGCCTCTCGAGTAATAAAGAAGCGACTCCTGCCGGTTTTTTCACGAACAAGCTTCAGACCATGCTCGAAATCATATACGAATTTTCGATAGAAAAAATCAAAGTCGGTTGATGAGGTCACAACCTGCGCAATAATATAATCGATCGCTTCCTCCTCCAAGATGATATTCACATCCTTTTTATTAAAAAAGTGCAGCTCTAATTTTTTAACCTCATCGTAGTAAAATTTAACCTTCAAGATCGCATTTCCGATATCGGCAATATTCCGGCAATAATAATCTGAAACGATATCAATTCTAGACGGCGTGAGAGTCAGCTTAAATTTTTCTCCGAAAAATTTTCGATTGGCGGAAAGATACTCGGCAACGGATTCCTTTTCCTCTCTTCCTACTACATCAAACATTTCCGCGGCCACGCGTCCATCGGATGAAAGCATCTGTTCAAGCAATACAGAGGGGTTCCTGATCAGGTCACCCGTCACCGCAATGCTTCGGATATCCGTGGAGGGCAATTTGCTCTCAAACAGGAGCAGCGCCTCTTCCACTGCACTCACCAAGCCTCTTGCACCGGTATTTTCCGCAAAGGCTCGACCCGCCAGCAAGTGAAGCGCCTCCCTCGAAAATTTAATATCGATTCCATATGCTGCAAAATCAAATTTCTTGCCGAGAACAATGGGATTGTTCGGGTTTCTCAAGATGTCGAACAGGTCTTCTTCGCCCAATTCTTCAAAAACGGCTTTTACCGGCAGCCTTCCAACGAACTCGGATTCAAAACCGTACTCGATCAAATCTTCGGCTTTGACATCTTTCATCATATTGAACTTCTCTTGAGAAGAGCTGATCTGGGCGCCAAACCCAATTGCTTTCGCTGTCATCCGTTTGTTGATAATTTGACCAAGACCTGAAAACGCGCCGCTCATTATAAAGAGAATGTTTTTCGTGTTTACGGTTGCATCCTCGCGCTTTCCTGATTTTCGAAATCGTTCGATTTCTTGAATCATGGAGATCGGATCATGGGGGACTTTCAGTTCAACCTCGGTTTCCTCCATCGGTTTTAGCAAAGCGCGCTGAACTCCGGTTCGAGAAACATCCGCCCCGATCATATTAGGAGCGGAAGCGATTTTATCAATTTCGTCTATGTAAATAATACCGTGCTGGGCCAGTTCGATATCCCCATCTGCCTCCCGAACAAGGTCACGAACAAGATCTTCCACGTCGCCACCGACATAGCCGGTTTCACTAAATTTTGTGGCGTCTCCCTTAACAAAGGGAACTCCGATCTTCTTGGCGATCAGCTTTACCATGTAGGTTTTACCGACACCGGTAGGTCCGATCATGAGAACATTGTTTTTTATTCTCCCGACGATATCGCTTTGATATGCGGAACTTTCCTTGGCTCGGCGGATTCTGTTGAAATGAGTACAAATTTTTGTGGCCAAAATGGATTTGGCTCTGTCTTGCTTTACAATATACTGGTCAAGGTAATAAATCAGATCTTCCGGCAATAAATCAAAATTGACTGTTTTATTTCCTTTTTTATGACTTCGTCCACTGTTTATGCTTTCTTCCTGCTGCGGAGAGACAAACGGAGAAACGATTTTTACGCTGTCTCCAAATTTTTTCGTTAAAAACTCGCCGAGCTCTTTTTCAATTTCTTTTGGATCGGGTATTTTTTCGCTGTGTTCATTCATAATGGTTCAATTATAATCACCCATCGGCAAGAATGCAAGCAACCGAATCCAGGGAAATCGTTTCGGTATTAAAAATCAATATGGTATGTTTTAATTTTGCTCAACAAGGACGGATGGCTGATCTCGAGCAGTTTCGATGCCTGGGTTCGATTCCCACCGGTTTCCTTTAACGCCTTCACAATCAGTCTTTTTTCAAGCTGCTTTTGAGCATTTTTCAACGAGAAACCCTCGAAACCGTCGCTCTTCTGTGTGGATTCAGGCTTAACGCCTAAGTCGATTGGGAAATTTTCCGGTAAAAGCATTTCCCCTTCGGCAAGGACAGCGGCTCTTTCAATCATGTTTTCAAGTTCGCGCACGTTCCCCCTCCAAGGATGATTCAGCAACAGAACCATTGCGGAAGGAGATATACCGATAATGGATTTCCCGAACTTTGTATTGAAGCTTTCAATAAAATGACGACATAAAAGCGGAATATCTTCGGTTCGCTCCCGCAGGGACGGTAATCGGATCGGCATCACGTTCAACCGGTAAAACAGATCTTCACGAAAAGCTCCTTTTGCCACCTCCTCCTGCAAATCTCTTGCTGTCGCGGCGATAACCCTCACATCAATTTTGGTTGCCTTGGAATCACCGATTGGCCGGATTTCATTCTCTTGTAAAACCCGCAAAAGCTTGACCTGCAAAGAAAGTGGAAGTTCTCCGATCTCGTCTAAAAAAATCGTTCCACCGTCGGCTTCTTCGAAAAGGCCTTTTTTGTCTTTATCAGCTCCGGTGAATGCGCCTTT
The DNA here is from genome assembly GCA_041740615.1 of Desulfobacterales bacterium. Lineage (GTDB taxonomy): Bacteria > Desulfobacterota > Desulfobacteria > Desulfobacterales > SURF-7 > DYJD01. The sequence goes on from JBGSLR010000094.1 coordinate 129,667, forward strand.
TCGATATCCGAATAGCTCACTCTCTAAAAGATTTTCCGGGATACCGCCACAATTCACGGGAACCAGGGATGCTAATTTACGAGAACTGTTAAAATGGACCCCACGCGCTATGAGTTCTTTTCCGGTTCCACTTTCGCCAGAAATTAGAACCGTTGTATTATATTGGGCCACCTTCTTGCAGAGCGTAAAAACCGCCTGCATGTTTTTACTCTTTGCTATCATTTCGCCGAAATCGTATTGAACTTCAATATTCTTCAATCTCGTTTTCAGCCAAACGTTCTCTCTTTTCAACCTTTCGCGTTCTTCCGCTTTTTTCAGACACAACAGAACTTCATCCGATTTGAACGGTTTGCTGATAAAATCATATGCGCCCATTTTCATGGCCTCAACGGCTTTGTCGATTGTAGCAAACGCGGACATCATGATAACGGTGTTTTCACTCAACTGCTCCTTAACTCTCCCCAAAAACTCCATACCGTCCATGCGAGGCATACGAAGGTCACAAAGCACGCAACTGAATTTTCGATCGCTCATTTTTTGCAGACCATCGAACCCGTCAACTGCCGTTTCAACGATATAGCCCGCTTTTTCCAGCAATATTTTCAACATGTGGCGCATATTCTCTTCATCATCGATGACAAGTAACCATTGTTTTTCACTGTTGGTTTGTGGATTAATCGAATTCATGTTTATCTATTTTCTCGCTTAAGAAACGATTGCAAGATCGGCAGGCTCATGGAGGGGTAAACAAACCTGAATAATCGTTCCTCCAGGTTCATTATTGAAAGCCTGAATCGTCCCGCCAATCTGGTCCAGAATCATAAAACAGACAGAAAGCCCCAACCCGGTTCCTCTACCTGGTTCTTTGGTTGAAAAAAACGGATCAAAAATATTCTGAAAGCAATCACTCGGAATACCGATACCGTTATCAATCAACTGAATTTTTATATTGGATTGATTCCTCCCCGTATTGATATCTTCCGTCTCTATCCGGATCAATCCGCCTTCTGAACACTTTTTTGCATCGATCGCATCACCGGCATTCAGAAACAGATTAATAAGGATCTGGCGTAACTGATTCGGGTCCATCAATACGATATCTTTTTGGGCCGTCAGAAATCGTTCGATTTTGATTTTCACCAACAAAGGCTGAACTTTCAGAAGTTCCACCACTTCTTCTATTACCTGATGCACTGAAATCGCGGCAAACAAGTCGTTGCCGGGTCTCGAAAAATCAAGCAACTGGCGTATGATTGTGTTGATTCTTGTAATCTCGTTTTCGGATCTAATTATAAAATCGTCTCGCTCCGCATCTGATATCGCTTTCTGTTTCAATAATCCCAAGTACCCCAACACAATTCCGATTGGATTTCCAATTTCATGTGCAATGCCGGCAGCAAGCCTGCCAACCGAAGCAAGTTTTTCTGCCCGGATTATTTCCTGACGAACTTTTTTCAATTCCACATTGGATTTTTCAAGGGATGCAAGCGATGTTTTAAGAACCTGTTTATCATCGGAAATTCTCGACATCATGCGATTGAGGGCTTTGGACAACGATCCGATTTCATTTTCTTCCTTTTCGTAAAAAAACGCGAAATTTCGATCATCTTGATATTCCTCCGCTTTTTTAACCAAACGGTTGACCGGCTTCAGCGTTATCTGATGCATCCGATAGAGACCGATTAGCGCTAATAAGACCGCATTTGTCATCATATAGAAAAAAACAAATTTTTGGGATCGGCGCAAATGTTTATAATACGTATTCAGCGGAAAAATAAACCCAACGCCCGCCACTATTTGATTTCCGTTATAAACAGGTACGGCAATGAGTATATTCTGTTCCTGCCTCCAAAATACCCCCCATGTATCGCCGATGAGCTTACTGCGTGTTTGATTGGTTACAATACATTTTTGGATGAGATTTTGAATGGGCTTCTTTAGTACTGTATTATCACCGAAAAGTATGGTTTGACTGCATTTATAATCGCAGAGAACGACTTTCGAATAACCAAATTGGACAAATAACTTCGCAAGAGACTCTTTATGCTTTTCATCCAGGGAAAGACGTCCATGGTATTGAAGTTGAGGAAATTTTTCGCTGATTATGGTCGCCAGTGTCTCGGCGCGTTCAACTTCGCTTTGTATATATTCGCGCTGTCCGGTGATCAGTAAAACAAAATCAATCAAAAACATTCCGATCAACAATAAGCTTGCGATAGTCAGGAATATTTTCGTTTTGATATTTCCGATATACACCGGGCTTCCGTCTTTTTCTTGTCAAATGGTTTTTGATATTCTGGATTTGATATATCTTATCTCGTTACGTGGTGAGGAATCATATCAGAAAACCGAAATTCGATCAATGAGTATAAAAATTGTTAATACCATTGAAAAAAAAAAGCCCGGACACTCCTGAGAGTATCCGGGCTTTTAAAAAGATTTTCGGCGGCGTCCTACTCTCCCACCCAGCTTCCCGAGCAGTACCATCGGCGCAAAAGAGCTTAACTTCTGTGTTCGGGATGGGAACAGGTG